>NZ_JCACER010000102.1:0-15151 GCF_059502445.1 Kumtagia sp.
AAGTGTCAACCATGTGCCCGGTCCATAATGTCAAGCATCTGATCGGTTGCACAGGGTGGGGGTATTCTTCATGCGATCGCCCCGTGGCGAGCTTGCCTGTTCCTTCCCACGACGCGCGCCGCCGCCTTTCTGCGCAGCGCCGGAGATCGGCGCTTGACGCGGCAGCCGCCGCTCGCCACATCTGCGGCGCTCCGACACCGTCGAGGATTGTATGAACGCGCTGAAGTCCCTGATCGAATCCCGCCGCTTCGAGCTCGCCATCACGGCGCTGATCCTGCTCAACGCCGTGACGCTCGGGCTGGAGACGTGGCCGGCTGCCGTCGAGCGCTTCGGCGGGCTGCTGGCGGCCATCGACCGGGTGATCCTGGCGATCTTCGTCGCGGAGCTGGCGGCGCGCGCCATCGTCTACCGCGCCGGTTTCTTCCGCGATCCCTGGCGCATCTTCGACCTGTTCGTCGTCGGCATCGCGCTCCTGCCGGCGACCGGCGGCCTGTCGGTGCTGCGGGCGCTGCGCATCCTGCGCGTGCTCAGGCTGATCAGCATCGTGCCGTCGCTCAGGCGCGTGGTCACCGGCTTCATCGCCGCGCTGCCCGGCATGGGCTCGATCGTGCTCTTGCTCGGCCTGGTCTTCTACGTCTTCGCGGTGATGGCGACGAAACTCTACGGCCCGCAGTTCCCGCAGCTGTTCGGCGACGTCGGCGAATCGCTGTTCACGCTGTTCCAGGTGATGACGCTGGAAGGATGGTCGGACGGCGTGGTGCGGCCGGTGATGGAGGTCCATCCCTATGCCTGGCTGTTCTTCATCCCCTTCATCGTCGCCACCTCCTTCACCGTGCTCAACCTGTTCATTGGCGTCATCGTCTCGGCCATGGAGGCCGAGCACGAGGCGGTGGAAACCGCCGAGCGCCAGGCGCTGCAAGACGACCAGGAGAGCATTCTTGCCGAGCTCAAGGCGTTGCGCGCGGAGCTGCGGGAGTTGCGGACGGTATACGAACAAGGACGATAGCGGCGGCATTGCGGGGGAAGGCTATGGCAAGAAGCTTGACGATCTTCGGCGTCGTGCTGAGCACGCTGCTCGCTTCTGCGGTCAATGCATCCGGGGCCGCCCAGTGCAGCAAGGTTTCCTACAAGGCGGGGCGCGCCCAACTCAGCCAATACCTGTCGGGCCAAGGCTATTCGAGCGGGCAAGTCCGGTTTCTGCTGCGCAATGCCGATCAGCAGACCGGTCGTCTTCGGGTGGCTGACCTCAACGCGGGAAGCAAGGCCTGCGGCATCGATTCCGCCCGCGCCCATGTTCTCGGATGCACGCGCAGCATGATGCCTGGGCTGCTTCGGGATTCGAAAGACCTCGATGCGAAGAAAAGCTATCGCCATTGGGGCAGATCGCACCACACCGTGCGGGAGCTGATGTTCATCGGCGGTTTCTATGCATGTCTGGGCTCGGCGAAGGATGCGATGTTTCGCTGATTTGGAGCCGAGGTCGGTGCCGTAGCGCCTTTGGCGGGGTCAGCATATGCTCTTAGACCAGCTAACCGACCACCCGGCTTTGCTCAAGGATGTGGGACTTCCGCACCGCCGGAGCACTTCGCTGGCGTTCCGGCATGGATCCTATGGTCTGCGCGACGGCCTTCGGCCTGCTCCGCCATAGGATGACGAAGAGAGGAGCGTTTCCGCAAATCTTCAACCTTGGCGATTAGCCAACAATATCAATGCATTCGTCATCCTAGGGCGGAGCCGGAGCGCAGCGGAGGCGAAGACCCTAGGATCCATGCCGTACCGGTGGCGGAGAGTGCCGGCGGCGCAGAACTGGGGAGCGTACTCCGAGCTACAGGGCATTGCGCGATCGAACGCTTTGCCGCCCGGTCGCCCTCCGGAAACCAATGGCTGTCCCCTGCGCCACGCCCCGCTCAGCGAAAATGCTTCGACAGCTTCAGGCCCTGCGCCTGGTAGTTGGAGCCGAGGTCGGTGCCGTAGAGCGTCTTCGGCCGCGACAGCATGTGCTCGTAGACCAGCCGGCCGACCACCTGGCCGTGCTCGAGGATGAAGGGCACCTCGTGGCTGCGCACCTCCAGCACGGCGCGGCTGCCAGTGCCGCCGGCCGCCGAATGGCCGAAGCCGGGGTCGAAGAAGCCGGCATAGTGGACGCGGAACTCGCCGACCAGCGGGTCGAACGGCGTCATCTCGGCGGCGTAGGACGGCGGCACGTGCACGGCCTCGCGGCTGACCAGGATGTAGAACTCGTCGGGGTCGAGCACCAGCTCGCCCGGCTCGCCGCGGCGGTAGAGCGGCTCCCAGAAGTCGAACACATCGTGGGCGGCGCGCTTGTCGACGTCGACGATGCCGGTGTGGTGCTTGCCGCGATAGCCGACCAGGCCGTTCGCGTCGCCCATCAGGTCGATGGACAGCGCGATGCCGCTGCCCGAAATGTTCGGCTCCTCGGCGGCGACCAGCGTCTCGGTGTCGTGCAGCATCTGCAGCGAGAACTCGCCGATCACCGCATTGCCCTTGCGGAAGCGGATCTGCGACAGGCGCGAGCCGGCGCGCACGACGATCGGGAAGGTGCGCGGGCTGACCTCCAGCCACAGCGGCCCGGCATAGCCGGTGGCGATCTTGTCGAACTCCTGGCCGAAATCGGTCATCACCCGGGTGAAGATGTCGAGGCGGCCGGTCGAACTCTTCGGGTTGGCGGAGGCCGCGACGTCGGCGGGCAGCTTCAGGCTCTCCAGCAGCGGCACGATGTAGACGCAGCCGGTCTCCAGGACCGCCCCGTTGCTGAGGTCGATCTCGTGCAGCTTCAGCCGGGCGAGCTTGTCGGCGACGCGATGCTCGCGCCCCGGCAGGAAGCTGGCGCGCACGCGGTAGGCTTTTTCGCCGAGGCGCAGGTCGAGGCTGGCCGGCTGGATCTGGTCGGCGTCGAGCGGCCGGGCGGCGGCCAGAGCGCCGCCGTGGAACAAGGCTGCGATCTGGTGATCGGCTAATATTCCCTCTTCGCGCACGGCCGGCTCCGGTTGGACATCCTGCTTTAGCCAACCGCATGATTGACGCAAGCGTGTGGCGGGTTTATGGGGAGGTTTATCCCGTGGTGATTTGGCCGGTCGGCTTGCAGCCACGTTAAACAAGTCGCTAAAGGACCGTCGGGCCGCCAAGGCCATATGGACCGGTTGCGACGTCGCGGCCGGTTTTTTGTTTTTTGGGGAACGCCCATGACGCATGACGCTGAACGCGACTGGAAGCCGGCGACGAGCCTCGTCCACGGGGGCACGCTGCGCTCCGACCACGGCGAGACGTCGGAGGCGATCTTTCTCACCCAGGGTTATGTCTACGAAAGCGCCGAAGCCGCCGAAGCCCGCTTCAAGGGCGAGACGCCGGGCTTCATCTATTCGCGCTACGCCAATCCCACCGTCGACATGTTCGAGAAGCGCATGTGCGCGCTGGAAGGCGCCGAGGACGCGCGCGCCACCTCGTCGGGCATGGCCGCCGTCACCTCGGCGATCCTGTGCGGCCTTCGCGCCGGCGACCACATCGTGGCGGCGCGCGCGCTGTTCGGCTCGTGCCGCTGGGTGGTGGAGACGCTGGCGCCGCGCTACGGCATCGAGGCGACGCTGGTCGACGGCACGGACATCGCCAACTGGCACAAGGCGGTGCGGCCGAACACAAAGCTGTTCTTCCTGGAAAGCCCGACCAATCCGACGCTGGAGGTGATCGACATCGCCGCGGTGGCGAAGCTCGCCAACGAGATCGGCGCGCGGCTGGTGGTCGACAACGTGTTCGCCACGCCGCTGCAGCAGAAGCCGCTGCAGCTCGGCGCGCATGTCGTCGTCTATTCCGCCACCAAGCACATAGACGGGCAGGGCCGCTGCCTCGGCGGCGTCATCCTCTCCGACAAGAAGTGGATCGACGAGAACCTTCACGACTATTTCCGCCATACGGGCCCCAGCCTGTCGCCGTTCAACGCCTGGACGCTGTTGAAGGGGCTGGAGACGCTGCCGCTCAGGGTGCGCCAGCAGACCGAGAGCGCCGCAAAGATCGCCGACTTCCTGGCGGAGCGCCCGGAAATCGCCCGGGTCATCTATCCCGGCCGCGCCGACCATCCGCAGGCCGACGTGGTGAAGCGGCAGATGAGCGGCGGCTCCACTTTGATCTGCATCGAGCTGAAGGGCGGCAAGAAGGCGGCCTTCGCCTTCCAGAACGCGCTGAAGATCGTGCTGATCTCCAACAATCTCGGCGACGCCAAGAGCCTGATCACGCACCCGGCGACGACCACGCACAAGAACCTAACCGACGAGGCGCGGGCCGAGCTCGGCATCGGCCCCGGCACGGTCAGGCTGTCGGTCGGGCTGGAGGATGCCGGCGACCTTGTGACCGACATCGAGCGGGCGCTGAAGGCGGCGGCATAGGCCTCCCGGACCCAAAGGACGGGTTGACCTCGCCGTCTTCAAGGTTGATCCTGACGGCGTTATGGAGCGCATCATGTACCGGACCATGACGCACGACATCGAAGTGAGCGTCGAGCCCTTCTACCTGGCCGACCGCTCCGACCCCGAGGCGGGCCGCTACGTCTGGGGCTACCGCGTCACCATCGACAACCAGTCGGACGAGCACGTGAAGCTCCTGTCGCGCTACTGGCACATCACCGACGGAACCGGCCGCGTCGAGGAAGTGCGCGGGCCGGGCGTGGTCGGCGAGCAGCCGGAGCTCGATCCGGGCGACAGCTACCAGTACATGTCGGGTTGCCCGCTCTCGACGCCGTCCGGCATCATGGTCGGCCGCTACACCATGCGCAACGCGCGCGGCGACACGTTCGACGTCGCCATTCCGGCTTTTTCGCTCGACCTCCCGGATGGGAGGCGCACGGTGAATTGAGGAATAAGCGCCGGGGACAGTTTACTTTTTTCGGCCCGCGCGACTTCTGAACCGCTGCGGCTTTCTGCCGAAAGAAAGTAAACTGTCCCCTGAGCCAAGCCTGCGAACGCGTCAGGGTTTCTGACGCTCGAACACGCCGAGTTCGATCGAAGGCACTGCGTCGACGTCCTGCAAGGCTTGCGCTTCGAGGAAGCCGCGCCGGCGCCGGGTGGCGTCACCCCTTCAGCCTGGTGTTGCAGAGGCTGTAGTAGCCGCCGCCCTTCTGCACCCATTTCAGACCGCCGAGCGTGTCGTTGGTCTTGTTGGCGTAGTATGCGTCGAGGCAGGTACGCATCCGTGCCTTTGCCGGCGTCTCGCCAGCATATTTTGCCGGGACGCCGCGCGGGAAGGTCACGCCGCGCGGGGCCGCGAAGTTGACCGGGGCCGGCTCCGCCGCGCCGTCGGTGCTGAGCGCTACCGGATCGGATCCGGGGCCGCATTCGGCCTTGCGGAAATCGTTCCATTTCAACCCCGTCACGCCGGCTTCCTGCGCGCCCTTGTACTTGGTGCTGCACTCGGTCATCGTCAGGCCCTTGGCCTCTTGCATGGCGGCGGCAGCGGCGGGCTTTACGCTGGAAGTCTTCAGCTTGTTCTCGACTGGCGGAGCGATTGCCGCCTCGTCGTCCGACCCGCATTGGGACTTGCGGAAATCGTTCCATTTCACGTCGCCGAGCGTACCAGCTTCCTTTGCGGCGTTGTACTTGGCGCTGCATTCCTGCATCGTCAGCGCATTGGCAGGGGCGGCGAGGAACGCGGCGGCCGCGGCGAGGCCGGCCAGGGCGGCGAGACGGGCAACAGGCATCGAAGTGCTCCGTTGATGAGAAGCACAAACGATATCAAAGGTTTGCGCCAGCGAAAGCGCTCACTCGCGTCAAGCTTAACGGTGATTGAGCGGGTGAATTACACTTCTCGTCAAATACCGGGCATGCCAAGCCGTCCGGCCCGGGCGGCAATGCCGCACTCGCTCGTCCTGAATCTCACCGGCACCCACGCAGCCTTCGAGAAGCTGCGCGAGTGCCAAGCCGCCCAGTCGTAGCGGGCGATACGCCCCGGACGGCTTGGTGGGCCTTCACGCCTCCGCCGAAGAAAACTCCGACGGCTGGAACGCGTAGCCCTTCGAGCAGAACTCGCAGTTGACGCGGATCACGCCGTCCTCGACGGACTCCTCGATTTCCTCGGCGGTGAAGCCGGCGAGGATGCCGCGGATGCGCTCTTCCGAGCAGGAGCAGCGGTCCTCGACCGCCGTGCCCTCGAAGACGCGCACGCCGTGCTCGTTGAAGAGCCGGTAGAGCAGCCGCTCGGATCCGACCTTCGGGTCGAGCAGTTCCTCGTGCTCCACGGTGGCGACCAGCGCCAGCAGCTCCTGCCAGGCGGCGTCCGCGACTTCCTGCGGCGAAGCGAGCGGATCGCCGTCGCCGCCGGGAAGGTCCGGCGCGTGCCTGCGCTCGGCCGACTTCGGCAGAAACTGCGCCAGCAGCCCGCCGGCCCGCCAATGCTCGCGGCTGCCGCCCTCGCCGGGCAGCACCAGCTTGCCGACCGACAGCTTCACGTCGGTCGGGATCTGCTCGGACTGGCGGAAGTAGGCCTTCGCCGCCTCCTGTAGGCCGGTGCCGTCGAGGGCCACGATGCCCTGGTAGCGCTGCGTGTGGTCGCCCTGGTCGATGGTGAGCGCCAGCACGCCGGCACCCAGCAGCTTTTCCGGCGCATCCTCGCCGGCGGCGATCGCCGCGGCCAGCCGTTCCTCGTCGAAACGCGCATAGGCGCGCAGCGACGACGGCGTCGCGAAGTCGGCGACGACCATGTCGACCGGCCCGTCGCTGCGCGTCTGCAGGATGAATTTTCCGTCGAACTTCAGCGACGTGCCGAGCAGCACGGTGACCAGGCAGGCCTCGGCGACCAGCCGCGCCACCGGCTCGGGATAGGCGTGGCGGGCAAGAATCCGGTCGAGCATGGCGCCGAGCTGGACGACGCGGCCGCGCACGTCGAGCGCCTCCACCTCGAAGGGCACCACGTCGTCGTCGCCGGCAAAGCCGATCTCGCCGAGCCTGCGCTGCTTGTCCGTCATCGCACCAAATCCCTTGGCCATGCGGTGCCGGTCATGGCCGCCGCAGGCATTGCGTTCACTTTCGGGGTGATGCCGCAGAGATAGGCGCGCCGGCGAGACCGTTCAAGCGCGCAGGCACCAGGCGAGCACCGCCTTCTGGGCGTGCAGCCGGTTCTCGGCCTCGTCGAACACCACCGAATGCGGCCCGTCGATCACCGCGTCGGTGACCTCCTCGCCGCGATGCGCCGGCAGGCAGTGCATGAACAGCGCGTCGGGCCTGGCCCGCTGCATCAGCCGCTCGTTGACCTGGTAGGGCAGGAACACGTTGTGGCCGCGGGCGCGGTGCTCCTGGCCCATCGACACCCAGCAGTCGGTGACGACGCAGTCGGCGTCCTCCACCGCCTCCTCGGCCGAGCGGGTCAGGCGGATGTCGCCGCCATTGGCCTTGCTCCAGTCGACATATCGGTCCGCCGGTTCGCTGCCTTCCGGCACGGCGATGCGCAGGTTGAAGTCGAAGCGGGCCGAGGCTTCCAGCAGCGAATGCAGCACGTTGTTGCCGTCCCCGACCCAGGCAAAGGTCTTGCCGGCGACCGGGCCGCGATGCTCCTCGAAGGTCATGATGTCGGCCATGAGCTGGCAGGGATGGGTGTCGTCGGTCAGCCCGTTGATCACCGGCACGGTGGCGTTCTCGGTGAGCTCCAGCAGCCGCTCGTGCTGGGTGGTGCGGATCATGATGGCGTCGACATAGCGCGACAGCACTTTTGCGGTGTCGGCGATGGTCTCGCTGCGGCCGAGCTGCATCTCGGTGCCGGTCAGCATGATGGTCTCGCCGCCGAGCTGGCGCATGCCGACGTCGAAGGAGACGCGGGTGCGCGTCGACGGCTTGTCGAAGATCATGGCGAGCACCTTGCCGTCCAGCGGGCGCGAGCGGCGGCCGGCCTTGATCTCGGCCTTGCGGGCGCCGGCGTCGGTCAGCATGGAGCGCAGCTCCGCCGCCGGAACGGCCGACAGGTCGGTGAAATGCCTGATGTCGCTGGTCATGGGCGCCGTCCCGTCACGCGGCGGCAGACGTGGACAGCCGGGCGGCGGCGGCGCGGATGCGGCCGAGCGCGTCTCGGATCTCCTCGTCGCCGACGATCAGCGGCGGCAGCAGGCGCACGACGTTGTCGCCCGCCGGGACGGTGAGCAGCTTCTCGTCGCGCAGCGCCGCCGACACTTTGGCGTTGGGCTGGCGGCACTTGATGCCGAGCAGCAGGCCGGCGCCGCGCACCTCCTCGATCACCTCGGGGAACTCGTCGGCGAGTCCGGCCAGCCCCTGCTTGAACAGCAGCGCCTTGCGCGCGACCTCGTCGAGGAAACCGTCCGCCAGCACCACGTCGAGCACGGCGTTGCCGACCGCCATGGCGAGCGGATTGCCGCCGAAGGTGGTGCCGTGCACGCCGGGCGTCATGCCGGAGGCCGCGTCGTCGGTCGCCAGGCAGGCGCCCATCGGAAAACCGCCGCCGATGCCCTTGGCGATCGCCATCAGATCGGGCGCGACGCCGGCGCGCTCATAGGCGAACAGCTTGCCGGTCCGGCCGATGCCGCACTGCACCTCGTCGTAGACGAGCAGCAGGCCGTGCTGGTCGCACAGCTCGCGCAGGCGCTTCAGCATGGCTGTCGGCACCTCGCGCACCCCACCCTCACCCTGCACCGGCTCGATCAGGATCGCCGCCGTTTCGGGCCCGATCGCCTTCTCCAGGGCTTCCATGTCGCCGAACGGAACCTGATCGAAGCCGTCCACCTTGGGGCCGAAACCTTCCAGATATTTCGCCTGGCCGCCGGCGGCGATGGTCGCCAGCGTCCGGCCGTGGAAGGCGCCCTCGAAGGTGATGGTGCGGAAGCGCTCGGGATGGCCGGAGACATACTGGTAGCGGCGCGCCGTCTTGATGGCGCATTCCAGCGCCTCGGCGCCGGAATTGGTGAAGAACACCTTGTCGGCGAAGCTGTTGGCCACAAGCCGCTCGGCCAGCCGGCGCTGGCCCGGGATCTCGTATAGATTGGAGACGTGCCAGAGCTTCTGCGCCTGCTCGGTCAGCGCGCTTACCAAAGCGGGGTGGCTGTGGCCCAGCGAGTTGACGGCGATGCCGCCGGCGAAGTCGAGATATCGCTGTCCGCGCTCGTCGATCAGCCAGCATCCCTCGCCGCGCTCGAACGACAGGGGAGCGCGGGCGAAAGTCTCGAAAAGCGCCGATCCGCTCATGGGCATGCGTCCTCGAAGAAATCAAAAAAGCCGCCAAAACGGCGGCCTCGCCGAGCATATTGGAGTTTTCGGCCGTGAAGTCAACGGAAACGTCGGCCGCAGTGGAGTCGGCCGTTCCGCCAACTTGTCGGCAAGTTGGGGAAAACCCAATTTTCTGATTCGTGTTGCATGACGGACTCTTGTCACGGAGTCAGTCAATACGGTACTTAAAGACTACGAGATAGCTAGATTTCGTGCGGCGGCCTACCCACACATATATATGTGGTGTCGACCCGGCGGTGGCCGGGGTGTTGACGGATTCGGACGCCCGCACGGGCGGCGCAGGAGCAAGACCATGATTTGGACGGACGAGCGTGTCGAGACCCTCCGAAAGCTATGGGCCGAGGGATTGAGCGCCAGCCAGATCGCAGCCCAGCTTGGCGGGGTCAGCCGCAACGCGGTGATCGGCAAGGTCCACCGCCTGAAGCTGTCGGGCCGCGGCCGCACGCAGACGGCCACCCCGCGGCAGAAGAAGCCCGCGCAGCCGACGGTCAAGGCGCCGCGCCCGGCCCCCGCGCCGCGGCCCGCTCCCTCCTCGTTCGGCGCCACCGCCCTGCAGACGCAGTTCGACGCCGAGCCGCTGGTGCGCGAGCGCGTCCGCAACGAGGAGAACGTCGTCGTTCCGATCTCGCGCAACCTGCAGCTCATCCAGCTCAACGAGCGGACCTGCAAATGGCCGATCGGCGATCCGCTGGCCGAAGGCTTCCACTTCTGCGGCAACGACTGCGCCGAGAACGGGCCCTATTGCCGCTACCATGCGCGCATCGCCTTCCAGCCGGCCTCGGAGCGGCGGCGGGTGCGGTAGGCATTCTCCCGGCGGCGTGCGTCAATCCCCCAGCGGCTCCATCTCCTTGCCGGCGCGGTGCAACTGGATGGTGTACTTGATGCGCCGCAGCGTCTCGCGCGCCGGGGCGTCGAGCTTGTAGCCGGCGGCCACCGCCATCAGGTCGACGATCGCCAGGAAGGCGTAGCGCGACGCCGTCGGCTTCAGCGTGTCCGGATATTCGGGGATCGATGCGGTCAGGCGGACGTCGCAGGCCCGCGCCAGCTCCGTGTCGGGCGCCGTCACGCCGATGGCGGAGGCGCGGTAGTGTTTCGCCAGCTCGACCGCCTCGATGACCTCGCGCGTGCGCCCGGTGGCCGAGATGGCGATGACGAGGTCGCCCGGCTTCAGCGTCGAGGCGGTCATGCGCATGAGGTAGGGGTCGCTGTGGGCGCTGACGGTGACGCCGTAGCGGAACAGCCGGTACTGCGTCTCCTGCGCCAATGCGGAGGAACTGCCGCCGAGGCCGAACACCGCGACCTGGCGCGCCCTGGCGATCAGCTCGGCCGCCTTCTGCAGCTCGGCCGGGTCGAGCTGCCGCTCGACCTCGTGCAGCGCCCGCTGCGCCTCACCGAACACGGCGCTCCAGAACGGCATGCCGTTATCGCTGCCGGCGGTGGCCGGCGGCTTGGCGAGATAGAGCGAGCCGACCACCAGGCTCTGCGCCAGCTTCAGCTTGAAGTCGCGCACGCCGTCGCAGCCGATGGCGCGGCAGAAGCGGGTGACCGTCGGCTCGCTGACGCGCGCCCGCGCGGCCAGCGCCGCGTTGGAGGCGTCGACCGCGAACTGCACATCGTCGAGCACGACGTCCGCCACGCGACGCTCCGCCGGTCGAAGATCGGCGTAGGAATCCTTCACCTGCGAGATGATGTCGGGAATGCGCGGCGCGTGGCCGGGCGCGGCGTCGCTTGCGCTCCGCCGGACATCGCCTTGAGCTTCGGTCATCGGTGCGCCTCGTTCATTGCCGCGCGTGTCGCGCCGTTGCCGAGCCCTACCATGTCCGGCCGTGAACGTCGCGGTGGCGTGAAGGGACGGTAGCGTATGGCGCCGTTGCGCAATCAGTATGTAGGAAAGTAACATGTTTTTCAAGGAACGGATAGGGACGCAAAATCAATCGGATAATAGATATCGTGGGGCCGTGCGCGTCGCGGCGCCGGTTGGCGCCTTGACAGGCAAGTAGGATAGTTACACACTGATTTTCGCGGACGGACGATCCATGAGGTCGTCGCGCATTCTCCGAGGGGCGGATGAACACGGGCGATGCAAAGACCCCGAAGCTTGGCGTGCGGGAAGCGACCAAGATCTACCACACGGCGTCGGGCGACCTGCTGGCGCTGGACCGCTGCACCCTCCACGTCGCCGCCAACGAGATCGTCTCGGTCGTAGGCCCGTCCGGCTGCGGCAAGACCACGCTGCTGTGGTCGATGTCCGGCCTGCACGGCCTTTCGGACGGCGAGATCCTGCTCGACGGCAAGCCGATCACCGGCCCGCATCCCGACATCGGTCTTGTCTTCCAGGAAGCCAATTTGCTGCCCTGGCGCAATCTCGACGCCAACATCAATTTTCCCTTCGAGATCAAGGGCGAGAAGCCCGACCGCGCCTGGATCGCGCATCTGCTCGACCGCGTCGGCCTCGACGGCTTTGGCGGAAAATTCCCGCGCGAGCTGTCCGGCGGCATGCAGCAGCGCGCCGCCATCGTGCGGGCGCTGTCGCTGAAGCCGTCGGTGCTCTTGATGGACGAGCCGTTCGGCGCGCTCGACAGCTTCACTCGCGACGAGATGAACCGGCTGGTCGAGGAGATCTGGCTGGACGCGCCCACCACCATCGTCTTCATCACCCATTCGATCGAGGAGGCGATCTTCCTGTCCGACCGGGTGATCGTGCTGTCGCCGCGGCCGGGGCGGGTGGCGAAGGAGTATCCGGTGCCGTTCCCGCGGCCGCGCTCGATGGAGATCATGGCGACCAAAGAGGTCTTCGATCTCACCAACGCCATCAAGATGGACATCGTCGGCGGCCGTACCGGCACCAAGGCGCGCCGGCCGGCCGAAACCGCGGCTTGAGGGACGCGATCGTGAGCAGCGACGCCATTCCGGAGTTCCACAAGGCCAAGGCGGGCGACGGGCGGGACGTCAGCCTGACCAACCTTTCCGCCTTCTCCGGCGGGCCGGGCGTGAAGTCGGGCCGCGAGGTCGCGGCCATCGTCGCGGTGGCGGTGATCGTCATCGGCGGGCTGGAGTTCGCGTTGCGTTTCTTCGAAGTGCCGCAATACATCATGCCGCCGCCCAGCCTGATCGCCTGGGCGCTGTTCGACGAGTTCCCGCTGATCGCGCCGCATCTCGGCTACACGCTGGTGGAGCTGCTGTCCGGCTTCGCCATCGGCGCAGTCGTCGGCCTCATCCTGGCGGCGGTGGTGACCCAGTTCCCCTTCGCCGAAAAGATCGTCGCACCCTACATCCTGCTGCTCGTCACCACGCCGATGCTGGCGCTGGTGCCGCTGCTGATCCTGCGCTTCGGCTTCGGCTACACGCCGCGCATCATCGCCGTGGCGCTGGCCGCCGGGCCGATGGTGATGATCAACGCCGCCACCGGCTTCCGCCGCGTCGACAGC
Organism: Kumtagia sp.; assembly: GCF_059502445.1. NCBI lineage: Bacteria > Pseudomonadati > Pseudomonadota > Alphaproteobacteria > Hyphomicrobiales > Phyllobacteriaceae > Kumtagia > Kumtagia sp. The sequence continues at coordinate 12,659 of NZ_JCACER010000102.1, forward strand.
GCCAAGATCGCGCTGGCCCGCTCCTATGGCGCGAGCACCTTGCAGATCTTCTGGAAGATACGGGCGCCGATGGCGCTGCCGATGATCCTGGTCGGGCTGATGATCGGCGCGATCTTCGGCCTGCTGACGGCCGTCGGCGCCGAGATGGTGGGCGGCGGCTTCGGTCTCGGCAACCGCCTCACCACCTATTCCTCGATGATCCAGATGCCGCAGTTCTTCGCCGTGGTGCTGATCCTCTCCATCCTCGGCATCCTGATCTACGTGCTGTTCTTCCTGATCGGGAAGAAATGGGCGAGCTGGGAGGCCTGAGCGACAGGAGCCACCGGCGCGAAGAAGACAAGAACACGAGCGTCAACGACAATGGGAGAATGACATGACGAGACCTTTTGCCGGCGGGATGAGCCGCCGCTATTTCCTGCAGGTGACCGGCACCGGCATGTTGACCGCCACCGCGCTCGGCACTTCCGGCCTGTTCGGCCGCGCCGAGGCGGCTCCCTACGAAAAATTCACCTGGATATCGCCGCGCGGCACGCTCGAGGTGCTCGACGACTATCCCTACTGGGCGGCCAAGAAGGCAGGCTATTTCGGCGACCTCGACACCGACATGCAGCCCGGCCCGTCGGACGGCACGGCGACGGTCAAGTTCGTCGACGTCGGCCAGGCCGACATGGGCTTTCCGTCGCCCGGCGTGTTCTCCTTCGCCCTCCAGAACGGCATGAAGCTGAAGTCCGTGTTCCACATGGGCGCGCGCGACACCTTCTCGATCGCCTTCCGCAAGGGCGAGGGCATGACGGACCTCAGGGGCCTCGAGGGCAAGACGATGCTGCTCGGCTCGGCCGCCTGGCAGGCCATCACCGATCCGATGCTGGCCGCCCAGGGCGTCGACGTCAGCAAGGTGAAATATGTCGAGGCCGGCTGGCCGACCTGGGGCACGGCGCTGGCCGGCGGCCAGGGCGACGCGGCGCTGTCCTGGGAGGGCCTGCGCGCCGAATGGATCGCCACCGGCCTGAAGTTCGACTACTGGCTGGGCGTGCAGAAATCCAAGCTGCCGGCCAACACCTTCGTCGTGCGCGCCGCCGATCTGGAGGACCCGGACAAGAAGGCTTTCCTGGAAAAATACCTGCGCGGCTGGGCGATGGGCCTCGAATTCGGCCACCAGAACCCACGCGCGGCGGTCGAAGCCGTGTTCGAGCAGTTCCCGGCCTTTGCCAAGAACACGGGACCCGAACTCGGCACCACCTCGCTGCTCCAGCAGGACAACGTCTTCCGCGGCGACATGGACAAGCGCGAGGGCTGGGGCTCGCACGACATGGCGAGCTGGCAGAGCTTCTTCGACCTGACCCTGAAGCTCGGCCAGATCAAGGAGGCGGTGAAGGCCGAGGACGTCTGCACCAACGAGCTGATCAAGGCTGCCAACGATTTCGACCACGCCAAGGTTAAGGCCGACGCCGACGCCTACAAGCTGAGCGACGCGTTCGCGGCGATCGACGTCGAGAACGTGCGGGCGCACATGTTCGACGACGCGGTGTGATCGGAGCGCTGAAGCGGCACTGATGTCTGGCGGCTCGGTTGGTGCCTCTTCGCACCCCCTCTGTCCTGCCGGACATCTCCCCCGCAAGGGGGGAGATTGGCCGTCACCTCGGATTTCGCCAGCCGTCGGCGGTGCAGCCTGGGCGCCGGCAAAGCGGCCAGCCGATCTCCCCCCTTGCGGGGGAGATGTCCGGCAGGACAGAGGGGGGTGCGAAGAAGCACCGGAACTATAGCGCTATCGGGAGGGCACCATGCCTGACAAAGTCAAAATCCTCGTCGTCGGCCTCGGCAACATGGGGGCGTCGCACGCCAGCGCCTATCATCGCAATCCCGGTTTCGAGATCGTCGGGCTGATGAGCCGTTCGATCAAAGCCAAAAGGATCCCGGACGAGCTGAAGGGCTACCCGCTCTACGAGGATTACGACCAGGCGCTGAGGGAGGCCAAACCCGATGCGGTGTCGATCAACTCCTGGCCGAACACCCATGCCGAATACACGCTGAAGGCGTTCGACGCCGGCTGCCACGTGTTCATGGAAAAGCCGATCGCCACCAACATCGAGGACGCCGAGAAGGTGGTGGCCGCGGCGCGCGCCAGGAACAAGAAGCTGGTGCTGGGCTACATCCTGCGCGTCCATCCATCCTGGATCAAATTCATCGAGATGGGCCGGACGCTCGGCAAGCCGCTGGTGATGCGGCTCAACCTCAACCAGCAGTCGAGCGGCCCGGCCTGGCACTGGCACAAGAACCTTATCGACTCGCTGATCCCGATCGTCGACTGCGGCGTGCATTATGTCGACGTGATGTGCCAGCTCACCGGCGCCAAGCCGGTGCGGGTGCACGGCATCGGCGCAAAACTGTGGGCGGAGGCCGACAAGGACAATTACGGGCACCTGCACGTCACCTTCGACGACGGCTCGGTCGGCTGGTACGAGGCCGGCTGGGGCCCGATGATGAGCGAGGTCG
>NZ_JCACER010000103.1:0-14834 GCF_059502445.1 Kumtagia sp.
TGACGACGCAGAGCTGTCTGCCGCTCCGATACAACTCATATGCGATAGCCCTGCCTCGAGGGGGAGGGGGATTTTGTGGTCGCCATGCCGAGTGAAATCGTCGACGATTGGCGCATAGTGAGGACGCAAGCCGGTTCCCCTCCCCTTGAAGGGTGGGGGTAACCTCACACGCGACAGCCTGCCACAACGATCATAACCAAAGGAGGAGAAAACCATGGCATTGACCACCCAGACGATGACCGACGAGCAGAGGAAGTCGGTGGCGACCGAATATCTGAAGGCCTTCGACAATGGCGGCGTGACCTCGTCCGGCGGGTCGATCCTCGACCTCTTCGCCGAGGACGCGCAGGTCTATTTCCCGAAATGGGGACTGGCCACCGGCAAGGAGCAGATCGGAAAGATGTTCGGCGACGTCGGCGGCACTCTGAAGTCGATCGTCCACCACTACTCGCACTTCAACTGGATCTTCTCGGGCTCGGACCTCGTGGTCTGCGAGGGAACCAGCCACGGCGAGCACCAGGACGGCCCGTGGCGCGCCGGACTGCCGGAATGGCAGGCCGGACGCTGGTGCGACGTCTTCGAGATCCGCGACTGGAAGATCCAGCGCTGCTTCATCTATCTCGACCCGGACTATGCCGGGAAGGATACGGCACGCTACCCGTGGCTTGCATCCTGACACGGAATCTTCAAGATTCCGTCATGTATCGCGCATAGAACAGCGCCTTCAAACGGCCCGGTCGAAGCCAAGTCTTCGGCCGGGCCGCATAGCAGTTTCACCAATCCATCCGCACGGCCTTTGCAGGCGATCTACTGTCGGCTAGTGTCGCGTTGTTGGGGCATTTGTGACGTGGGTGGGGGCAGTCGCAAGACATGAACGCGGCGGCTAAGAGTTCAAGTGGCGATCTTCTCCGGATCGAGAACCTGGGTATCTCGTTCGCGATCGTCGGCGGGCCCGTGCATGCCGTGCGCAACGCCAGCTTCCGCGTCCTGCCCGGCAAGGTGACGGCGCTGGTGGGCGAATCCGGGTCCGGCAAGTCGGTGATCAGCCAGGCCGTGATGGGCATCCTGCCCAATACCGCGCGGGTGCGCGGGTCGATCCTCTTCGACGATCCGCTGACCGGAAAGTCCACCGACATCCTGCAATTGCCGCGCGACGGCGAGGACATCCGGGCGCTGCGCGGCAGCCGGATCGGCAAGATATTCCAGGAGCCGATGACGTCGCTGTCGCCGCTGCACACCATCGGCAACCAGATCGACGAAGCGCTCAAAATCCATTCCGACCTCGATGCCGCCGAGGTGAAGGCGCGCACGCTGGAGATGCTCGGGCTGGTCGGCTTCCCCAATCCGGCGCGGGCCTACGGCATGTATTCGTTCGAGCTGTCCGGCGGCCTCAGGCAGCGCGCGATGATCGCCATGGCGCTGCTCTGCCGGCCGGCCCTGCTGATCGCCGACGAGCCGACGACGGCGCTGGACGTGACCATCCAGGCGCAGATCCTGCATCTGCTGCGCGACCTGCAGTCGCGGCTGAACATGGCCATGCTCCTGATCACCCACGACCTCGGCGTGGTCGCCAACGTCGCCGACGAGGTGGTGGTGATCTACCACGGCGAGATCATGGAGGCGGGCACGGTGGAGGACATCTTCCGCAGGCCGCAGCATCCGTATCTCAAGGGCCTCATGGCGGCGGTGCCGCATTTCGACATGAAGCCGGGCGAGCGGCTGAAGGCGCTGCGCGACGTTCCGGTCAAGGTCGGCACCCTGCTCGACAGTCCGAAGGCGACCGCGGCCGTCGCGCAACCGCGCTCCGACGTGCTGCTGTCGGCACGCGACCTGGTCAAGTCCTACACGACCCGCGGCTCCGGCTGGTTCGGCAAGGGCCGGGACAGGCCGGTGAAGGCGGTGGACGATGTCGGCTTCGACATCAGGCGCGGCGAATGCCTCGGGCTGGTCGGCGAGAGCGGATGCGGCAAGACCACGATCAGCAAGATCCTGATGCGGGCGGTCAGGCCGGACAGCGGCAGCGTCGTCTTCAACGGCGCCGACGGGCCGATCGACCTGCTGGCAGCGGAAGGCGAGGCGCTGCGGGCCGTCCGCACCAAGATCCAGATGGTGTTCCAGGATCCGGTCTCGTCGCTGTCGCCGCGCATGACGGTGCAGAACATCATCAGCGAGCCGCTGGAGATTCACGATCGCGGCGACGCCCAGTCGCGGCTGCAGAAGGTCACCGCGCTGCTCAAGGCGATCGGCCTCGACGAGCGGGCGCTGAACCGCTACCCGCATTCCTTCTCCGGCGGGCAGCGGCAGCGCATCGGCATCGCGCGGGCGCTGGCGCTCGGGCCGGAACTGCTGATCTGCGACGAGCCGGTGTCGGCGCTCGACGTGTCGGTGCAGGCGCAGATCCTCAACCTGCTCAAGGACCTGCAGGCAGAGCTCGGCCTCACCTACCTGTTCATCTCGCACAATCTGGCTGTCGTCGACTACATGGCCGACCGCATCGCGGTGATGTGCGCCGGCCGCATCGTCGAACTCGCGCCGTGCGAGACGCTGATGGAGCGCCCGGTCCACCCCTACACGCGGTCGCTGCTGGCGGCCGTGCCGTTTCCGGATCTCGACCGTCCGCTCGACTTCGATACGCTGCATGCCGCCGGCGCCTCCGACCAGAACGCCTGGGCGCCGCAATTCCGCAATGACGGTGACGGGGACGCGCTGACGCCGACCGATCTCGGCGGCGGCCATCTGGTGCTGGCGCGACGCTCCGTCGATAAAAGGGAGCTGGTCTGATGCTGACGCGCCGCACCGCCCTCGGGCTTTTCGCCACGGCCCTCCTGCCGGCCAGACTGAAAGCGGCCGACCGGGAGCCCGACTATCTGCGAAAGCGGATCGACGCCGGCGAGCTGCCGCCCGCCGCCGAACGGTTGCCGAAGGTGCCGCGCGTCATGGACGTCACGGAGTTCGGCGGCCTGCCGGGACGGCACGGGGGAACGATCCGCACCATCGTCAGCAGCCAGAAGGACATCCGGCTGATGACGCTCTACGGCAACACCCGGCTGGTCGGCTACGACCGCAATCTGGCGTTCGTCGCGGACGTCCTCGAGAGCTTCGACGTCGTCGAGGAACGCATCTTCACCTTCAAGCTGCGCGACGGCCACAGATGGTCCGACGGAGCGCCGCTGACGGCCGAGGACTTCCGCTACTGCTGGGAGGACGTGCTCAACAACGAGGACCTGAGCTCGGGCGGCCTGTCGGTCAGCCTGCTGGTCGGCGGCGAAAAGCCGCTGTTCGAGATCGTCGATCCGCTGACCGTCCGCTACACCTGGAAGGCGCCCAATCCCGACTTCCTGCCGAACCTGGCGGCGCCGCAGCCGCTGACCCTGGCGCTGCCCGCCCATTACCTCAAGCAGTTCCACAAGAAATACCAGGACGAGGACAAGCTCGCCAAGCTGATGAAGAAGAACAAGGCCAAGAAGTGGACCGGCCTGCACATCAAGATGTCGCGCACCTACCGGCCGGAGAATCCGGAGCTGCCGATGCTCGATCCGTGGTGCAACCGGACCCCGCTGCCGGCCGAGCAGTTCGTGTTCGAGCGCAACCCCTTCTTCCACCGCACCGACCAGAACGGGCTGCAGCTTCCCTATATCGACAAGGTCGTGCTCAGCGTCAGCTCCTCGTCGATCGTGCCGGCCAAGACCGGCGCCGGCGAGAGCGATCTGCAGGCGCACGGCATCGACTTCAACGACTACACCTTCCTCAAGGACTCCGAGAAGCGCTACCCGGTCAAGGTCACGCTGTGGAAGAAGACGCAAGGCTCGCGTTTCTCGATCCTGCCCAATCTCAACTACGACGACCAGGTCTGGTCCAATATCCTGCGTGACGTACGCTTCCGCCGCGCCTTGTCGGTGGCGATCAACCGCCACGAGATAAACATGGCGTCCTTCTTCGGCCTGGCGACGCCCAGCGCCGATACGGTGCTGCCGCAAAGTCCGCTGTTCCGGCCGGAATTCGCAAACGCCTGGATCGACTACAATCCCGATCTCGCCAACAGGCTGCTCGACGAAGCCGGCCTGACGCAGCGCGACGACGACGGCATCCGCGTCCTGCCGGACGGACGCCCGGCCCAGCTCATCGTCGAGACGGCCGGCGAAAGCACGCTTGAGACCGACGTGCTGGAACTCGTCGCCGACCACTGGATGCAGGTCGGCCTGGCGATGTTCATCCGGACCTCGCAGCGCGACATCTTCCGCAGCCGCGCGCTCGCCGGCAAGGTCATGCTGTCGCTGTGGCAAGGCCTGGACAACGGTGTGCCGACGGCCGACATGAGCCCCGCCCAACTCGCGCCGACCGCCGAATACGCGTACCAGTGGCCGTTGTGGGGCGTCCACTACGTTTCGCACGGGGCACAGGGCACGGCGCCGGACCTGCCCGAGGTCGTCGAGCTGATGCGGCTGCTCGGCGAATGGCAAAGGTCCGCCTCGATGGCCGACCGAACGCGCGTGTGGGACCGGATGCTGTCGATCTATACCGACCAGGTGTTCTCCATCGGCACGGTCAACCAGTCGCTGCAGCCCATCCTGCGGTCGGCGCGGCTGCACAATTTGCCGGAAGACGGCATCTACGGCTTCGACCCGACCTCCTACCTCGGCTTCTACAATCCCGACACCTTCTGGCTCGAGGACGCCTGACCGTGATCCGCTACATTTTCTGGCGCATCGCGGTCATGGTGCCGACGCTGCTGATCATCTCGGCGCTTGTGTTCGCCATCATCGAGCTGCCGCCCGGCGACTATTTCGAGAGCTACGCCGCCGAGCTGCAGGCGCAGGGCGAAGGCGTCGACATGGACAAGATCAACGCGCTGCGCGCCGAGTACGATTTCGACAAGCCGCCGCTCATCCGCTACTTCTACTGGGTCGGCGGGATGCTGACCGGTGATTTCGGCTACTCGTTCGAATACGAGCTGCCGGTGACGGACGTGGTCGGCGACCGGCTGTGGCTGACCGTGCTCGTCTCCTTCTGCACGATCGTGCTGACCTGGCTGATCGCCTTCCCGATCGGCATGTATTCGGCGACGCACCAGTACAGCTGGGGCGACTACGGGCTGACCTTCCTCGGCCTGCTCGGCATCGCCATCCCCAACTTCATGCTGGCGCTGATCTTCATGTATTTCGCCAACATCTGGTTCGGCACCTCGATCGGCCATTTGATGGACCAGAAATATCTCAGCCAGCCAATGAGCTGGGACAAGGCGAAGTCGATCCTCGAGCATCTGTGGATACCGGTGATCATCATCGGCACGGCCGGCACCGCCGGCATGATCCGGCGGCTGCGCGCCAACCTTCTCGACGAGCTGCAGAAGCAGTACGTCATGACGGCGCGCGCCAAGGGGCTGCACCCGTTCCGGACGCTGGTCAAATACCCGCTGCGCATGGCGCTCAACTTCTTCATCGCCGACATCGGCTCGATCCTGCCGGCGATCATCTCGGGCGCCGAGATCACGGCGATCGTGCTGTCGCTGGAGACGACCGGGCCGATGCTGATCAAGGCCCTGCAAAGCCAGGACATGTATCTCGCAGGATCCTTCCTGATGTTCCTTGCCTTCCTCACCGTCATCGGCGTGCTCATCTCCGACCTGGCGCTGGCGTTGCTCGATCCACGCATCCGGCTGCAGGGCGGGAGCACCAAATGACGACATCGCCGCCAATGACGACGGAGGCGACGACGTCGCCGCTGCCGGCGCCGGGCGCGCCGCTCGGCCATTTCGTCTCCACCGCGCCGTTCGACCCGCTGTCGGTCGAGGCGATGACGGAGGAGCAGGCCAAGGTCTACCAGGCCTCGCAGCTCAGGCTGATGTGGTGGAAGTTCAAGCGCCACCGGCTGGCGCTGTGGTCGGCGATCTTCCTCGCCGCGCTCTACTCCATGATCGTGATCTGCGAGTTCGTGGCGCCCTACAATCTGCACACGCGCAACGTCGACTTCATCCACGCGCCGCCGCAGCGCGTCCATCTGTTCGACAATGGCAGCTTCGTCGGGCCGTTCGTCTACGGCCGCACCATGACGCTCGACATGGACACGCTGAAGCGGGTCTATGCCGACGACCGCACCCAGGTGCAGAGGCTGCGCTTCTTCTGCTCCGGCGATCCCTACAAGTTCTGGGGCGTCGTGCCGGCCAGCTTCCATTTCGTCTGCCCGGCCGAGGGCGGCCAGTTCTTCGCGCTCGGCACCGACCGGCTCGGCCGCGACGTGCTGTCCCGCATCATCTACGGCGCCCGCATCTCGCTCACCATCGGCCTGATCGGAGTCGCCTTCTCCTTCGTGCTCGGCGTCGTCATCGGCGGGCTCGCCGGCTATCACGGCGGCGTCTTCGATCTCGTCGTGCAGCGCGTCATCGAGGTGCTGCAGTCGCTGCCGAGCATCCCGCTATGGATGGCGCTGGCGGCGATCATGCCGGTGACCTGGAGCCCGATCGTCATCTATTTCGGCATCACCATCATCCTCGGCCTGCTCGACTGGACCGGGCTGGCGCGGGCGGTACGCTCGAAGCTCCTGTCGCTGCGCGAGGAGGACTACGTGCTCGCCGCGCAGCTGATGGGCGCAAGGCCCGCCCGCATCATCGGCCGCCACCTTGTCCCCGGCTTCATGTCGCACCTGATCGCCTCGGCAACAATCGCCATCCCCGGCATGATTTTGGGTGAGACGGCGCTGTCCTTCCTCGGCCTCGGCCTCAGGCCGCCGATCACCAGCTGGGGCATCCTGCTCACCGAGGCGCGCAGCGTCAACGTCATCGCCTTCTACCCCTGGCTGCTCTATCCGATGATCCCGGTGATCCTGGTCATCCTCGCCTTCAATTTCATGGGCGACGGCCTGAGGGACGCTGCCGATCCGTATCGGTGAGGGCTGAGTTTTCTCCCCCTCAGGGGGAGAAGGCCGCGAAGCGGCCAAAGGGAATTGGCCCAGGCAGCGCGACGCCCGGTCTGCCATGCAGAAAGCCAACAAGGAGTCGAGCACTGCCGCAGCGACCCCACCCGGCCGCTTCGCGGCCACCCTCCCCTCAAGGGAGAGGGAGAGCCAGCGCTACATCCCCCACCTGAGCGCCGCCGTATGCACCGGCGCGTTCCAGAGCCGTGCAGTTTCGTCGTCGAGGATGGACAGCGTGATCGAGCAGCCGGCCATGTCGAGCGAGGTGACGTAGGAGCCGACCAGCGAGCGGACGATGGTGACGCCGCGCTTCTCGAACAGCCTCCTGGCGCTGTTGTACATCAGGTAGAGTTCCATCGACGGCGTGCCGCCAAAGCCGTTGACGAACAGCAAGGCGTTGCCGTTTACGCGCGTGCCGAGATCGCCGGAGATCGCCGCGCAGATCTCGTCGGCGATCTCGTCCGCGCTCTTCAACGCATCGCGACGGCGGCCGGGCTCGCCATGGATGCCGACGCCGAACTCCATCTCGTTGTCGCCGATGTCGAAGGTCGGCCTGCCGGCGGCAGGCACGGTGCATGAGGTCAGCGCCACGCCCATCGAGCGCGTTGCCGCGTTGACCCTGTCGCCCAGCGCCTTGAGCTCGGCCAGCCCCCTGCCCTCCTCCGCTGCCGCGCCGACGATCTTTTCGACCACCAGCGTTCCCGCGACGCCGCGCCGGCCGGTGGTGTAGAGCGAATCCTCCACCGCAACGTCGTCATTGGTGACCACCTGCATGATTCCCTCCGACATCTCGGCGGCCATGTCGAAATTCATCACGTCGCCTTCGTAGTTCTTGACGATGAACAGGCAGCCGGCGCCGGTGTCCACCTCGGCGGCGGCCTCGACCATCTGGTCGGGCGTCGGCGAGGTGAAGACCTGGCCGGGGCAGGCCGCGTCCAGCATGCCGTGTCCGACGAAGCCGCCATGCAGCGGCTCATGGCCCGAGCCGCCGCCCGAGATCAGCGCCACCTTGCCGGGCTTCAGGCTCCTGCGGCGGATGAACTTGTGGCCGCCGCCGAGCGCAAGAATGTCGGCATGGGCTGCGGCGAAGCCGTCGAGGCTCTCGGTCAGCACCGTGTCGACGGAATTGATCAGTTTCTTCATGGTTCTCCTCCCGATCGGCTTGGCTATGGTAGTAGTATCGGCTGGCGCGCATACGGCTCCCGATGAAAGCACTTCGGGCTCGCCACCTCTCCCCCTGCCGGCAAGGGCTGTCGCATATGAGTTCACCCCCACCCCTAACCCCTCCCCACAAGGGGGAGGGGACCGGGTGGCGTCTCCACCGAGCACCAATCGTCGACGGTTTGCGTTGCATAGCGGCCGCAAAGTCCCCCGCCCCCTTGAGGGAGGGGTCAGGGGTGGAGGTAGAGGGCCGAGCAACAGTTCCTGAAATCCGATATGCGATTGCCCTGCCTGCCGGGAGAGAGGAATCGCTAACCACGGTCCGTCACGGGGTTGCTTCATCGGTCACCCCTGTGGCCGCCGGTATTGTCGTCCTTCTCAAACAGATCGGCGATCCTCTGCACGAAATCGGCGACGGCGCGGTCGAGGGCGGCGTTCTTCGCCGCGTCGCCGAGGTCCGGCACGCCGATCGACAGATGCCGCATGCGCGTGAAGCCGGCCGGCAGCGGCGCCTTGCCGGGATGGGCGCGCTCGTATGCGGCAAGGAAGCGGTCGCGCTCGGCCGGGCTGAAATGACAGACGGCGATCAGTGCCGGCAGGTGCTTTGCCGGGATCGGCGTCGAATAGGCCGGGCTGGCGATCTGCGTGACGAAGCTGCGGTTCTTGCCCAGTTCGTCGGCCAGCCGCTGCCGCGTGCCGGACGGACGCCGGTCGATGATTTCTGCCAAGATCGTCTTGTAGGCGCGGATCGCGTCGTCCGCCGCGGCGCCGTCCGGCGATTCCTCTTCCGCCGCCATCACTCAGAGCTCGACAGCCGCGATGGCGGCCTTGGCTGCGGCAAGCTGCGCCGGCACCACGGAAAGATCGCGCAGGCCGGCGGCAAGCAGCGCAGGGATCGCGACCGGGTCGCCGCCGGCATCGCCGCACAGGCTGACGGGGATTTTTTGCTCGCGCGCGAAAGCCGCCACGTTGCCGATCAGCCGCAGCACGGCCGGATGGCCGACGTCATGAAGGGCCGCGACGCGGCCGTTGTCGCGGGCCGCGGCAAGCACATACTGGGTGAGATCGTTGGAGCCGATCGAGAAGAAGGCGGCGTCCGAAAACAGCTCCGGCGCCACGGCGACCGATGGCACCTCGACCATGATGCCGAGCGGCGGCATTTTGTGGGGCACGCCCGCCTTCGCCAGCATTGCCGCTTCGTCCGAGAACAGGGCGGCCGCCGCCGCATATTCGCCGGGAACCGCCACCATCGGGACCATCACCTTGAGATTGCCGTGGACGGCGGCGCGCAGCAGCGCCCGGATCTGGACGCGGAAAATCTCCGGCCGCGCCAGCGACAGCCGGATGCCGCGCAGGCCGAGGAACGGGTTGGTCTCCTCCACCGTGAAGCCCGGCACCGGCTTGTCGCCGCCGGCATCGACGGTGCGGATGGTCACCGGCTTGCCGCCGGCCCATTCCAGCACCTTTCGATAGGCGGCGAGCTGCGTCCCCTCGTCCGGCAATACCTTGCCGAACAAGAACTCGGTGCGCATCAGGCCGACCCCGTCGCAATGGCCGATGTCGACGGTTTCCACGTCGGAGGGGTCGGCGATGTTGACCTGCACGCGGATGGAGGTGCCGTCCCTGGTTGCGGCGGGCTGGGCGAGATAGGTTCTTGCGACCTCGCGCCCTCGGCGAAAACCCGCCGCGGCTTCATGGAAGGCCGCCGCAGCGACCGGATCGGCATCCACGATCAGCCGGCCGTGCTCGGCGTCCAGCAGGCCAAAACCCCGGGCGCCGGCCAGGCCGGCGCCAAAACCGACCGCCATCGGCACGCCGCGCCCGCGCGCCAGCATGGCGACGTGACTCGCCGCACTGCCGCCCGACAGCGCGATGCCGCCGCCGGCGTTCCAGTCGGTCCGGAGGAAGCGCGTCGGCGTGATGTCCTCGCCGACCAGGATGGCGCCGGCCGGCGCGGTTTGCTCGCCTTCGCCGGACAGCGCCCGCAGGACGCGGTCGCGGATGTCGGCGAGATCGGCGGCGCGAGCCCGGAAATAGTCGTCCTCGGAAGCCTCGTAGCCTGCGATCTCGGCATCCAGCGCCATGCGCCAGGCCATGTCCGCCGGCTCGCCGGCGGCGATCGCCTCGAGCGCCGGCACCGCCAGCGCATCGTCGGACAGCATGGCGATCTGGAACTCCAGCATGTCGGCGGCTTCGCCCGACATTTGTACCGCAAGCTCGGTGAGCCCATCGGTCGCGGCGGCCATCGCCTGATCGAGCGCGGCCTTCTCGGCATCGGCCGAGCCTTTCGGGCTGTAAGTCGCCTGCGGACGGTCGAGGCGGAAGAGCGGACCTTCGGCGTAGCCGGGCGAGGCGGGGGTGCCAGAGAGGAGACTGCCGCTGGTTGTCACATCGTCTTCATGCGCGCCCGTTGCGCCGATGTCGCGCTCCTTCGCACCCCCCTCTGGCCTGCCGGCCATCTCCCCCGCAAGGGGGGAGATTGGCTGTGTCGCGCTCACCGCATCTCCAGCAACGCCGGCGATTGGCGAAAGCGGCGGCGACGGCTGATCTCCCCCCTTGCGGGGGAGATGGCCGGCAGGCCAGAGGGGGGTGCGACCAGGCACGACCTTCTCCGATTCTCTCATGCTGACCGCTTGCTAAGCCGTCCGCGCATGCGCCTCGTCCTCGTCGAAATTGCGCTCGACCAGCGCGGCGAGCGCCGCCACGGCCGCGGCGGCCGTCTCGCCGCGGGCGCGCAGGTGCAGCACCGTGCCCTTCGGCGCCTTGGCGGCCATCATCTTGACGATGCTTTTCGCGTCGAACCACGGCCCGTCGGCCGCGAGCGCCACCTCGACATCGGCGGCAAACGTCTTCGCCAGCTTGGTGAACTTCACCGAGGGCCGCGCATGCAGGCCGACCTCGTTGGTGATGAGGACCGTGGTTTGGGCGGTGTTCGACATCAAGACTTTCCCGTTGCTCAGGCCGGCGCCAGTTCGTGCGCCGTGGCTACGACATCCTGCAGCGATGCGCCACCCGAGGCCTCGGTCGCCGCCATCACGGCGCCCTCGACGATCGGCGCGTTGCAGATGACGATCCTGGAAGCGCGCGGCTCGCCGATCATCTCGACCGCCATCTCGCTGTTGGTCTCGGCGCCGCCGAGGTCGACGAGGATGGCGACGCCGGCTTCCGACCACGCCTTGTCGATCGCCTCCATGATGGCGCCGACCGAGGTGCCCAGCCCGCCCTCGCCGTTGCCGCCGCACCAGGCGAGCGGCACCTCGTCGCCGACCATCTGGCGCACCATGTCGGCGGTGCCTTCCGCGACAAGCGGCGAATGCGACACGATGACGATCCCGACATTGCTCATTCAGAAATCTCCAACGTTTCGGCAAGCGCGCGCACCAGCAGCGCGGAGGAGCGCGCGCCGGCGTCCATGTGGCCGATCGAGCGGTCGCCGAGGAAGGAGGCGCGGCCGCGGATCGCCTTCATAGGGATGGTCGCCTCGGCCGCCGCATCGGCGATCGCGGCGATCTCGGGCAGGTTCTTGCCTTCGACGAGCGCCGCCTGGACGGGATAGAGCACGTCGAGCATGGTCTTCTGGCCGGCCTGCGACTTTCCGCGCGCCGCGACGGCGTCGACGGCCTTCCTCAGCGCCTCGGCCACGCTCACCCGGTCCGGCGTTGCCGGCCATTCCTTGCCGAGCGTCATCAGCAGCGTGCCGTAGAGCGGGCCCGACGCGCCGCCCACCGTCATCACCAGCTTCATGCCGACCGCCTTCAGCGCCTCGGGCAGCGGCTTCGCCGCGAACGCATAGGCCTCGGCGCGCACCGCCTCGAAACCGCGCTTCATGTTGAGCCCATGATCGCCGTCGCCGATCGCCTGGTCGAGCGCGGTCAGCTCGTCGGCGTGCGCGGCGATCGTGTCGGCCGCGGCGGCGATGAGGGTGGGGAGGGAGGCTGGAGCTACGTTCGTCATGGCATCCACCCGGCCTTACCCCCACCCCTTACCCCTCCCCTCAAGGGGGAGGGGGATTCTGCCGCGTAGACGCCCCCCTCCCCCTTGAGGGGAGGGCTATCGCATATGAGTTTACCCCCACCCCTAACCCCTCCCCACAAGGGGGAGGGGGACCGGCTGGCGTCTCCGCCGAGCACTAATCGTCGACGGTTTTGCGTTGCGTAGCGGCCGCAAAGTCCCCCTCCCCCTTGTGGGGAGGGGTTAGGGATGGGGGTACGGGGCCGAGCGGCAGTTCCTGAAATCCCATATGCGATTGCCCTACCCTTGAGGGGAGGGGTAAGGGGTGGGCGTGGTAGTCGCAAGAAGAGCATCTTTCCTACCCTCCGATCCTCTGACCGCTCGCGTCGAAGAACAGCGGGTCGCGAAAACGGATAGTCACCTTGTCGCCCTTGCCGAACGGCGTGTCGGGATCGACCAGCGTGATCAGCTTCCTCTCCCCGACGATCAGATGAAGATGGTTCTGGTCGCCGAGATGCTCGATCCAGTCGACCACGCCGTCGGCATGGCCGTTGGCGGCCTTGTCGATCGCCAGGTGCTCGGTGCGGGCGCCGATGGTGGCGGTGCCGGGCGGCGCGTCGGCATCCGGCAGCAGGCCGCGCGGCAGAAGGTTAATCGCCGGCTGCCCGAGGCGCGCAGCGACATGCAGGTTCGCCGGCTCGGTGTAGATGGCGCGCGGCGTGCCGATCTGGACGAGTTCACCGTCGGCCAATATGCCGATGCGGTCGGCCATGGTCATCGCCTCGATCTGGTCGTGGGTGACGTAGAGCACGGTGGCGCCGAGCTCGCGCTGGATGCGCTTCAGCTCCAGCCGCAGCTCGCCGCGCAGTTTTGCGTCGAGCGAGGACAGCGGCTCGTCCATCAGAAAGATCGACGGCTTGCGCACCAGCGCGCGGCCGATGGCGACGCGCTGCATCTCGCCGCCGGAGAGTTTGGTCGAGCGGTTCTCCAGCTTGTGGTCGATGCGCACCAGCCTCGCCACCTCGGCGACGCGGCGGCGGATGTCAGCCTCGCTCATCCTGCGGGCCGGCGAGCGCAGCGGGAAAGCGAGATTGTCGAAGACCGAGAGGTGCGGATAGAGCGAATATTGCTGGAAGACGAAGGCGACGTCGCGCGCCGACGGCTCCAGCCGCGTCACGTCGCGGCCGGCGATGTGGACGCTGCCGGTGTCCGGACGCTCCAGCCCGGCGACGAGCCGCAGCGTCGTCGTCTTGCCGGCGCCGGTGGGCCCCAGCAGCACCACGAATTCGCCGTCGGCGATGGCGAGGTCGAGCCCGCTGACCGCCTGCTTGTCGCCGAACGCCTTGGCAACGCCTTTCAGCCTCACGTCAGCCATGTGCCGCTCCTTCATAGAGCGCCGTGCGGATCGCCCGGCCCGACGCCTTGTCGAACAGCGACAGGCGCGCCGCGTTGAGAGTCAGCCCGACCGGTTCGCCGGCCGTCAGCCGGATGTCGGCCGGGACGCGCGCCTTGACCATGCCGCCGGCCGTCTCGACGGCGACGATCTGGGTGGTGCCGAGATATTCGGTGCCGTAGACGGCGCCGCGCAGCGTCGAGCCGCCGTCGAAGCGGATGTGCTCGGGCCGGAAGCCGAGCGCCATGTCGGCCGGCGCCACGTCCTCGCGCAGCTCGGGCACGGCGACCGCCGCGCCGTCGACGACGATTTCCTTCGCACCTCGCCGCAGAGCGCCGGCGAAGGGTAAAAAGTTCATCGGCGGCGAGCCGATGAACTCGGCGACAAACATTGTGGCCGGGCGATCGTAGATCTCGCGGGGGCTGCCGAACTGCTCGATGACGCCGTGGTTCATCACCGCGATCTTGTCGGCCATGGCCATGGCCTCCAACTGGTCGTGGGTGACGTAGACCGTGGTGGCGCGGATGCGGTTGTGCAGCTCGCGCAGCTCATGGACCATCAGGTCGCGGAACTCGGTGTCGAGCGTGCCGAGCGGCTCGTCCATGAGAAAACATTTGGGCCGGCGCACGATGGCGCGGCCGAGCGCCACGCGCTGGCGGTCGCCGCCGGCGAGGCCCGACACCGGCCGGTCGAGCAGATGGTCGATCATGAGCAGCCTTGCCGTCTCCTCGACGCGCTGGCGGATCCCGGCGCGCGGCATGCCCTGGGCGAGCAGCGGGAAGGCGATGTTCTTGCGCACGTTCATGTGCGGGTAGAGGGCGAAGAGCTGGAACACGAAGGCGATGTCGCGCTCGCGGGCGCGCTTCTGCGACACGTCCTCGCCGCCGAGCAGGATTTTTCCGCTGCTGGGCAGTTCCAGCCCGGCGATCATGCGCAGCGTCGTCGTCTTGCCGCAGCCAGACGGGCCGAGCATGACGAAGAACTCGCCGTCCTCGACGACGAAATTGGAGTTCTGGACGGCGGTGAAGCTGCCGAACTCCTTCCTGAGATTTTCGACGCGGATCTCGGCCACCGCCCTACTCCGGAAACTTCGAGACGACGATGAACATCAGCGTGCCGAAAAGCATGGTGACGAAGGACCAGGTGTAGAGCGCCAGCGCGAAGGGCTGGAACAGCATCAGGAAGCCGATGCCGATGACGGCGGTGGCGAGGTTTTCCATCGGCCCGCGGCGGAGGATGGAGGGCCAGGCGGAGCGGCGTTTGGCGGGCGCGGCAGTCATGCGCAGCCTCCATCATCGAGGCCTTCCGTACCCCCACCCCTTACCCCTCCCCTCCAGGGGGAGGGGGTCGTCGACGCCTCAGAAACCCCCTCCCCCTTGTGGCAGGGCTGTCCGGGGAAAGTTGTTGGTGAATCGAAATG
>NZ_JCACER010000104.1:0-14349 GCF_059502445.1 Kumtagia sp.
AATCTCCCCCCTTGCGGGGGAGATGTCCGGCAGGACAGAGGGGGGTGCGAAGGAATGCAACATTTCGCGATTGAGTCCCAGGTTAATCCGGTTTCCAGCCGCGCAGATGAGTGGGACGGTGCTCGCCCGAGTCAAGCACCTTCTGCATCGCCTCCCAGGTGCGGATGTTCTTCGCCACATAGGCTTCGCCGACCGCCGCCGCCGCGCGTGCGAAGAGCGGACCTTTCAGTCTCGCCAGTTCCTCCCGCGCAACCTCCCGGTACCAGGGATTGCGGTCGACAAGGGCAATGTCGGTAAACCCGGCGCGCTCCATTGCCTGGCGGTAGCGCGCCGGCGAAGCCATTGCGAAGCTAAGCCCCTCGGCCGCCACATAGGCCTTCATGTCGGCGGACGGTTCACCATCGTGGGAAATCAGCCAGTCGCTTGCCGCAAACACACCGCCCGGCTTGAGAAGCCGAAGAATGTCGGAGAACAGCGCGTCCTTGTCCGGCACATGCAGCAAGGCGTCCTTGGAGAACACCACATCGAAGGATTCTGCCGCGAACGGCAACGGCCACGGCGGCGCCTGCACGAAGGTCGCGCGTTCCGACAGCCCTTTCGCAGCGGCCTGCTCGCGGGCGCGCAAAATCACCGGCGCCTCTATGTCGAAACCGGTGACGTGGCCGGCATCGTGATGCTCGATCAGATGCAGCGCGATGCCGCCCGCGCCGCAGCCGACGTCGAGTACGGATTTGCCCTTCAGCGACAGGCCGGCCAGCACCCGGTCGACCTCCTCCGGACCTCCCGGCGACAGATATCCCTCGCCCCAGAGCGCCTCGAGGAAGCAGATCGCCGTATCATCGTACTCCGGTTCACCGGGTTGGCCGTGAGTCATCGCGAAAGGTTCATCTCGAACGCTGATCGATAGCCGACTTTCCGGAAAAGCCTATAACAATGCTCGCAAAACGCAAGGAAGTTTGTTGAACATTCATTCAAAATCTCTGGACAATTCCGTCGCCACCGTGCCAGATTTGCCAGAAATGGGAAATGCCGAGGCATGAAAAGCTGGGACGCGATCGTTGTCGGCGCGGGCCATAACGGCCTTGTCAACGCCTGCTACCTGCAGCGGGCGGGGCTGGATGTGCTGGTGGTCGAGAAGAACGAATGGGTAGGTGGCGCGGCGGTCAGCCGCTCGCTGACGCCGGGTTTTCTCTATTCCAACTGCTCCTATGTCTGCTCGCTGTTCCGCCCCGAGATCATGCGCGACCTGGAGCTGCCGAAATACGGGCTGCAGGTCATCTCCTACGAGGGCGGCGCGGTGTTCACCCGCGACGGCGACTACCTCGCCAACTACCGCAACCACCACGCGCACCGCCGCGAATTCGCGCGTTTCTCCAGGAAGGACGCGGAGGCCTACGACCGCTACGCCCGCGACGTCACGCGGCAGTGCCGTTTCATCCAGCCGCTTTTGATGCGTACTGCACCCGACCCGACCTCGCTGAAACCGCGCGACATCGGCGAACTGCTCTATCTCGGCAAGAAATTCGCCGGACTCGGCGCCCGCGAGATGGCCGACACCCTGCGTTTCTGGACCATGTCGATCTCGGGTTTTCTGGACGAATATTTCGAGACCGACGTCATCAAGGCGAATTTCGCACTCTCCGGCATCATCGGCACGGCGCTTGGCCCGATGTCGCCCGGCACCGCCTATGTGCTGCTGCACCATTACATGGGCGAGGTCGACGGCTCGGTCGGCGCCTGGGGTTATGCGCGCGGCGGCATGGGCGCGATCACAAAGGCGCTGGCCGATTCGTTTCGTGCGTCGGGCGGCACAATCCGCACCGAGGCTGAGGTGGAGCGCATCCTGGTCGGGAACGGCCGCGCCGGCGGCGTCGTGCTTGCCGGCGGCGAGGAAGTCCGCGCAAAGCTGGTGGTTTCCAACGCCGACGTGAAGCGCACCTTCCTGAAATTCGTCGAGGAGAAGGAACTGCCCGACATCTTTCTACGCCGCGTGAAAAATTTCCGCATGCGCGGCTCGTCGGGCAAGGTCAACATCGCGCTGGATTCCATGCCGGAATTCCCGGCCCTGCCGCAGGATTCGCCTTGCCTGCGCGCCGACATGCATTTCACCGACTCCGTCGAGCGCATGGAGCGCGCCTATGACGACTGGAAGGCGGGACGCTGGTCGGCCGATCCCTTCCTTGACATGGTCATCCCGACCACGCTCGACCCGACGATGGCGCCGCCGGGAAAGCATTTCATGAGCTGCTTCGTGCAATATTGCCCGCCCAAGGTCGAGGGGCGCGACTGGACCGATGCCGATCGTGACGCCTTTGGCGAAACCGTGATCTCGCAGATCGCAGACTACTCGCCGGGCTTCCGCGATCGCATCGTCCACATGGAAATCCGCACGCCGCGCGAGCTTGAGGCAGAAGTCGGCCTCACCGAAGGCAACATCTTCCAGGGCGAGCTCACCTTCGACCAGCTTCTGTTCAATCGCCCGGTGCCGGGCTACGCGCAATACCGCTCGCCGGTCGGCGGGCTTTATATCTGCGGCTCGTCGACCCATCCGGGCGGGGGTGTCATGGGCGCGCCCGGCCGCAACGCGGCGAGCGAAATCCTGCGCGACCTGAAGCGTGGCGCAAAACATATGAGCCCGGCCCATGACGTCATTTGATGCGATCGTCATAGGCGGCGGCCACAACGGTCTCGTCTGTGCCGCCTTTCTCGCGAGATCCGGCCGCAAGGTGCTCGTGCTCGAAGCCGAGTCCGAAGTCGGCGGCGCCGGCCGCGGCCTTGAGTTCGCTCCGGGTTTTCGCGTCTCCATGGCGCATCTGCTCAACCGCCTGCATCCTGAGGTAATCCGGGTGCTGGAGCTGGAAAAACATGGGTTTGCGCCGCCCATGGCTGTCGCATCTGGAGGTACCCCCACCCCTAACCCCTCCCCTCAAGGGGGAGGGGGACTTGCGGCGGTGCGTCTCCCGCAAGACCTCGACAAGTTTGAGCAAGAAGCAGCGACATCGTCCCCCTCCCCCTTGAGGGGAGGGGTTAGGGGTGGGGGTGCCTCGCTCGCGCCGAACGTCGTTCTCTCCGCCAACGCCGATCCTTTAGTCCTGACCGGCGCCTATGGCGAGACGCTGGACGGCATCTCGCCGGCTGGCGCCCGCGAATGGGCCGAGGTCCGCGCCCAGTTGTTCCGCTATGCCGGCATCTTGAAGCCGCTGCTTGCCCGCCGTCCGCCGGCGCTGGGCGGCATGGCGCTGGCCGAAACCGCCGCCTTCGCCATGACCGGCCTTTCCCTGAAAAGGCTGGGCAAGGAGGACATGCGCGATTTCCTGCGCGTGCTCTTGATGAACGTCGCCGACTTCGTCGACGAGGGTCTTTCCGACGACCGGCTGAAGGGACTGCTTGCCTTCGACGCCGTGCTCGGCAGCCATCTCGGCCCGCGCTCGCCAACCTCACTGCTCGGCCTCTATTACCGCCTCACCGGCGAGATCGGCGGGCTGCCCGGTGCCCAGTTCCAGCCTCCGGGCGGCATGGGCGCGGTGATGGCCGTGCTGCGCAAGGCCACGGAACGGGCCGGCGCTGCGATCCGCACCGGATCGGCGGTCGCGCGCATCCTGGTCGAAAACGGCCGCGCCGCCGGCGTGGCGCTGGCGGGCGGCGAGGAAATCCGCGCCGCGACGGTTATCTCGGCCGCCAATCCGCGCACCACCTTTGTCGACCTCGTCGGCTCGCGCCATCTCGACACCGGCTTCGTCAGGCGAGTCCAGAACATCCGCATGAAGGGTCACGCCGCGAAGCTGCATCTGGCGCTCGACCGAGCCCCGGAATTTTTGGGCCTTCCGCCCGAACACCGCCGCGGCCGGCTCGTCATCGCCCCTTCCACCGACTATGTCGAACTCGCCTTCAACCCGTCGAAATACGGCGAGTTCTCGCCTGAGCCGGCGATGGAGATCACCCTGCCCTCGCTCGATGATCCCTCGCTGGCGCCCGTCGGCGCCTGTGTGCTGTCGGCAACGGTCCTGTACACGCCCTATGCGCTGAAGGAAGGCTGGGAGAGCGGCAAGCCGAAACTCCTGGAAGCCATCCTTTCGGTGCTGGAGCGCCACGCGCCCGGCTTGCGGAAAACCATCCTGCATTCCGAACTCCTGACGCCGGTTGACATCGAACAGCGCTACCGCATGCCGGGCGGACACTGGCATCACGGCGAATTGCAGGCCGACCAGATGCTGATGTCGCGGCCGGTCTTCGGCGCCGAGGGATACGACACGCCGATTGACGGCCTGTTCCTCGCCGGCGCCGGCTCGCATCCGGGCGGCGGCATCTCCGGCGTGCCCGGCATGAACGCGGCCAAACGGATACTGGGGAAGGCATGAGACATTTCGACGGCAAAAGCCTCTCCACGCGCCGCGCCCTCCAGCCGCATTTCCGCAAGCTGAAGCTGGATTCGCCATTCCAGCCGCGCCTCGACGCGCTCAACCTCCAGCAGGCCTGGTACGACTGGGCGGGCTACAAGGCCCCCTCTGCCCTTTGGGACGAGGAACTCGAATATTTCGCCATCCGCAGCCAAGCGGCGGTCTTCGATATCTCGCCAATGGTCAAATACCGCATCGAAGGCGAGGACGCGGAGGCTTTCCTCGACCGTCTAACCCTGCGCGACGTGACGAAACTCAAGCCCGGCCGTGTCCACTACACCGCCTGGTGCGACGACGACGGTTTCGTGCTCGATGACGGCACCCTGTTCCGCCTGTCGCCAACCCGCTTCCGCCTGTGCTGCCAGGAACGTCATCTGCCGTGGCTGCTCGACAGCGCGCCCGGCTTCGAGGTTGAAATCGAAGAGGAAACCGAAACCGTCGCCGGCCTGGCTTTGCAAGGCCCCACCTCATGGTCGGTGCTGAATGCCGCCGGCTTCGCCGGCTCGGAGAAATTGAAACCGTTCGACATCGCCAGCTTCCCGCACGCAGATGGCGAGGTGACGATCTCCCGCACCGGCTTCACCGGCGATCTCGGCTACGAGCTTTTCGTCGACGCAAAAAATGCCCTCCCGCTCTGGGACCGCCTGTTCGAAGCTGGAAAGCTGTTTGGAGTCAGGGCCATCGGCTATCATGCCCTGAACACCGCCCGCATCGAGGCCGGGCTGATCGTCGCCAATACCGATTTCGTCACGGCCGAGCATGCCATAAGGCAGGATCGCGTCCGCATGCCGGATGAGATCGGCCTGGGCTTCATGGTCGACCTGAAAAAACCCGGCCACTTCAACGGCCGCCACGCCATCGAGAACGCACGGAAGAAGGGCGGACCGGCTCACGTCCTGGTCGGGCTTGAAATCGAGGGCAACGTGCCCGCCGAGCACGCCATTGTCTATCACCGCAAGACACGCGAGGTCGGCCTGGTCTCGGCGGCGATCTGGTCGCCGCTGGCCAAGCGCAACATCGCCATCGCCAGCCTGCAGCGCGACTACGGCAAGGACGGCACCGCCGACCTCTGGGTCGAAATCTACGCGATGCGCGAGCTGCAATATGTCAGGTTGATGAAGCGGGCGAAGGTGGTGCCGCGGCCGTTCGTAAAGCTCGACCGCCGCGCCGCGACCCCACCTGGGGCATTCTGACATGCCCGACGACACGCCCGACGAAGTCGCCGAGCAGTGGGAACTGGTCAACACGCCGCTCGGCGAGCCCTGGTCGGGCCGTACCCGCTACGCCGCCGCCATGTTTTTTCACAAGCGCGGCGAGATGAATGGCGAGACCCTGGAGGTCTACCGGCTGTGCTCGCGTCTGGACAATGAAGACCCGCTGTCGATCATCCGCCAGCGCGGTGTGGGCAGGGCGTGGTTGGAAAGGATGGGGCGCGGTTCTTTCCCTCCCCCTTGAGGGGAGGGTGGCGAGCAAAGCGAGCCGGGAGGGGTTGCTGCGGCAGCGCTCCCGCGCAAAGCAACGTCGGCGTTTTGCCACGGCGCCCCCACCCCCGGCCTTCGGCCGGACCCTCCCCTCAAGGGGAGGGAGAACCGGCATTCACATCGCCGGCTGAGCCTCGATGGTGCGCAGCGCCTGCGCCTGGCGCTTGGCGGCGGCCTTCACCGCGTCCTGCACCTTCTCGAAGGCGCGCACCTCGATCTGCCGCACGCGCTCGCGCGAAATGCCGAACTCGGTCGACAGGTCTTCGAGCGTCAGCGGATCCTCTTCCAGGCGTCTCGCCTCGAAGATGCGGCGCTCGCGGTCGTTGAGCACCGACATGGCGTCGGTCAGCAGGGCGCGCCGGCTCTCCAGTTCGTCCTGCTCGATCAGCACGTCTTCCTGGCTGTCGTGGTCGTCGACCAGCCAGTCCTGCCACTCGCCGCTCTCGCCTTCGGTGGCGCGGATCGGCGCGTTGAGCGAGGCGTCGCCGGAAAGGCGGCGGTTCATCGACACCACCTCCTCCTCAGAGACGTTCAGCCGGGTGGCGATCTCGGTGATCTGGTCGGGCTTCAGGTCGCCCTCGTCGAGCGCCTGGATCTTGCCCTTGACCTTGCGAAGGTTGAAGAACAGCCGCTTCTGGTTGGCGGTCGTGCCCATCTTCACCAGGCTCCACGAGCGCAGGATGTATTCCTGGATCGAGGCCTTGATCCACCACATCGCATAGGTGGCCAGCCGGAAGCCGCGCTCCGGCTCGAATTTCTTCACCGCCTGCATCAGGCCGACATTGCCCTCGGAGATCACCTCGCCGATCGGCAGACCGTAGCCGCGATAGCCCATGGCGATCTTGGCCACGAGCCTCAGGTGGCTGGTAACCAGCTTGTGGGCGGCGCCGGTGTCCTCATGCTCCTGGTACCGCTTGGCGAGCATGTACTCTTCCTGCGGCTGGAGCATCGGAAAGCGGCGGATTTCTTCCAGGTAGCGGGCCAGCCCGCCTTCGCCGGAAACGATACTGGGTAGTGTCTGGGCCATGAAAGCACCCTCCTCTCGCGTAGCTGCCCCCTGAAAAAGGCGGGCATGGGGCACGGCAGCCTTTCGCCTGACCGTGCCAAACACTCTTATACAGGAACAAATCGGGAAAAGACAGGATTTGTTCAACCTGAAACAGTGTGTCACATGAAAGTGAACGACGGTAAGCAGGTATCCGTTAGATACCGCGAAACCCGTGCACGAGTCCAGCCATGTCGGCCGGCATCGGCGCCTCGAAGCGCATCAACTCTTGCGTGATCGGGTGGCGGAAGGCGAGCAGCCGCGCGTGCAGGGCCTGGCGCGGGAAGGTTTCGACGGCCGAACGGAGCGGCTCCGGCAGCCGGTTTGCCTTGGTGCGGAAGCCCGTTCCATAGTCGCGGTCGCCGATCAGCGGATGGCCGATATGCGCCATGTGCACGCGGATCTGGTGAGTGCGGCCGGTCTCCAGCCGGCATTCCAGCAGCGCAGCCTGCACGCCGGAACCACCCTCGCCGTAGCGCTCGAGCACTGCATAGTGGGTGACGGCATGACGCGCATCCTCGCGGCCTTCCGGCACGACGGCGCGGCGCACGCGGTCGGCGGCGCGGCCGAGCGGCGCGTCGACAGTGCCGGCCGGCCGAGCCGGGATGTTCCAGGCCAGCGCCACATAGGCGCGTTGCAGATCGCCGCTGCGGCCGTGGTCGGCGAAGGCTTCCGACAGCGCCTTGTGGGCGCGGTCGGTCTTGGCGGCAACCAGCACGCCGGACGTATCCTTGTCGAGCCTGTGCACGATGCCCGGCCGCCGCACGCCGCCGATGCCGGAGAGGCTGGCGCCGCAATGGTGGATCAGCGCGTTGACCAGCGTGCCGGTCCAGTTGCCGGCAGCCGGATGCACCACCAGCCCGGCCGGCTTGTTGACCACGATCAGCTCGTCGTCCTCGTGGAGGATGTCGAGCGGGATGTCCTCGCCCTGCGGCTCCGCCGGCTCCGGTTCGGGCAGCAGAATCGCAACCGCTTCCCCCGCCGCCAGCTTGCGCTTCGGCTCCGTCACCGCCGCGCCGCCGACGCTCACCGCCCCCTGGCGGATCAGCGCCTGCAGGCGGCTGCGTGACAATTCGCCGCCGAGTTCGGCCGCCAGCCACTGGTCGAGCCGCTGGCCTGCGGCGTCCGGACCCGCCGTCAGCCCTTTCCAGGCCGCTCCGCCTTCGCTATCAGGGGCGTCGATCGCCTGCCCGGAAGTTTTCATGACACGGCCTGCATTTGAGCACGAGGAGGAAAAGCCGCTCGACCCCGCGGTCGAGAAGGTGCGCAAGAAGCTCGTCCGCTTCGTCGCAGTCAATCTCGGGCTCTTGTTCGTCGCCCTTATGGCCGTGGTGGCGGCGATTGTCTACAAGACCCGCACCGAAGCACCGACGGTCGTCGAGGCACCGGCTTCCGACATTCCCGCGCCGGCCGGCGCGGTTGCCGTGCCCGCCGGCACGGTGCTGGAGGGCGAGATCGCCCTGCCCGCCGGCGCGAAAATCGTCTCGCAATCGCTGTCCGGCAGCAGGCTGTCGCTCGGCCTCGAACTCTCCGACGGCAACCGCGTCATCTATCTCTACGACCTTGCCGAGCGCCGCATAGTCGGTCGCTTCGCCGTCACCGCGCAATGACCGACGTGGCACCGGCCGGCGCCGAACGGCGGATCGCCACCGTCACGCTGGTGGTCGCCGACTATGACGAAGCGATCGCCTGGTATATCGAAAAACTCGGCTTCCGGCTGTTCGAGCACAACGATCTCGGCGACGGCAAGCGCTGGGTGACGGTCGGCCCGACGGGCGGTGGCATCCGCCTGCTGCTGGCGCGGGCCGCCGGCGACGCGCAGCACGCCCGCATCGGCGACCAGACCGGCGGCCGCGTCTTCCTCTTTCTCGAAACCGACGATTTCGCCCGCGACCACGCGGCCATGCTGGCTGCCGGCGTCTCCTTCCGCGAAACGCCACGGCACGAGCCCTACGGCACCGTCGCCGTCTTCGCCGACCTCTACGGCAATCTCTGGGATCTGCTGCAGCCGAAGCGCTGAACCGCTCCGGCCGCGCACAGGCCCGTGCCTTGATCTACCGGCGCGCGGCGGCGAGCGCGATGCGGCCCCTACGTGTGAGCCTGACAGGCGGCGCAGCATCGCGAAACTCACCAACGGTGCCGGATGAAGAACTCTGCTGGCGACGCTTGCGCAATGCCCGCATAAACCGTGCGAAAACCCGGTTGCATTTTCAATTCGCCCAGCCTAAGTACGGCACCACTGGTCAGCGCCCATCGTCTAGCGGTCAGGACGGCGCCCTCTCACGGCGCAAACAGGGGTTCGATTCCCCTTGGGCGTACCAGCACTTTGGTGGTTTAGCCGAAACTCCTAAGCTTTCCCCAATATCTTTACCAAGATACGGCTGTGGACGCAGGTGACAGAAGGCCGGAATCGCGGCTTACCATTGGCGGTTCCGTTTCTTCAGTGGCAGCCACCACATCGACTTGAGAGCCGAAGGCGGAACGGTGACGCTCCGGACTGCAAATCCGGCGTAGCGGGTTCAATTCCCGCTCGGCTCTCCAATCGATCGCCTGCCTCAAGGCTGGCCGGCTCAATCAGACGGCGCGGCACAAGCCACGCCGCCTTGCCGGGGGCGCGCCGATCAGATGATGATGAAATCCTGGAAGGTCAGGATCGGAACGTCGCCCGAAAAATTGTCGGCGATCGCAAAGAGGACGGCCGACTGACCGCCGGCGCCGTCCGCGTCGTAATAGATGCCGCCGGTATTCTGATTGTAGAGAATGCGGTCGTTGGCATCGACAGCCTGGCCGGTACCGATGACCTTGAACTCGTTCGCCTTCAACGTGCCGAGCGTCTGGCCCGCCCAATTGAAGATGGCGTCGTCGAGCCTGATGGAATCGTCGAGAGGCCGGAAATCGCCGATGTGATCGACGTTGCCGGCGAGCGCGGTGTCGAACACGAAATTGTCCTTTCCGTCGTCGCCGTAGAGGAAGTCGCGTCCGAGTCCGCCATTGATGAGGTCGCCGCCGTCACCGCCGTAGATTGTATCTACGCCCTTGTCGCCCCTAAGCCGGTCGCCGAAATCGGAGCCGATCATCTGGTCGTCGCCCGCGCTCGCAGTGATGTGGACGGCCGATGTCGCCATGTTGGCTTCGATGTTCAGGTCCTGCGGCTCAGTGAAGCGGCTCGAGAAGTTGAGAGTTCCACCGGCTCCCTGGAGGAAGATGCTGAAGTCATCGGCGTTGTTGTTCACGCCGAATTTGATGATGTTTTTCAGCTGGGCAGCGGAGGCGAAGAGGTTGGTAGAGTCTACTATCAGTTCTTCGATTCCGACGATGTTCAGACCCGTATTCAATTCGTTGTTGAAGCCGGGTCCGGTCAGATGAATCCGGTCATAGCCGGAGCCGCCGTCGATCAGCCCGGTCTGGCCGATCTGGATGTTGAAGAGATCGTTTCCGCCATTGCCGCGCAGGCTGTCGTTGCCGCCGCCCACGCCCTGGAAGATGTCGGTGCCGTTGCCGGCGCTGATCGTGTTCTGGTTTGCGTCGATTGTGTAAGTCGTCATGGTTCATTTCCTGATGTTTCTTGGGAGATGGTTGCACAGGTGCGAGCCGGCTTTGGTTCTCAGACAGTAATGCCAGATCACCGCGACAGGATTCGAAGGTGATCGAGCCGCATGCCTTTCAAATTTTCTGACATGACTTGGCAGTGAACCTGGACCGACTCTTTCGCGAGCCGCATGTGGCAAGACGCGCAGCTTTTCCAGTGGTATATTTCCGCCTTCGTGTAGTGAGACGGACATTGGGCTTGGTGCTTGGTACACCGGTCCCGTTGAAGGTGTGTCTAAAGGAGAGTCGTGGAAGACCGCGTGGGAGAAAGCATGGAAAGGGCCATGGAATCGACCGGGCGGAGCCCGGCCGAAACAGGGCAGGCGCTGGAGATTCGTTTTTTCGGGCCGCTGGCGGTTCGCCGGAAGGGCGTAACGCTGACGCTGCCGGCGTCGCGCAAGGCGCGCGCCCTCCTGGCTTACTTGGCGCTTTCGCCGCATCCTGCGCCGCGCAGCCAGCTCTGCGATCTTTTGTGGGACGCTCCAAACGACCCTCGTGGCGAGCTGCGCTGGTGCCTGAGCAAGATCAGAATTCTTGTCGACGACCCCGGCCGGCGCAGGGTGCAGGCACAAGGAGAGACGCTCACGCTCGATCTCGCCGATTGTTTTGTGGACGCGGCTGCCGTCGTGCGTGCGTCACAGGAGGGTTTCGAGACATTTACCCCGGTGCGGCTGAAGGCACTGGCCGACCTGATCGCCGGCGACTTTCTGGCAGGCTTGGAGATCGACCGCAACCCGGCCTTCGAGGGCTGGCTGGTCGCGCAGCGCCGCCGCTTCCGCGACCTTCACGCCAGCCTGCTGGAGTATCTGACAAGACGTCTTCCGGACGATGAGGCCCGCATATATCTCGACTGCTGGCTTCAGCTCGCCCCGTTCGATCTTCTCCCTCATAAGGCTCTTCTGACCGCGCTGGCCGCGCAGAATCGGATTCGCGAAGGCGAAGAGCACCTGGCGGCGACGGCAAGACAGTTCGATGCCGAGGGCGTCGACTTCGCGCCGTTGCGCGCGGCATGGCACTCCGCCAGGGGGCGGTCGGCGACAACGCCGGCATCTCGTGCGATCGGGGCGGAGGACAAAGCTGCGCCCGCCATATTGCTGTCGCTGCCGGTCAAACCCTCGATTGCCGTCTTGCCTTTCACCAATATGAGTAATGACCGGCAAGACGAATCTTTCGCGGACGGGCTGACCGAAGATCTGATCACCGATCTGTCCAGGAATGCCGGATTGTTCGTGATCGCCCGCAATTCGGTCTTCGTCTACAAGGGGCAATCGGTTGATGTGCGCCAGGTGTCGCAGGAGCTTGGCGTCCGTTATGTTCTGGAGGGCAGCGCGCGGCGCGCCAGCGGGCGGGTGCGCATCAACGCCCAGCTGATCGACGCCGTCGCCGGCAAACATGTGTGGGCGGAGCGCTTCGACAGGACCCTTGAGGACATCTTCGCGGTTCAGGACGAGGTGAACGGCCGGATCGTCGAGGCGCTCATCGGCCGGTTGACCGTGCCGGCGCCGCGCAAGCGGCCCCAAAACCTCGAGGCCCACGATCTTTGCGTACGCGCCCGCGTGCTTACCGAAGAATCGCCGCAGACGGCGCGCGAAGCCTATCTGCTGCTCAAACGGGCAATCGAACTCGAGCCGTCATTTGCCGAGGCGCACGGTTTGCTTGCCTACAACCGATGGCTCGGATGGACGCATTTCGGAGAGCCGGAGGATCCAAACCGGATTATGGCGGTGAAGCTTGCCGAAAGGGCCGTCGCGCTCGATCCCAACGACGCCGGCTGCCATTATTTCCTCGGCACCATTTTGGCTTATGACAGGCGCTGGCAGGAATCGGATGCGGCGTTCGCCAGGGCGCTGGAGATCGATCCGAACCACGCCGACACCTGGGCGGCGCTGTCGGACATGTCCGTCCTCGACGGCCGGATCGCGGACAGCCTGGAGCAAATCCAGAAGGCGCTGCGGCTGAACCCGTATCCGGCCTGCTGGTATTTCTGTCACCTCGGCCAGGCTCAATATGCCGCCGGCGACTACGAGTCCGCGGTCGAGACGCTGCGTCGGGAAGAGACCTACCGCACCAATTCGCGAAAATTCCTTGCGGCAAGCCTGGCGCAGCTCGGGCGGGTGGACGAGGCCGGCCGGGAGCGGGAAATGTTCCTGGTAGCCCATCCACATTTCACGATCGGCCATTGGACAAATTCGCAGCCCCTGCGTGACGCGGCCGTGCGGGAGCATTTTGTGGATGGTTTCCGCAAGGCCCGCCTCCCGGAATGATGGGTGAAGGATAGTCCCTGCCGATACCGATAGCGCTCATGAAGCGCGTCCGGTCGAGCGTGCAGCCGATCGTACGGGCCATGCGTCGGCCTCTGCCGATCCGCTTCCAGCCGTCGAATATGACAGTCCCGCCGACAAGAATGAAACAAAGCTCGCTCGCGCGGAAATCGGCGCGAAACGGCGTGATGGGCTGCTGCCGACCTTCCGGGTATATTCGGGATGATCGGTTTCCCGGCGCTTTGGCCGCGCATTACGCGGCCCTCGTCGTCGGGCGAACGGCAGAGCCGCGGCCGATTGCCCAGGCAGCTTCCGGATGTTCGTTGAGACAAGGATTGCGACGCCCCGTGAAACCTGAAAGATTTGATCATCAATTTCCGGCAACTATCGATAATAGCTTACTTTATTTCGTTTGCCGGCAAAAATAAAAATATTGACTGAAGTACTTATTTAGTCTTATCAATAAGACGCGGGAAATTGAGCTTGGGGAGCGGATCGATGACTTTCGGTCTGTTTTTTCGACGCACTATATCTACGTTTTTCTTCTGGGCATCAGCAGCCACTGCAGATGGTGCGCAAGCCGCATCATGCGGAAAAACCGCAGCGGGCTTCGAGACCTGGAAGCGGGGATTCGCGACCGAAGCAGCTAGAAGAGGCGTCGGATCCAAGGCGCTGGCGGCATTCGCCACCGTGCACTACGTCGTCAAGACGATCCAGTACGACCGCACGCAGCCCAACTTCAAGCTCTCGCTGAACCAGTATCTCGCCAAGCGCGGTGGCGCGGCGCTGACCTCCGCCGGCAGGGGACACAAGCGAAGCAACGCGGCCCTGTTCGCGCGGATCAAGGCTCGATACGGCGTGCCGCCCGGCCCGCTGATCGCCATCTGGGGTCTGGAATCGCGCTTCGGAAGCCGCATCGGCAGCACGCACATCCTCTCCAGCGTGGCGACGCTCGCCTACGACTGCCGGCGCTCGGCCTATTTCACCACGCAACTCTACGCCGCGCTTAAACTCATCGACAAAAGCAGGCTGAGCGGCGGCGCGATGGGCTCGTTGCATGGCGAGATCGGTCAGACGCAGTTTCTTCCGGCCAACGTGCTGAAATATGGCGTGGACGGCGACGGCGACGGCCGCGTCGATCTGGCCCGGAGCAAGGCCGACATTCTGTTCTCGACCGCCAACTACCTGAAGGCCAAGGGCTGGCGGACAGGTGCCGGCTACCAGCCGGGCGAGCCCAACTTCCAGGTGATCCAGCGCTGGAATGCCGCCCGTGTCTACCAGCAGGCGATTGCCTCGATCGCCGCTGACGTAGACCGGGATTGACGCTGTCGCCAGACGCTCGAGCCCGGCCACGGCGCACGCCCGGCGGCGACCGACGCCTCAGGCCGCGCTGCTGGCTCCGCTCGCAGCCGTGGCCGCGCCGCTGGCATGCGCGCGGTTGGCCTCCAGGCGCTCTCGCGCCATTTTGTCGACGGCGGCGCGCAACTCGGGATGGCGGGCCATGAACTGGTTGAAGTCGCGCCGCTCCAGCACCAGGAAATCGCAGAAGTCGACGGCGATCACGTCGGCGGTGCGCC
>NZ_JCACER010000105.1:0-14243 GCF_059502445.1 Kumtagia sp.
CCCACGGAGTGGGGGAGAGGTGTCGAGGGCGAAGCCCGAGACGGAGAGGGGGAACCTGGCACCGAAACCGCCGGCGCGCGCTTTCCCTCCCGGGAATAGATCGGAGCGCAGCCCTGCATACCCGGCCGGAAGAACGCACCCCTCGACATCTCCGCCTCCCGCCTGTATTCCGCTCCGGGCCTCGGCCGAGGCCGTTTTCCGGACCCTGAGTCATGACCCAAGCCATCAATAGCACGCGTCCCCAGCCCAAGCCCGGCATCCTCGACATCGCCGCCTACGTGCCGGGAAAAAGCGCCGCGCCGGCCGGCGTCGCAAAAGTCCACAAGCTCTCCTCCAACGAGAACCCGCTCGGCGCCTCGCCGGCGGCGATCGAGGCTGTGCGCAAGGTGGCGGAGAAGCTCGAATTCTATCCCGACGGTGCGGCGACGAAACTGCGCGAGGCGATCGGCGCCGCGCATGGGCTCAACCCCGCCAACATCGTCTGCTCGAACGGCTCTGACGAGGTCATCGGGCTGCTTGCCATGACCTATCTGTCGCCGGGCGACGAGGGCGTCTTCACCGAGCACGGGTTCCTTGTCTACAAAATCTACATCCAGGCGGCCGGCGGCGTGCCGGTGGTGGCGAAGGAGACCGACGAGACGGCTGACGTCGACGCGATCCTCGCCGCCGTCACCGGGCGCACGAAGATCGTCTTCCTCGCCAATCCCAACAATCCGACTGGCACCTACATCCCCTTCGACGAGGTCAAGCGGCTGCATGCCGCCCTGCCGAAGCACGTGCTGCTGGTGCTCGACGCGGCCTATGCCGAGTATGTGCGCCGCAACGACTACGAGTCCGGCATCGAACTGGTGTCGGCCTTCGACAACGTGGTGATGACCCGCACCTTCTCGAAAATCCACGGGCTCGGCGGCGCGCGCATCGGCTGGGCCTATTGCCCCGCGCATATCGCCGATGCGCTGAACCGCGTGCGCGGGCCGTTCAACGTCAACGCCGCGGCGATCGAGGCGGGTGTGGCGGCTATTCGAGACCGCGCGCATGTCGAGCGCACCGTCGCCCATAACGAACGCTGGCTGCCCTGGCTGGCCGAGGAGCTGACCAGGCTCGGGCTCAGGGTGACGCCGAGCGTCGGCAATTTCGTGCTGATCCATTTCCCCGGGGACGGACGGCATTCGGCGGCGGCCGCCGACGACTATCTCACGGCGCGCGGCTATATCCTGCGGCGGGTGACCGGCTACGGTTTTCCCAACGCGCTGCGCATGACGGTGGGCACCGAGGAGGCCAATCGCGGCGTCGTCGCCGCCCTCGCCGAATTCTTGAAGAGCTGACCATGACCGCCCCCATCTACGACCGGATCGCCCTGGTCGGCATCGGCCTGATCGGCTCGTCGCTGGCGCGCGTCATCCGCCGCGAGAGGCTGGCCGGCGAGATCGTCGTCTCCACCCGCAGCGCAGCCACGCTGAAGCGTGCCGTGGAACTCGGCCTGGGCGACACCTACACGACGGACGCGGCCGAGGCGGCGCGCGGCGCCGATCTGGTCATCGTCTCGGTGCCGGTCGGCGCCTCGGGCGCGGTTGCGGCGGAGATCGCGCCGGCGCTGAAGCCCGGCGCCACGGTGACCGACGTCGGCTCGACTAAGCGCTCGGTGATCGAGCAGATGGGGCCGCACATGCCGGCCGGCGTGCACTTCATCCCCGGTCATCCGCTAGCCGGTACGGAAAAATCGGGACCGGATGCGGGCTTCGCCGACCTGTTCGAGAACCGCTGGTGCATCTTCACGCCGCTGCCCGGCACCGATCCGCAGGCGCTGGAGCGGCTGTCGGACTTCTGGCGGCGCTGCGGCTCGAACATCGACACCATGGACGCCGAGCACCACGACATGGTGCTCGCCATCGTCTCGCACCTGCCGCACATCATCGCCTACAACATCGTCGGCACCGCGGACGACCTGGAGACGGTGACCAAGTCGGAGGTGATCAAATATTCCGCCTCCGGCTTCCGCGATTTCACCCGACTGGCTGCGTCCGACCCGACCATGTGGCGCGATGTGTGCCTGCACAACAAGGACGCCATCCTCGAGATGCTGGCGCGCTTCTCCGAGGATCTCGCCTCGCTGCAGCGGGCGATCCGCTGGGGCGACGGCGAAAAACTGTTCGACATGTTCACCCGCACGCGCGCCATCCGCCGCTCGATCATCGAGGCGGGGCAGGAGATCGACGTGCCGGACTTCGGCCGCCAGGCGGTCGAGCACCCGCACAAGGGGTAGGGCCGCCGGGTTACTGCACCGGCGGCAGCTTGCCGAGCGGGATGAAGCCGAGCGAGGCCATGCCCTTGTTGATGCGCAGCGGCAGCGACGGCTGGCTGCCGAGGAAGGACAGCCCGGCAAAGCCCTGCCGGATCTTGTCGGCCTGTTCGGGAAAAACCTGCGACAGCGACGCCGCCAGCGCCCGCGGCTCGTGCAGCGACACTTTCAGCGTGGCGTCGATGAGCCCGTCGGCATCGATCGAGAACGGCCCGGACACCGTCAGCGAGCCCTGCTCGCCGAGTGTCAGCGACAGCGTGCGGATCACCCCCGAGCGGCCGCGCAGGTCGCGCGCGCCGTCGTCGAGCAGGCGGATGCCGTCGCCGAGCGACAGGTCCGCCTCGCCCGACAGCGGCGGGACGCTGCGGCCGTCGACCAGCACCGGGTCGAGCGCCAGCCCGGCGAAGCGGGCGGCGAGATCGAGGTCGGCGCCGTTCGGGCGCATGTGGCTCTCGAAGGAATCGGCGGCGACCAGCTGCTTGCCGTCCGCGGCGGTGACCTTCAGCGTCACCGCCTGCAGCGACACGCGCTCGGGCAGCGGATCGGCCAGGCGGGCGCTGGCGCGCAGGTTCGTCCATTGCAAGGCCAGCGGCCCCGTCTGCGGGGTGGACAGCGTCGCCGGGCTGTCCAGCTCCGCCACCAGCCGCATCGGGTCGTAGATCTGCCCGGCGGAGCGGAAGGCGCCGGCGGCGAGGCTCATCGCTTCGGCCGGCTGCTCGACCGAGATACGGTCGCAATAGAGGCCGATGCGGAAGGGATAGCCGCGCGCTTCCGGGTTCACGCATTCGGCCTTCGTGCCGCGCTCGCCGAGCCTGGCCAGCGTCCGGGCGGCCTCGCCCTCGATCTTCTGGGCGAGCCAGAACCAGCCGGCGGTGTAGGCGGCGACCAGCACGATGACGAAGACGCCAAGCCAGAGGATGCGGCGGCCGTAGCGCCCGTTGCTGGAGGGGTCGTGCATATTTGCTTCCGAATCGCCTCTTCGATCTTGTCCGATTCAGCCTTTTCACGATCGGACAGACTCGTCTAGGACTGCGCGCGCACAGAGCGGATCAGGCTTGGCGAAATGGGCCATTTTTGGGTTTTCGGCTACGGTTCCCTGATGTGGAGGCCGGGTTTTGCCCATACCGAGACCGAACGGGCACGCCTGCACGGCTACCGGCGCTCGCTCTGCGTGCGTTCCTGGGTGCATCGCGGCACGCGCGAGCGTCCCGGGCTGGTGCTCGGCCTCGACCGCGGCGGCTCCTGCGTCGGCCTCGCCTTCCGCGTGCCGCTGGAACTGCGCGACGAGGTGATGGCCTATCTGCGCGAGCGCGAGCTTGTCACCAGCGTCTACCTGGAGCGCATCCTGCCGGTGCGGCTCGCCGACGGCAGGATCGTGCAGGCGGTCTGCTATATCGTCGACCGCGCGCATGTCCAGTACGCCGGAAGCCTGGAGGAGGAGGCGGCAGCCGACATCGTGCGCGGCGCCGTCGGCCAGTCCGGCCGCAACGAGGACTATGTGCTGAGCGCCGTCGAGCATCTCGCGGCGCTGGACATCCGCGACCATTGGATGGAGGCGGTGGCGAGGCGGCTCGAGGCGGCCGATTCGGAAGAAACGGCTCTTCAGAGGGGCTCTGGAACATCTTCCCGCCGCTAAAACGACCGATCTAACAGCCTCTAAACGATTGCCCTCTACAAGGGGGCGACCAACCGGCCGGAAAGCTTCGATGCTGCGCAAACTCTACGACTGGACCCTGTCGCTCGCCGCCCGCAAGTCGGCGGAATGGTGGCTGGCCTTCATCGCCTTCGTCGAGAGCTCGGTGTTCCTGGTGCCGGCCGACGTGCTCTACCTGCCGATGGCGCTGGCCAAGCCCGAGCGTGCCTACCGCTACGCGATCGTGGCGACGATCGCCTCTGTGCTGGGCGGCATTGCCGGCTGGTTCCTCGGCCACTACGCCTATGAGACGATCGCCAGGCCGGTGCTCGAATTCTACGGCAAGTACGACGAGTTCGAGGCGCTGCGGATATCCTCCGGCACCGGCTTCATCCTGTTGATGCTGGTCACCTCGGGCCTCACCCATTTGCCGCCGATCAAGGTCGTGACCATCCTGGCCGGCGTGATCAGTTTCCCGCTCGGCTGGTTCATCCTGTCGGCGATCATCGCGCGCGGCGCCCGCTTCCTGTTCCTGGCCTGGCTGCTGCGCACCTATGGCGAGCCGATCCGCCACTTCATCGAGAAGCGGCTGGGGCTGCTCGCCGGGGCCGCTGCGGCCGTCCTAATTCTGCTCTATATCCTGGTCAGATACGTGTTCTGACCACGCCGCCACACGAGTACAGCATGACCAGCCTTGCCGCCCCGACCTCGCGCCTGCAGGCGACGACTGCGCTTTTCCTCGCCGTGGCGATGGCGGCCACCGTCGGCGGCGCGCTCGGCTTCCAGCACATCGGCGGCTACATCCCCTGCAAGCTCTGCTACGAGCAGCGCATGCCCTATTATGTCGGCGCGCCGCTGATGGCGCTCGCCTTCCTGGCCGCGGTCGTCAAGCTGCCCGCGCTCGTCACGCGCGGCCTCTTGTTCGCCGGCGGGCTGCTGATGGCCTACGGCCTCTATCTCGGCGTCTACCATTCGGGCGTCGAATGGGGCTGGTGGCCGGGCCCGACCGACTGCGGCATGGTGGTGGCGCCGCCCGACACCGGCGGCAATGGCGTGCTCGATGCCATCAACGCGGTCGTGCCGCCCTCATGCGATCAGGCGGCGCTGCGCATCCTCGGCCTGTCGCTCGCCGGCTGGAACGCCATCGCCAGCCTGGTGCTGGGGGCGGTGGCATTTTGGGGAGCGCTGAAGCGGGCGTGAGATTTCGCACCGGAGCGCCGAGCGCTTACGGCTCCAGTTCGACGTCCCAGTAGAGATAGTCCATCCAGCTCTCGTGCAGGTAGTTCGGCGGGAACAGCCTGCCGTTGTTGTGCAGGTCGTGCACGGTCGGCGGATAGGGCTTCTGCATCGGCCACATCTTGGCCTGCGCCGGCAGGTGGCCGCCCTTGCGCAAGTTGCAGGGCGAGCAGGCGGCCACCACGTTCTCCCAGGTGGTGGCGCCGCCGCAATGGCGCGGGATGACGTGGTCGAAGGTGAGATCCTCCGACGTGCCGCAATACTGGCACTGGAAGCGGTCGCGCAGGAACACGTTGAAGCGCGTGAAGGCGGGATGCCGCGAAGGCTTGATGTAGGTCTTCAGGCTGACGACGCTCGGCACCCGCATCGAGAAGGACACGGACGAGACGGAGTGCTCGTATTCGGCGACGATGTTGACGCGGTCGAGGAATACCGCCTTGATCGCATCCTGCCAGGACCACAGCGACAGCGGGTAATAGCTGAGCGGCCGGTAGTCTGCGTTCAGAACCAGCGCGGGAAGCCCATCCAGAGATACGGCAACCGTCACGTCTCGAAACCTCCTTGGCAGGCGGACGCCTGACGTGGATAGTCTAAGCCCGACATGACAGGGATGTGAAGCGGCAACACGGCCATATTGCGGCGCAAAACAGCGCCGATTTTCATGTTTTTTCGAGGTTTTGCGCGAGGGGCGCGGCATCGCGCCCCTTCGTCTCGCGATAGTAGGCCCAGAACAGCCGCGACGCGATGCCGCGCCAAGGCGCCCATGATTCGGCGATTCCGGCGAGCGCCTTCTCGCCCGGACGGGCCGCGAGGCCGAAGGCATGGCCGACCGCCGCCTGCAATGCGACGTCGCGGGCCGGGAAGATGTCGGGGTGGCCGGCGGCGAACAGCAGGTAGCACTCGGCCGTCCACGGGCCGATGCCGGGCACGGCGGTGAGCCGGCCGATGGCGTCCTCGGCCGGCAATTCGCACAGGTGGACGAGATCGAGCCCGTCGGCGACGGCCGCCGCTGCCGACAACATGGCGCGCTGCTTCGGTCGCGAGAAGCCCGCTTCGCGGAACACCGCCTCGCCGGCGTCGAGCACGGCCTGCGGCGTCAGGGGATCGAGAAGTTTTGCGAAACGGCCGAAGATCGCGTCGGCGCTGGCCCGCGACACCTGCTGCGACACGATGATCGAGGCGAGGCTGCCGAAGCCCGGCTCGATCAGGCGCAGCGGCACCTCGCCGGCGACCCGCCGCACGGCGGCGAGCCGCGGATCGAGCCCGGCCAGGGCGTCGAGGCCGGCGGCAACGTCGGCGAGAGTGGCTATCCTGTGCATGCCGCGCCTTGTTGGCGCCGGACGGACGAAGTAGCAATCGCAAAGTTCACGAGGGCAAGACGCTTCCCGCCAGATGGTGACACGCCCGGTCTTCCGCTTTGCGCCGAGCCCCAACGGCGCCCTGCATCTCGGCCACGCCTACTCCGCGCTGCTCAACCGGCATCTGGCGGAGCGCGTGGGCGGACGGCTGCTGCTCAGGCTGGAGGACATCGACACGACCCGCTGCACGCCGGAATTCGAGGCCGGCATTTTTCGCGATCTCGAATGGCTTGGTGTCCGCTGGGAGGAGTCGGTACGGCGGCAGTCCGAGTATTTTGCCACCTATGCCGAAAGCTTGCGCCGGCTGGAGCGGCAGGGGCTCGTCTACCCTGCCTTCATGAGCCGCGGCGAGATGCGTGCCCACATCGTCGAACGGGAGGCGCGGGGCGAAAACTGGCCGCGCGATCCCGACGGCGTGCCGCTCTATCCCGGCCTCGACAAAGCATTGTCCCGGCGCAAGCGCGAAGCGCTCATCGCCGAGGGAAGGCCGTTCGCCTGGCGGCTGGACATGGTGGCGGCGCTGGGCCGGGTTGGCGGGTCGCTGGCGTGGGAGGAGATTTCCACGGGCGAAACAGGGCAATGCCAAACCCTCGATGCGCCGCTGTCAGACACCCCCACCCCTAACCCCTCCCCTCAAGGGGGAGGGGGACACCCGCGCGTCGACGCGGATCAAGATCGTCGGCCATCGGTGACAGGCGAGGCTGGTGCAAAGTCCCCCTCCCCCTTGAGGGGAGGGGTTAGGGGTGGGGGTACCCGGATCGACGCCGATCCCGCAGCCTGGGGCGACGTCGTGCTGGCGCGCCGCGACGTGCCGACCAGCTATCACCTGTCGGTCGTGGTAGACGACGCGCTCCAGGGCGTGACGCATGTGGTGCGCGGCCTCGACCTGTACGCGGCGACGGCGGTCCACCGTCTGCTGCAGCGCCTGCTCGGCCTGCCGGCGCCCGCGTACCACCACCACCGGCTGATCCTCGGCCCGGACGGCCGCAAGCTTTCCAAGAGTTTTGGCGACACCGGCATAGCGGCGTTGCGCGAGGCCGGCGAAACGCCGGAAACGGTCAGGCGGATGGTCGGATTCGAAGCCGCCACGAACCGCGCCCCCTGACCCAGCCCAGCCGTTCGGCAGTTGCAACCATATGGTGTAAGCAACTGTTTCTACGGGGTATTTGTTCTTTTTCGACTGTTCGGGTTGGCATCGGCGCCGCTGTCGCCTAGACAGGATCCTGCGCGGGGGAACTGTCAGTCTCGAACAGAGGTGCTGCCTTTGCCCTTCGCTGTACGCGTGATTCTGCTGTCCTTTCTCGCCCTCTTCTGCCTCTCCGCATGCGCCTCCTCCCTGGTCGTCCAGGACGGCGGACTCCCCAACCCACCCTTGTCCGAGCGGGGCGTGGTCTACCTCTTCGCCGGGCTGACGCCGGCCGGCGACACCATGGCGCGCAGCGGCATGTATCAGGTGACGCAGCACATCCGCGCGGCCGGCGTGCGCGCCGACGTCTACAACCCGGCCCACTGGCAGAAGGCGGCGGAGCATTTCCTGGCCCAGCCGCGCGATGCCAGGATTCCGGTTTCCGTGGCGGGCTACTCGATGGGGGGCAATGCCGCCACGCGCTTCGCCGAACGGCTGCGCGCCGCCGGCGTGCCGGTCGAGACGCTGCTGACCTTCGAGGCCTATCAGCCGACGCCGGTCCCCTGCAACGTGCGCCGCGCCATCGACATGTACGGCACCGACGGCCTGTTCAGCATGTCCACCCGCCTGCGTCCCGGCAAGGGGTTCAGCGGCCCGCTGGAGCGGGTCAACTGGTCCAAGCTGGATAGGAACGGCAAGCACGACCATCTCGGCGTCTCCAAGGAGCCGGCGGCGCTGCGCTTCGTCCAGGATGCGCTGATCGACGGCAACGGCGTGCGGCGCCAGCCGCCCGCGCCCGGCGAGGCGGGATGCCTGGCGACGCGCTGACCCGGCGGCGCTTCATGGCGGCTGAATCATTGGTTCAGCATTTCGCCTTTGCCTGGCGCGCGGGTCCGCAATAGAGCGGGCGCTTCCATCGCGATACGGCAGCGCCCGACATGACATCCGCAAAGAAGCTCATCCCGGCGCTCTTCGTGCTGCTGTGGTCCACCGGCTTCATCGGCGCCCGCTACGCCATGCCATGGGCCGAGCCGTTCACCTTCCTTGCCGCCCGTTTCGGCATCGCCTTTCTGATCCTGGTCGGGATCGCCGTCGCGATGGACGCATGGCGCATGCGCCGGCGCGACGTGTTCTGGTCGATCGCCGCCGGCATGCTGATCCACGGCATCTATCTCGGTGGCGTCTTCTGGGCGGTGCGCCAGGGGCTCGGCGCCGGCCTGGCCGCCCTGATCGCCGGGCTGCAGCCGCTGATCACCGCGGTACTGGCCGCCGCCTTCCTGGGCGAGGACATCCTGCCGCGCCAATGGGCGGGGCTGGCGGCGGGCTTCGCCGGCGTGGTCGTGGTGATCCTGCCGAAGCTCGGTGCCGGTCTCGACGCTGTCACCTGGCCGATGCTGGCGGCGGCGGTCCTCGCGGTGGCGGCGATCAGCGCCGGCACGGTGCTGCAGAAGAAGTTCGGCTCGACGACCAACCTCGTCATGGGCACGGCCTGGCAGTATGTCGGCGCCGCCGTGCTGATGGCAGCGGGATCGCTGGCGCTGGAGACGCGCACCGTCGTGCTCACCGGCGAGCTCGTCTTCGCCATGGCCTGGCTCGTGCTGGTACTGTCGATCGGCGCGATCTTCCTGCTGATGATCCTGATCCGCGACGGAGCGATGGCGAAGGTGTCGTCGCTGTTCTATCTCGTTCCAGCGGTGACGGCGGTCATGGCTTGGCTGCTGTTCGGCGAGAGCCTGACGCCGGTGCAGGTGGCCGGCATGGCGCTCGCCACCTTCGGCGTCGGCCTGGCGACGTCGAAAGCGCGCCGCTGATCTTTCTGGGGGAGCAGGCAATCGCATGGGATTTTCCGGGCGCGCTGCTCGGCCGATACCCCCACCCCTGCCCCTCCCTCAAGGGGGAGGGGGGCTTTGCGGTCGTCATGCCACGCCAAACGGTCGACGATTGGCACCTGGCGGAGCCGCAGCAAAATCCCCCTCCCCCTTGTGGGGAGGGGTTAGGGGTGGGGGTATACTCATATGCGATCGGCCCCTCAAAGAGGCTCGCGCCGCCTCAGCCGCCCACGCGAGCCCTGGCATCCAGATAGCGGCGGATTGAGGCGTTGAGCTCGCCGCCGAGGATGAAGATCGCCGAGACGATGTAGAGGAAGACGACTGCGACCATGATCGAGGCCAGCCCCGCATAGGTGTTCACATAGGAGGAGAAGCGGTCGAGATAGGCGGCGAACACCGTCGAGCCGACCAGCCAGCCGATCAGCGTGAACAGGATGCCCGGCACCATGTCGACGAAGCGCCGCTTGCCGGCGGGCAGCCAGACATGGACCGCGACCAGCCCGAGCACGATGACGGTCGAGGCGATGACGTAACGCCACAGCGTGAAGGTGCCCATGTAGGGCTCGATCCA
Organism: Kumtagia sp.; assembly: GCF_059502445.1. Classification (NCBI taxonomy): domain Bacteria; kingdom Pseudomonadati; phylum Pseudomonadota; class Alphaproteobacteria; order Hyphomicrobiales; family Phyllobacteriaceae; genus Kumtagia; species Kumtagia sp. The sequence goes on from NZ_JCACER010000105.1 coordinate 10,053, forward strand.
CTCCGCCCTGGCCAAAGCGATGCGGGCGATCAGCGGCGCGAACACCAGAAGCACGCTGATGATGACGAAGCCGATGGTGGCGATCAGCACGAAGACGATGCTCTGCACGCGGCGAAAGACGAAGGACCGCGTCTCGGTCACACGGTAGGCGCGGTTGAGCGAGGTGCGCAGCGCCTCCACCCCGTTGGAGGCGAAGAAGGCGGCGAGCAGCACGCCGAAGGTGAGCAGGCCGCCGCGCCGGATCGTCAGCACGTTGACGACCTCGCTGGCGATCGGCGCGGCGATCTGCTCCGGCCAGGTGTCGAAGACCAGATGCACCGCCGTCTCGGCGAAGGCCTGGGCGCCGAGGAAACTCGCCAGCGTGGTTGCGAAGATCAGGAAAGGGAACAGCGCCATCAGCGCGGTGATCGCCAGATGGCTCGCCATCGACCAGCCGTCGTCGTCGTTGAAATGGCCTAGCATGTCGGCCAGCACGCGGCGGACGGCGACGATCTTGCGCATGGGCTGCCGGTTCTCCGTCGATTGTTTCCGGAGCGCGAATATGGGAAGGCTTTGTCGGATATGGCAACAGCAACCAGGCAGCGATTCCGCTCGTGAGCGAGCCGCGCACCATCATCGTCACCGGCGCCTCCTCCGGTATCGGCGCCTATTGCGCGCGGGCGCTCGCCGCCGAGGGCTGGCGCGTCTTCGCCACCGCGCGCAAGCCGCAGGACATCGAGCGGCTGGAGCGGGACGGGCTGGAGGCCTTCTATCTCGACTATCGCGAGCCCACCTCGATCGAGGCGCTGGTGGCGGCGGTGCTGGAGCGCACCGGCGGTCGCCTCGACGCCCTCTACAACAACGGCGCGCATGCCCAGCCGGGCGCGGTCGAGGATCTGCCGGTCGCGGCGCTGCGCGAGCAGTTCGAGGCCAACCTGTTCGGGTGGCACGACCTGACGCGGCGCATCGTGCCGGTCATGCGCGCCCAAGGCCACGGCCGTATCGTCCACTGCTCGTCGATCCTCGGGCTGACGCCGGTGAAATGGCGCGGAGCCTATGTCGCCTCCAAGCACGCGCTGGAAGGGCTGATGCTGTGCCTGCGCGCCGAGCTCGCCGGCAGCGGCATCCACGTCTCGCTGATCGAGCCGGGGCCGATCGAGTCGAAGATCGCGCCGAACGGGCTCGACTGGTTCTTGAAGAACATCAACCATGAGAATTCCGTGCACCGCGAGGCCTACCAGGCGCAACTGGCGCGCATGCGCGGCGGCGGCTCGAAGTCGCGGCTGAAGCTGAAGCCGGACGCCGTCCATGCGGTGCTGCGCCACGCGCTGCTGTCGGAGCGGCCGCGTCCGCACTATGTTGTCACCGTGCCGGCCAAGGTCGGCGTCCTGCTGAAGCGGCTGCTGCCGGCATCCCTTCTCTATCGCGTGCTGGCCTCGCAGGCCTGACCATCTTCAACGAGCGAGACAGATCATGGCCTCCGTCTTCAACATCTTCGCCATCATCGTCATGGCCGCCGTCGTCTTCGTGCTGATCCGGGGACTGATCAACATGATGCGCGGCGGATCCGGCAGCACCTCCAACAAGCTGATGCAGGCGCGCGTGCTGCTGCAGTTCATCGCGCTGGTGCTGATCTTGCTCGCCGTCTATTTCAATCGCCAGGGCGGATGAGACGGCCGGGGAGGGACAATGGTCAAGCTCAACAAGATCTATACCCGCACCGGCGACGACGGGACCACAGGGCTCGGCAACGGCCAGCGCCGGCTGAAGTCGGACCTGCGGGTGGAGGCCTACGGCACGGTCGACGAGGCCAATTCCTGCATCGGGCTGGCGCGGCCGCATATGGCGGCCGGGCATGCCGAGATCGACGCCATCCTCGGCCGCGTGCAGAACGACCTGTTCGACCTCGGCGCCGACCTCGCCACGCCCGACGAGGGCAAGCCGCTCGACTACGAGCCGCTGTGCATCGTCGCCTCGCAGACGGCGCGGCTGGAGGCCGACATCGACGCGCTCAACGCGCGGCTGCAGCCGCTGCGCTCCTTCGTGCTGCCCGGCGGCTCGCCCGCCGCCGCGGCGCTGCATCTGGCGCGCACGGTGGCGCGCCGCGCCGAAAGGCTGATGGTGGCGCTGGCTCGAGTGCCGGGCGAGCACGTCAACCCGGAGGGCGTCCGCTACATCAACCGCTGCTCCGACCTGCTGTTCGTCGCCGCGCGCGTCGCCAACGACGACGGCAGATCCGACGTGCTGTGGGTGCCGGGCAAGAACCGCTGAGGTCCCGCCCGAGCCATTCACTTGGCCTGCCGCTCGGCCTCTCGTGCCAGAACCTCTTCGCTCCATTGATTGAGGCTCTTGCCCGATAGCTCGGCGGCGAGTACCGCCTTTGAGTGCACCGCCGGATCGATCCGAAGCATCAGATTGCCCGAATAGGCCTTTTGCGGTTCTTTCCCGACCTTCCTGCAAGTTTCGATATAGTCGTCCACCGCTTCATGGAAGGCTGCGATCAGGTCGCTGACGTTGTCGGCATGAAATCCGATCACGTCCCGGATGCCGGCGATCCGGCCGAAGAAAACAGCGTCGTCCGGATCGAATTCGACCTTGGCGGAATATCCTTTGTAGGTCATGGCCTTCATGGAGTGACTCCTATCTGCGCGAGAAACTCACGGGCATCCCTCACCTGATATTTCTTGGCCTCCTTGGCCGGATGAGGCCGATGGAAGCTGGCGACATGGCCTTCGAAATCGAAGCGAACGCGAGAGCCGCTTCCTTCGATGACCCTGCAACCGACGGCGATCAGAAGGTTCTCTATGTCGGCCCATTCGATGGTGCCCGAAACCGGGTCCCGGAAGATGGCTGCAAGGGTTTTCTTCTGCTTGCCATTCATGATTGCAAAATAAGCTATCGCGCTGCCCGGTGCAATCAAAACATGATAGCGGAGCAGCTGCGTTGCGTGTGGCTCGAACCTCCTGTGGGGTATGAAGACCCCACCAACCCACGAATTTTCCGGCAAAAGTCCGGCGCTTGACACCCTTCAGGCAAGGCGATCAAACATCCTAAGCGAGTTCACGGTCAGGCTCCGACGAGCGGCCAGGTGGAGAAACAGCGCCTTGTTCGTTCCGCTTCACGACGCAAACGGCCTCGAGCACATCCGGCTGCAATACGTCACCATCGGCCTCATCGCCGCCAATGTGATCGTCTTCCTGCTCACCGGGTTCGGCTCGGAGCAGGCCCAGATCGCCACGGTCTATGGGCTGGGCTACATTCCTTCGGTCGCCTTCGACACGGTAGAGCTGCCGCCGGAGCTCTACTATGTGCCGGAAGACTTTACCTACCTGACCTATGCCTTCCTCCATGCCGACATGTTCCATCTCGGCGGCAACATGCTGTTCCTGTGGGTATTCGGCGACAACATCGAGGATGCGCTCGGGCATGTCCGCTTCCTGATCTTCTACCTACTGTGCGCGATCGGCGGGGCGGCCTTCCACGGCTTCCTCGACCCGGCCTCGCAGGTGCCGCTGATCGGCGCGTCGGGCGCTGTCGCCGGCGTCGTCTCGGCCTATCTGCTGCTGCATCCACGGGTGAAGATCTGGGTGCTGGCCTTCGGCCGCATCCCCTTGCGCATCCCCGCCTGGATCGCGCTCACCCTGTGGATCGGCTTCCAGGTCGTGATGTTCGCCGCGGGCGGCGAGCAGCAGGTTTCGTGGGCCTGCCACATCGGCGGCATCCTGACGGGGGCGATCCTCGTAGTCCTGCTCAAGCGCCGCGCCGTACCGCTGTTCGACCGCGAAGTGGTGACGCCGCTGGCCGTCGAGGTCGAGCAGAAGAGCGCGGTGCGGCCGCCCGAGGGCAAGCCGGCGCCACGCTGGGGCCGCCAGTAGTTTTCAAACGATTCGATCATGCCGACCGCTATTGACGGCCCATGTCGGGCTAACTAGGGTCCGCCCGCTTTCGGGAGCCCACGTCGCCACCGGAACCGTTCCATTGTACCGTTTTGTCGCGGTGGATGTCGTCTTTCGGCAACCGGGCGGGGACCGGCCCTGCTACGGAACGCCGCGAGATCTCAGAAGAAGGGTTTAGCACGCATGAAGGTTCTGGTCCCCGTCAAGCGGGTAGTGGACTACAATGTGAAGATCCGGGTGAAGTCGGACGGGTCCGGGGTCGAGCTGGCCAATGTGAAGATGTCGATGAACCCGTTCGACGAGATCGCGGTGGAGG
>NZ_JCACER010000106.1:0-14069 GCF_059502445.1 Kumtagia sp.
GCGAGGGCGGCCGCACCGTCGGTGCCGGCGTCGTCGTGTCGATCACTGAATAAGAAGCAACCGATCTGTCGCGGGCGGGAATTCGCCCGCGCCGCGCCAGAACAAGGAATTGACGCATGAACGGCCAAAATATCCGTATCCGCCTCAAAGCGTTCGACCATCGGGTGCTTGACGCCTCGACGCGCGAGATCGTGTCCACCGCCAAGCGCACCGGCGCCAACGTCCGCGGGCCGATCCCGCTGCCGACGCGGATCGAGAAGTTCACGGTCAACCGCTCGCCGCACATCGACAAGAAGAGCCGCGAGCAGTTCGAGATGCGCACGCACAAGCGGCTTCTCGACATCGTTGACCCGACCCCGCAGACGGTCGACGCGCTGATGAAGCTCGATCTGGCCGCCGGCGTCGACGTCGAAATCAAGCTCTGAGAGCTGGACCATGAGCCGGCCGGAGTGAAATCCGAAAGGCTCCTCTGAAGGAAATCGAACCGATGCGTTCAGGTGTAATCGCACAGAAGTTGGGAATGACCCGCGTCTACAACGACGCCGGCGAGCATGTCCCGGTTACCGTTCTCCGCATGGAGAGCTGCCAGGTCGTGGCGCAGCGCACGAAGGAGAAGAACGGCTACACCGCCGTCCAGCTCGGCGTTGGCCTGGCCAAGGTCAAGAACACCTCGAAGGCGTTGCGCGGCCATTTCGCCGGCGCTTCCGTCGAGCCGAAGGCGAAGCTCGCCGAGTTCCGCGTCTCCGACGACAACTTGCTCGATGTCGGCGCCGAGATCACGGTCGACCATTTCGTCCCGGGCCAGAAGGTGGACGTCACCGGCACCTCGACCGGCAAGGGTTTTCAGGGCGTCATCAAGCGCCACAATTTCGGCGGCGGCCGTGCCACCCACGGCAACTCGGTGTCGCACCGCACGCATGGCTCGACTGGTCAGCGCCAGGACCCCGGCAAGGTGTTCAAGGGCAAGAAGATGGCCGGCCATATGGGCGCGACCCGCGTCACCACGCAGAACGTCGAGGTCGTCTCGACCGATGCGGATCGCGGCCTGATCCTGATCCGCGGCGCGGTTCCGGGCACCAAGGGCGCCTGGATACTGGTGCGCGATGCCGTCAAGGTGGCGCTGCCGGACAATGCGCCGAAGCCGGCCGGCCTGCGCGCAGCGGCTGCGGCCAAGACCGAAGCTCCGGCCACTGAGGGTGCGGAATAATGGACATCAAGATTTCAACACTCGGCGGCAAGGACGCCGGCAAGGTCGAGCTTTCGGACGCGATCTTCGGTCTCGATCCGCGCGAGGACATCCTGCAGCGCGTCGTGCGCTGGCAGCTCGCCAAGAAGCAGCAGGGCACGCATCAGGCGAAGGGCCGCGCGGACATCGCCCGCACCGGCGCCAAGATGTACAAGCAGAAGGGCACGGGCCGCGCCCGTCACTCCTCGGCTCGCGCTCCGCAGTTCCGCGGCGGCGGCAAGGCGCACGGCCCGGTGGCGCGCAGCCACGAGCACGATTTGCCGAAGAAGGTGCGCGCCCTCGGCCTGAAGCATGCGCTGTCGGCCAAGGCGAAGAGCGCTTCGATCATCGTCGTCGACGAGCTGACGCTGGCCGAGGCCAAGACCAAGGCGCTGGTCGCGAATTTCGCGGCGCTCGGCCTGAAGAACGCGCTGGTGATCGGCGGGGCTGAGCTCGACGTGAACTTCAAGCGCGCCGCCGCCAACATTCCGAACATCGACGTGCTGCCGATCCAGGGCATCAACGTCTACGACATTCTTCGCCGCGGCACGCTGGTCCTTTCGAAGGCCGCCGTCGAGGCCCTCGAGGAGCGCTTCAAATGACGGATCTTCGCCACTACGACGTGATCGTCAGCCCGGTGATCACGGAAAAGTCGACGACCGCTTCCGAGCACAACCAGGTCGTCTTCAACGTCGCCAAGAAGGCGACGAAGCCGGAAATCAAGGCCGCCGTCGAGGCGCTGTTCAGCGTCAAGGTGACGGGCGTGAACACGCTCGTCCGCAAGGGCAAGGTGAAGCGGTTCCGCGGGACGATCGGCCGGCAGGGCGACGTGAAGAAGGCGGTGGTCACGCTGGCCGACGGCCAGTCGATCGACGTCGCCACGGGTCTCTGAGGGGCGCGAGGACAGAACAATGGCACTCAAGAATTACAAGCCCGTAACGCCGAGCCTGCGCCAGCTGGTCATCGTCGACCGCTCGGCGCTCTACAAGGGCAAGCCGGTGAAGGGCCTGACCGAAGGGCTGAAGTCCTCGGGCGGCCGCAATAATCACGGCCGCGTGACCGCCCGCTTCATCGGTGGCGGCCACAAGCGCGCCTACCGCATTATCGACTTCAAGCGCCGCAAGTTCGACATGTCGGCGACGGTCGAGCGGCTGGAGTACGATCCGAACCGCAGCGCCTTCATCGCGCTGATCAGGTACGAGGACGGCGAGCTCAACTATATCCTGGCGCCGCAGCGTCTCGCAGCCGGCGACAAGATCGTCTCGGGCGAGGCGGTCGACGTGAAGCCGGGCAATGCGATGCCGCTGTCGGCCATGCCGGTCGGCACGATCGTTCACAATGTCGAGCTGAAGCCCGGCAAGGGCGGCCAGGTCGCCCGTTCGGCCGGCTCCTACGCCCAGCTCGTCGGCCGTGACCAGGGCATGGCGATCCTGCGCCTCAACTCGGGCGAGCAGCGCGTCGTGCACGGCTCGTGCTTCGCCACCGTCGGTGCGGTCTCCAATCCTGACCACGCCAACATCAACGACGGCAAGGCCGGCCGCTCGCGCTGGCGCGGCAAGCGCCCGCACAACCGCGGCGTCACCATGAACCCCGTCGATCACCCGCACGGCGGCGGCGAAGGCCGCACCTCGGGCGGCCGCCATCCGGTGACCCCGTGGGGCAAGCCGACCAAGGGCAAGAAGACGCGGTCGAACAAGTCGACCGACAAGTTCATCGTGCGTTCGCGCCATCAGCGCAAGAGCTAAGAAGAGGTAACGCGAAGTGACCCGTTCAGTCTGGAAAGGTCCGTTCGTCGACGGCTTTCTTCTCAAGAAGGCGGACAAGGTGCGCGATGGCGGCCGCAACGAGGTGATCAAGATGTGGAGCCGCCGCTCCACCATCCTGCCGCAGTTCGTCGGCCTCACCTTTGGCGTCTACAACGGCCAGAAGCACATTCCGGTCAACGTGTCGGAAGACATGGTCGGCCACAAGTTCGGCGAGTTCGCTCCGACCCGGACCTATTACGGTCACGGCGCGGACAAGAAGGCGAAGAGGAAGTAACATGGGCAAGGCCAAAGCTCCGCGCAGGCTTGCTGACAACGAGGCGCGTGCGGTCCTCCGCACCATCCGTATCAGCCCGCAGAAGCTGAACCTGGTTGCCGCGCTCATTCGCGGCAAGAAGGTGCAGTCCGCGCTTTCGGATCTCGAATTCTCGCGCAAGCGCATTGCCGGCACCGTCAAGAAGACGCTGGAGTCGGCGATCGCCAACGCGGAGAACAACCACGACCTCGACGTCGACGCGCTGATCGTGGCCGAGGCCTATGTCGGCAAGTCGATCGTCATGAAGCGCTTCCATGCCCGTGGCCGCGGCCGCGCCAGCCGCATCGAGAAGCCGTTCTCGCACCTGACCATCGTGGTGCGTGAAGTGGAAGAGAAGGAAGCCGCCTGATGGGTCAGAAAATCAATCCGATCGGCCTTCGCCTCGGCATCAACCGCACCTGGGATTCGCGCTGGTACGCGAACACCGGCGAGTACGGTAAGCTGCTGCACGAGGACATCAAGATCCGCGAGTACCTGAAGAGCGAGCTCAAGCAGGCCGCGATCTCCAAGGTCGTGATCGAGCGTCCGCACAAGAAGTGCCGCGTCACCATCCATGCGGCGCGTCCGGGCCTGATCATCGGCAAGAAGGGCGCCGACATCGAGAAGCTGCGCAAGAAGCTGACCGAGATGACGAAGTCCGAGACGCATTTGAACATCGTCGAGGTGCGCAAGCCGGAGATCGACGCGACCCTGGTCGCCCAGTCGATCGCCCAGCAGCTCGAGCGCCGCATCGCCTTCCGCCGCGCCATGAAGCGCGCCGTGCAGTCGGCCATGCGTCTCGGCGCCGAGGGCATCCGCATCAACTGCGCGGGCCGTCTCGGCGGCGCCGAGATCGCGCGCATGGAATGGTACCGCGAGGGCCGCGTGCCGCTGCACACGCTGCGCGCCGACGTCGATTACGGCACCGCCGAGGCGCAGACCGCCTACGGCACCTGCGGCGTCAAGGTGTGGGTATTCAAGGGCGAGATCCTCGAGCACGACCCGATGGCCTCCGAGCGCCGGGCGAGCGAGACCGATCACAGCCATGCGGGCGAGCGCAGCGAGCGGGCCGAGCGCGGCCGGCGGCGCGAGAACGCCTGAGAGCATAGGAATCTGGAGTAAGAACGATGCTGCAGCCAAAGCGCACAAAGTTCCGCAAGCAGTTCAAAGGCCGCATCCACGGCGTCGCCAAGGGCGGCACCAACCTGGACTTCGGCGGTTTCGGGCTGAAGGCGCTTGAGCCGAACCGCGTCACCGCGCGCGAGATCGAGGCGGCCCGCCGCGCGATCACCCGCGAGATGAAGCGTGCCGGGCGTGTCTGGATCCGGGTGTTCCCGGACGTTCCGGTGACCTCGAAGCCGACCGAGGTGCGCATGGGCAAGGGCAAGGGCGCGGTCGACTACTGGGCCTGCCGCGTCAAGCCCGGCCGCATCATGTTCGAGATCGACGGCGTGCCGGAAGAGACGGCGCGCGAGGCGCTGCGCCTCGGCGCCGCCAAGCTGTCGGTCAAGACGCGCTTCGTGCAGCGCATCGCGGAATAGGAAAGGGCTGGGACATGAAGGCTAGCGAAATCAGGGCGAAGACCCCCGACCAGCTCGACGACGACCTGGCGGCGCTGAAGAAGGAGCAGTTCAACCTGCGCTTCCAGAAGGCGACCGGCCAGCTCGAGAAGACTGCTCGGGTCAAGCAGGTCCGCAAGGACATTGCCCGCATCAAGACCATTGCCGCCCAACAAGCGGCTAAGAAGGCTTAAGGACGAAGAAAATGCCGAAGCGCATCCTGCAGGGCGTCGTCGTCAGCGACAAGAACGAGAAGACCGTGGTGGTCAAGGTCGAGCGCCGCTTCACCCATCCGGTGATGAAGAAGACCGTGCGTCTGTCGAAGAAGTACAAGGCGCATGACGAGAACAACGCCCACAAGGTCGGCGACACCGTGTTCATCCAGGAGTCGAAGCCGATCTCGAAGGACAAGCGCTGGGTCGTCGTGACCGAGGCGCAGGCCTCGCAGTAACAAGAATTTGGACAAGCCGGGGAGGGCGCTGCTCATCCCCAGACATGAAGAAGGCGGCCAGTCATGATTCAGATGCAAACAAACCTCGACGTCGCGGATAATTCCGGCGCACGTCGTGTCATGTGCATCAAGGTGCTGGGCGGCTCGAAGCGGAAATACGCCTCCGTCGGCGACATCATCGTGGTGTCGATCAAGGAAGCCATCCCGCGCGGCCGCGTGAAGAAGGGCGATGTGATGAAGGCGGTCGTGGTGCGCACCGCCAAGGACATCCGTCGCCCGGACGGCAGCGTGATCCGTTTCGACAAGAACGCGGCGGTTCTCGTCGACAACAAGAAAGAGCCGATCGGCACGCGTATCTTCGGGCCGGTTCCGCGCGAGCTTCGCGCCAAGAACCACATGAAGATCATCTCGCTCGCGCCCGAAGTTCTGTAAGGAGCCGGAAAAATGCAGAATATCCGCAAGGGCGACAAGGTCGTCGTGCTCGCCGGCAAGGACAAGGGCCGCTCCGGCGAGGTGCTGTCCGTCCAGCCGAAGGACGACACGGCGATCGTGCGCGGCATCAACATCGTGGTGCGCCACCAGCGTCAGTCGCAGTCCCAGCAGGGCGGGCTGATCCGCAAGGAGGCGCCCATCCATCTGTCCAATATCGCGCTGGCCGACCCGAAGGACGGCAAGCCCACCCGCGTCGGCTTCAGAACAGAAGGCGACAAGAAGGTGCGCTTCGCGAAGCGCTCGGGAGAAACGATCAATGGCTAAGGCAGCAATTCAGCCACGCCTTAAGAAGGTCTACGAAGAGACCATCCGCAAGGCGCTGCTCGAGCAGTTCAAGTACGACAACGAGATGGAGATCCCCCGTCTCGACAAGATCGTGCTGAACATGGGCGTCGGCGAGGCGACGGGCGATTCCAAGAAGCCGTCGGTGGCCGCCGCCGACCTGGCGCTGATCGCCGGCCAGAAGGCGATCGTCACCCATGCGCGCAAGTCGATCGCCTCCTTCAAGGTGCGCGAGAAGATGCCGATCGGCGCCAAGGTGACGCTGCGCAAGGAACGCATGTACGAGTTCCTCGACCGCCTGGTGAATATCGCGCTGCCGCGCGTGCGCGACTTCCGCGGCCTCAACCCGAAGAGCTTCGACGGGCGTGGCAACTATGCCATGGGCATCAAGGAGCACATCGTGTTCCCCGAGATCAACTACGACAAGGTCGACCAGATCTGGGGAATGGACATCATCGTTTGTACGACCGCCAAGACGGATGACGAAGCCCGGGCGCTGCTCAAGGCCTTCAACTTCCCGTTCCGGCAGTAACGGCAGCGAGAAAAGGAAAGATCTGAAATGGCAAAGACCAGCTCAGTCGAGAAGAACAACCGGCGCCGCAGGCTCGTGGAGCAGAAGGCAGCCAAGCGCAAGGCGCTGAAGGCGGTCATCATGAGCAAGGACCTGCCGATCGAGGAGCGCTTCCGCGCGCAGCTCAAGCTCGCCGCGATGCCGCGCAATTCCGCCAAGGTGCGCATCCGCAACCGCTGCGAGGTGACGGGACGTCCGCGCGCCTATTATCGCAAGCTGAAGATGTCGCGTATCGCGCTGCGCGAACTGGGCTCGCTGGGCGCCGTTCCGGGCCTGGTCAAGTCGAGCTGGTAAGGAGGGCATGACATGTCACTGAACGATCCCCTCGGCGATATGCTGACCCGCATCCGCAACGCCTACGGCCGCAAGAAGACCAAGGTGTCGACCCCGGCCTCGCGTCTGCGCACCCGCGTGCTTGAGGTTCTGAAGACGGAAGGTTACATCCGCGACTTCAGCCAGACCGATTTCGACAACGGCAAGTCCGAGATCGAGATCGAGCTGAAATATTTCGACGGCGTGCCGGTCATCCGCGAGATCGCCCGCGTGTCCAAGCCGGGCCGCCGCGTCTACGTCTCGGTCAAGTCGATTCCGTCGGTCGCCAACGGGCTGGGGATCTCGATCCTCTCCACGCCGAAGGGCGTGATGGCCGACCACGAGGCGCGCGAGCAGAACGTCGGCGGCGAGATTCTCTGCAAGGTGTTCTAAGGGTGAATCGTGAATGGTGAATAGCGAGCGGTTGGTGGTCGTCTACCCTTCACCATTCCTCCCTTCACCATTCACCGGATAGGAAAGAGGAGACAACCAGATGTCTCGTATTGGCAAGAAGCCGGTGAAGGTGCCGGCCGGCGTGACCGCTTCGGTCGACGGCCAGATCGTCACCGCGAAAGGTCCGAAGGGCGAGCTGAAGTTCGTCGTCAACGACGAGGTGCTGGTCAAGATGGAGGACGGCGAGATCGCCGTCGAGCCGCGCGACCAGACCAAGACCGCCCGCTCCAAGTGGGGCATGTCGCGCACCCAGATCGTCAACATCCTGGACGGCGTGACCAAGGGCTTCGAGAAGAAGCTCGAGATCAACGGCGTCGGCTATCGCGCCGCCATGCAGGGCAAGAACCTGCAATTGGCGCTTGGCTTCAGCCACGACGTCGTCTACGAGGCGCCGCAGGGTATCACGCTCGCCGTGCCGAAGCCGACCGAGATCGTCGTGTCGGGCATCGACAAGCAGGCGGTCGGCCAGGCTGCCGCCGAGATCCGCGAGTATCGTGGTCCCGAGCCCTACAAGGGCAAGGGCGTGAAGTATGCCGGAGAGCGGATCGTCCGCAAGGAAGGCAAGAAGAAGTAAGACTGTGAATGGTGAATGGTGAATGGTGAAATGGAAGTAGGGTAGGTCCGAGCGACTGCATCGCAGCGGATCGTGCCATTCACCATTTCACCATTCACCATTCACCGAAGCAACGCCACGGAGGGCGGCCGCGGGAAGCGCCTATCGGCTTACCGCACAGGGCCGCCACCGTCTTACAAGGCAGGAGCAGACCATGGCCGTCAAGGCAGCAACGCAAAAGCGCGCGCAGCGCATCCGCCGTCAGATCAGGAAGGTCGCCGGCGATCGGCCGCGCCTGTCCGTGCATCGCTCGTCGAAGCATATCTACGCGCAGATCATCGACGACGGGAAGGGCCAGACGCTGGCAGCCGCCTCGACGCTCGAGAAGGATCTGAAAGGCTCGCTCAAGACGGGCGCCGACATCGCCGCCGCGACCGCCATCGGCAAGCTGATCGCCGAGCGGGCCGGCAAGGCCGGCGTCCAGGAGGTCGTGTTCGACCGCGGCGCCTACATCTATCACGGCCGCGTCAAGGCGCTGGCCGAAGCCGCGCGCGAGGGCGGCCTGAGCTTCTAAGTGAATGGTGAATGGTGAATGGTGAAATGGCAGTCTGGTAGGAGCGGCTTTCAAAGCCTTGATACCATTCACCATTTTTCCATTCACCATTCACCGAAGTGAATCCACCGCGCACCGGCACAGCCGGGCGCATCACAGCAACCCGTGCTTCCGGAAAAGAACAAGGACAGGACATGGCACAGGAACGTAGGGAAGGTCGCCGCGAGCGCGACCGCGACGAGCGCGACAGCGAATTCGTCGACAAGCTCGTCCACATCAACCGCGTCGCCAAGGTGGTGAAGGGCGGCCGTCGCTTCGGTTTCGCCGCGCTCGTCGTGGTCGGCGACCAGAAGGGCCGCGTCGGCTTCGGCCACGGCAAGGCGCGCGAGGTGCCGGAGGCGATCCGCAAGGCCACCGAGGCCGCCAAGCGCGACCTGATCTTCGTGCCGCTGCGCTCCGGTCGCACCCTGCACCACGACGTGGCGGGCCGCCACGGAGCGGGCAAGGTTCTCCTGCGCGCCGCCAAGCCCGGCACCGGCATCATCGCCGGCGGCCCGATGCGCGCCGTGTTCGAGACGCTCGGCATGCACGATGTCGTCGCCAAGTCGATGGGTTCGTCGAACCCCTACAACATGGTGCGCGCCACCTTCGACGCCCTGAAGAACCAGGTGCACCCGAAGGACGTCGCCGCCCAGCGCGGCATCAAGTATTCGACCCTCCAGGCTCGCCGCGGCAACGCGGTCGCCGCGGAAGAATAGTCGCGGGCGCTGAGGAGTACGACCATGGCAAAGAAAGCGACCAAGACCATCACGGTCGAGCAGATCGGCAGCCCGATCCGCCGTCCGAAGGAACAGCGGGCAACGCTCGTCGGCCTCGGCCTGAACAAGATGCACAAGCAGCGCACGCTGGAGGATACGCCGGCGGTGCGCGGCATGATCGCGACCGTGCAGCACCTCGTCCGCGTCGTCGACGAGAAGTAAGCCGCGCGCCAGGAGAAAGACGATGAAACTGAACGAACTGCGTGACAAGGAAGGCGCGACGCACTCGCGCAAGCGCCTCGGCCGCGGCATCGGCTCCGGCTCCGGCAAGACTGCCGGCCGCGGCGTGAAGGGCCAGAAGGCGCGCTCCGGCGTCGCCATCAACGGCTTCGAGGGTGGCCAGATGCCGCTCTATCGCCGTCTGCCCAAGCGTGGCTTCAAGAACCCGTTCTCGAAGAGCTTCAACGCCGTGTCGCTGGGCCGCATCCAGACGGCCGTCGACGCCGGCAAGCTCGACGCGAAGGAGGTCGTGACGGCCGAAGCGCTGATCAAGGCCGGCGTCATCCGCCGTCCGCTGGACGGCGTGCGCGTGCTGTCGGACGGCGAATTGAAGGCGAAGCTCTCCTTCGACGTGGCCGGCGCCTCCAAGGCGGCCGTCGAGAAGATCGAAAAGGCCGGCGGCTCGGTGAAGCTTCCCGAGCCGGTCGTGCCGGTCAAGAAGATGGTCAAAAAGACCAAGTGACCCTTCGTCGCAAGCGGCCGACGGCATAGTCGGCCGCTTGCAACTTCGACGCCCGGCGCCTATTTCGGAGCTTCGTCGACTCGTGGCGCCGCTGCGGCCATCCCAGCGTGACGAAGCGGAGAATACTTTATGGCATCGGCCGCCGAGCAACTAGCCTCCAACCTGAATTTCGCGGCCTTCGCAAAGGCCGAGGACCTGAAGAAGCGCATCTGGTTCACCCTGGGCGCGCTGCTGGTCTACCGCCTCGGCACCTACATCCCGCTTCCCGGCATCAATCCCGACGCCTTCGCCCAGGCCTTTACGCAGCAGAGCCGGGGCGTGCTCGGCGTCTTCAACATGTTCGCGGGCGGCGCGGTCGAGCGCATGGCGATCTTCGCGCTCGGCATCATGCCCTACATCTCCGCCTCCATCATCATGCAGCTTATGACGTCGGTCGTGCCGTCGCTCGAAGCGCTGAAGAAGGAAGGCGAGCAGGGCCGCAAGATCATCAACCAGTACACCCGCTACGGCACCGTGCTTCTGGCGCTCGTGCAGGCCTACGGCATCGCCGTCGGACTGGAGAGCGGCAGCGGCATCGTCACCGATCCGGGCTGGTTCTTCCGCATCTCCGCCGTCATCACGCTGGTCGGCGGCACCATGTTCCTGATGTGGCTGGGCGAGCAGATCACGGCGCGCGGCATCGGCAACGGCATCTCGCTGATCATCTTCGCCGGCATCGTCGCCGGCCTGCCCAGCGCCATCAGCGGCACGCTGGAGCTGGGGCGCACCGGCGCGCTGTCGACCGGCCTCATCCTGGCGATCATCGTGCTGGCGATCGTGGTGATCGCCGTCATCGTCTTCTTCGAGCGTGCCCAGCGGCGCCTGCTGATCCAGTATCCGAAGCGGCAGGTCGGCAACCGCATGTTCCAGGGCGACACCTCGCACCTGCCGCTGAAGCTCAACACCGCCGGCGTCATCCCGCCGATCTTCGCCTCGTCGCTGCTGCTCCTGCCGGCGACCGTCGCGGGTTTCACCAATACGGCGGAACTGCCGGCCTGGGCGGGCGGCATCCTGGCGACGCTCGGCCATGGCCAGCCACTCTACATGGCGCTCTATGCGGCGATGATCGCCTTCTTCGCCTTCTTCTACACGGCGATCGTCTTCAACCCGAAGGACACCGCGGACCAGCTGAAGAAGCATTCCGGCTTCATCCCCGGCTATCGGCCGGGCGAGCGCACGGCGGAATACATCGACTACGTGCTGACGCGCATCACGGTCGTCGGCGCGATCTACCTGGTGGTCATCTGCCTGATGCCCGAGTTCCTGATCTCGGCGACCGGCGTGCCCTTCTATCTCGGCGGCACCTCGCTGCTGATCGTAGTGAGCGTGACGCTCGACACGGTGGCGCAGATCCAGGGTCACCTGATCGCCCACCAGTATGAAGGTCTGATCAAGAAGTCCAAGCTGCGTGGGGGGAAGAGAGGCAAATGAGGCTGATTCTGCTCGGACCGCCCGGAGCGGGCAAGGGGACGCAGGCGCAGCGGCTGGTCGAGAAGCATGGCATCCCGCAGCTTTCCACCGGCGACATGCTGCGCGCCGCCGTCAAGGCCGGCACAGAGGTCGGCAAGCGCGCCAAGGCGGTGATGGATTCCGGCCAGCTCGTCTCCGACGAGATCGTCAACCAGATCGTGTCCGAGCGCATCGACGAGCCGGACTGCCGCAAAGGCTTCATCCTCGACGGCTTTCCGCGCACGGTGCCGCAGGCAGAGGCCCTGACCAGCATGCTGGCCGAGAAGGGCCAGAAGCTCGACGCGGTGATCGAGCTCAAGGTCGACGAATCGGCGCTGCTGAAGCGTATGGAAAAGCGTGTCGCCGACACCCTGGCGGCGGGCGGCCAGATCCGCGCCGACGACAATCCGGAATCGTTCAAGAAGCGCCTCGACGAGTACCGTCAGAAGACGGCGCCGCTGTCGGCCTATTATGCCGGCACCGGGGAATTGCGCACGATCGACGGCATGGCGGACATGGATGCGGTGACCGCCGAGATCGAGGACTTGCTGAAGGCGAGCGTCAACGGCTGATCGGCTGTTGACAATGCCGCCATTCTGGACTATGGCGGCCCGTCTCCCATCAAGGAACGAGGCGTCCGGGTCCTTTCGGACCCTTTTGTCGCTTGAGAAGGAACACCCGCATGGGCCGGCCTCCACCGGACGCGGGTCAATCGGAGCGCCGGCTTTTGCCGGCCCACATGGAGTGAGAGAATATGGCCCGTATAGCCGGCGTCAACATACCGACCAATAAGCGCGTCGTGATCGCGCTGCAGTACATTCACGGGATCGGCAAGAAGTTCGCCCAGGAGATCGTCGACAAGGTCGGCATCCCGGCGGAGCGCCGCGTCAACCAGCTCACCGACGCCGAGGTGCTGGCGATCCGCGAGGCGATCGACCGCGACTACCGCGTCGAGGGCGACCTGCGCCGCGAAGTGTCGATGAACATCAAGCGGCTGATGGACCTCGGCTGCTACCGCGGCCTGCGCCACCGCCGCTCGCTGCCGGTGCGCGGCCAGCGCACGCACACCAACGCCCGCACCCGCAAGGGCCCGGCGAAGGCGATTGCTGGTAAGAAGAAGTAATTGGTGAATAGTGAATGGTGAATGGTGAATGGACGATAGCGGCAGAATGCCGACCGACCATTCACCATTTTCCCATTCACCCTGGTGTAGCCGCTGGCATTACGGCGGCGTCGAGATCGACTGAAAGGACTGACATGGCCAAGGAAGCCGGGCGCGTAAAGCGTCGCGAACGCAAGAACATCTCGTCGGGCGTCGCCCACGTGAACTCGACCTTCAACAACACGATGATCACCATCACCGACGCTCAGGGCAATGCGATCGCCTGGTCGTCGGCCGGTGCCCAGGGCTTCAAGGGCTCGCGCAAGTCGACGCCGTTCGCCGCCCAGATGGCCGCGGAAGACGTCGCCAAGAAGGCGCAGGAACACGGCATGCGCACCCTCGAGGTCGAGGTCTGCGGTCCCGGCTCCGGCCGTGAGTCGGCGCTGCGCGCCCTGCAGGCCGGCGGCTTCACGATCACCTCGATCCGTGACGTCACGCCGATCCCGCACAATGGCTGCCGCCCGCGCAAGAAGCGTCGCGTCTGATCTTTAGGCTTAACCGCCGCGCAAGCGCCATCAGGCGCCTGCGCGGCATTTCCAGATCGCCCGTCACGATTGGATGGTGGCGGGGTATCGGAAGGACCGTAAAATGATCCAGAAAAACTGGCAGGAACTGATCAAGCCTAACAAGATCGAGTTTTCCTCGAAGGGCAAGACGCTGACCACGCTCATAGCCGAGCCGCTGGAGCGCGGCTTCGGCCTGACGCTCGGCAACGCGCTGCGCCGCGTGCTCCTGTCCTCGCTGCGTGGTGCGGCCGTCACCTCCGTGCAGATCGACGGCGTGCTGCATGAGTTCTCGTCCATCGCCGGCGTGCGCGAGGACGTGACCGACATCGTGCTCAACATCAAGGAAATCGCCATCAAGATGGAAGGCGACGGGCCGAAGCGCATGGTCGTGCGCAAGCAGGGCCCGGGCGCCGTGCTCGCCGGCGACATCCAGACGGTCGGCGACGTCGAGATCCTCAATCCCGACCACGTGATCTGCACCCTCGACGAGGGCGCCGAGATCCGCATGGAGTTCACCGTCGACACCGGCAAGGGCTATGTGCCGGCCGAGCGTAACCGCGCCGAGGATGCGCCGATCGGGCTGATCCCGGTCGACAGCCTCTATTCGCCGGTCAAGAAGGTCTCTTACAAGGTCGAGAACACCCGCGAGGGCCAGGTGCTCGACTACGACAAGCTGACCATGACCATCGAGACCAACGGCTCGGTCACCGGCGAGGACGCCGTCGCCTTCGCGGCGCGCATCCTGCAGGACCAGCTCGGCCTCTTCGTCAACTTCGAGGAGCCGCAGAAGGAGACCGCTGCCGAGGCCGTCACCGAGCTCGCCTTCAACCCGGCGCTGCTCAAGAAGGTCGACGAGCTCGAACTGTCGGTGCGTTCGGCCAACTGCCTGAAGAACGACAACATC
>NZ_JCACER010000107.1:0-241946 GCF_059502445.1 Kumtagia sp.
CAAGGGGGAGGGAGGGCGTCGAGCGCGGCCGCGACAACCCCCTCTGTCGCCTTTGGCGACACCTCCCCCGAGAGGGGGGAGAGGTGCCCATGACCCTCGCCGTCGCCATCAAGACCCTGTTCGCCGAGCGCAACGCCGATCTCGTCGACGTCGCCATCCTGCAGCCGGCCGACCCGTTCCTCGACATGGCCGGCGAGGACCTGCGCCGCCGCATTTTTCTCACCGAGAGCGAGACCGGCGAGCAGCTCTGCCTGCGCCCCGAATTCACCATCCCGGTCTGCCTCGACCACATCCGCACCCAGTCGGGCACGCCGCGCCGCTACGGCTATCTCGGCGAGGTCTTTCGACAGCGCCGCGAAGGCCGGGCGGAGTTCTTCCAGGCCGGCATCGAGGATCTCGGCGATCCCGACACGGCCGCCGCCGACGCCCGGCTGATCGCCGACGCGCATGCCCTGCTCGGGCAGGCGCTGCCCGATGCGAGGCTTGCCGTGACGCTGGGCGACCAGGCGGTGTTCGAGGCGGTGCTGGCGGCCCTCGGCCTGCCGCGCGGCTGGCAGAAGCGGCTGGCGCGCGCCTTCGGCGCGCCGGAGCAGCTTGCCGCCGCCCTTGCCGATCTCGCCAATCCGCAGCGCAAGCGCGGCCTCGGCCAGCCGGCGGCGCGCCTGGTGGCGGCGCGCGACCGCGAGGCGCTGGCCGCCCATATCGGCCGGACCATGGAGGAGCACGGCCTGGCGCCGTCCGCCGGCCGCACGCCGGACGACATCGCGCGCCGCCTCATCGAAAAGGCCGAACTCGGCGCGGTGCGCCTGTCGGAAGAGGCTTTCGCCGCGCTGAAAAAGTTCCTCGCGATCCGCGTGCCGCTTGCCGATGCCACCGATACGCTGGCGCGCTTCGCCGACGAGTCCGAGCTTTACCTCGACACGGCGCTCGACCTGTTCAAGGCGCGCGCCAGGGCCGTGGAAGGACAGGCGATCGGCAACGTCACCTACGACGCGGCGTTCGGCCGCCCGCTCGACTATTATACGGGCATGGTGTTCGAGATCGCCACCTCCGGTGCTGGCCAGCCGCTCGCCGGCGGCGGCCGCTACGACCGGCTGCTCACCCTGCTCGGCGCCGCCGCGCCGATCCCCGGCGTCGGCTTCTCCGTCTGGCTCGACCGCATCGAGGCGCTGCGGGGAGGTGGGCAGTGAACCGGGAGGTCAGATTGGCTGGAGACGTCGACGCGCCCCCTCCGCCAAGCGATGCGGCAGGCCACTGCCTCGGATCCTCCCCTGCGAAGCGGGGGAAGTGCATATGACAAACGGCACGCAACTCGGTCGCCTTACACCCCCACCCCTAACCCCTCTCCACAAGGGGGAGGGGAACTTCGCGGCCGCTTTGCAGAGCAAAACCATCAACGATTGGCGCCTGCCGGAAATGCAAGCCAGTCCCCCTCCCCCTTGTGGGGAGGGGTTAGGGGTGGGGGTAGCTTCATATGCGATTGCCCTGCCTGCAAGGGGGAGGGAGACCACGCGTAGCGTGGTGGAGGGGGCGGGCGCGCTGCAAATTGGCGCGGCCGGAAGTACAACATGACCCTCACCCTCGCCATTCCCTCGAAAGGCCGGCTGCGCGAGCAGGCGCTGGAACTGCTCGCCGCCGCCGGCCTGGCCGTCAGCCTGCCCGGCGACGAGCGAAAATACCGGGCGCGTGTCGAAGGCCGCGCCGACATCGAGATCGCCTTCCTGTCGGCCTCCGAGATCGCCGGCGAACTCGGCCAGGGCAATGTCGACCTGGGCATCACCGGCGAGGATCTTGTGCGCGAGAGCCGCGCCGACTGGGACGCCCGCATGGAGATCGCGGCACGGCTCGGCTTCGGCCATGCAGACGTTGTGGTGGCGGTGCCGGAGGTGTGGCTCGACGTCGATACGATGAGCGATCTCGACGACGTCGCCGCCGATTTCCGCCAGCGCCACGGAAGGCGGCTGCGCATAGCCACGAAATACTGGCGGCTCACCCAGCAGTTCTTCTCGGGCAAGCACGGCATACAGGTCTACCGCATCGTCGAAAGCCTCGGGGCCACGGAAGGCGCGCCGGCGGCCGGCTCCGCCGACATCATCGTCGACATCACCTCGACCGGCTCGACGCTGCGCGCCAACCATCTGAAAATCCTGTCCGACGGCGTGATCCTGCGCTCGCAGGCCTGCCTGGTGGCGTCGCGGCGGCAGCGCGACGCGGCGGATCAGGCGGCGCTGGCGGAGATTGTCGGAAAGGTGGGGGCGAGCGCGAGTTAAGTGCCGGGGACAGTTTACTTTTTTCCGGCTAGCACCAGCCTTGAAGTGCCTCCGCCTTTCTGCGGAAAGAAAGTAAACTGTCCCCTGCGCTTCCTGGATCACGACATCACCGTTTCCCGCAATCCGCGCAGAATGCCGGCGAGTTCGCGGCATTCCTCCTGCCGCGGGCTGTTCCTGCGCCAGGCCAAAGCGATCTCGCGCGACGGCATCGGCTCGGCGAAGGGCACGATCTTAAGGTCGCGGATGGACCGGCTCGGCTCGGCCGCCATTTCGGGGATGAGGGTCACGCCGAGTCCGTGCCCGACCATCTGCAGCAGCGTCGTCAGGCTGGTGGCACCGTAGTTGGAAAGGGCGGTCGGCCGCACGCTGCCGCAAATCTTCAGCGCCTGATCGCGCAGGCAATGCCCTTCTTCCAGCAGCATCAGCCGCTCCAGCGCCGGGCTTTCCGGCGGCACCGGCGGCGCGACGAAATCGGCGTCCTGCTCCGGCACGGCAAGGAAGAACCGGTCCTCGAACAGGCTTTCCGTCACCAGCCCCGGATGCTCGAGCGGCAGTGCCGCGACAAAACCGTCGATGCGGCCGGCGGCCGTCTCCGACACCAGCGACATGGTGACGGCCTCGCGCAGTTCCAGCTGCAGCTCGGGAAAGCGCGTCTTCAGCTCCGGCAGGACCTGCGGCAGCAGGTAGGGCGCCACCGTCGGAATCATGCCGAGCCGGAAACGCCCCTGCATGGTCCGCCTGCCGCGCCGCGCCAGCGTCTCGACCTCGCGAATCTGCGCCAGGATCGCCTCGATGCGCGGCTGCAGCGCGACCGCCTCCTCGGTCAAACGCACCGAGCGGCCGCCGCGCTCGAACAGCCGGCAGCCCAGCCGTTCCTCCATCTCGGCGATCTGCGAGGACAGCGCCGGCTGCGTCACCCCGGCAAGCCCGGCGGCCCGGCCGAAATGCAGCGTCTGCGCCAGCGCGTCGAAATACAGCATCTGCCGGATGGTCAGGTTTGTCATAAGGAGAAGTTATCGGAAAAATCAGGAAAGGCAATTTGTCATTATCGTCGCAAGGGCCTAGTCTGGAACGGTTCCAGATCGCTCGGCCATCCGCGCCCTGCGTCTGGTCGATGATTCAGCAAGAACCCACCCAGACGAGGGAGGCAGGAGAAGCCATGGACGCGAAGACGGACGACAAGGGCGCGGGCAAATGCCCGGTCGCGCACACGCCCGCAGGCAGAAAAAACCGCGACTGGTGGCCGGATCACCTGGACGTCCAGGTGCTGCATCACAATTCCACCCTGTCGGATCCGATGGGCAGGGATTTCGACTACGCCAAGGAGTTCGAGAGCCTCGATCTCGATGCGGTCGTCAAGGACCTGCACGCCTTGATGACCGACTCGCAGGATTGGTGGCCGGCCGACTTCGGCCATTACGGCGGCCTGATGATCCGCATGGCCTGGCATAGCGCCGGCACCTATCGCATCACCGATGGCCGCGGCGGCGCCGGCGCCGGCCAGCAGCGTTTCGCGCCGCTCAACTCCTGGCCGGACAACGCCAATCTCGACAAGGCGCGCCGGCTGCTGTGGCCGATCAAGCAGAAATACGGTCGCAAAATCTCCTGGGCCGACCTCATGATCCTCGCCGGCAACGTCGCGCTGGAATCGATGGGCTTCAAGACCTTCGGCTTCGCCGGCGGCCGCGTCGACGTGTGGGAGCCCGAAGAACTCTACTGGGGGCCGGAGGGCACCTGGCTGGGCGACGAGCGCTACAGCGGCGAGCGCCAGCTTTCCGAACCGCTCGGCGCCGTGCAGATGGGCCTGATCTATGTGAACCCTGAAGGTCCGAACGGCAATCCGGATCCGGTCGCGGCGGCCAGGGATATCCGCGAGACCTTCTTCCGCATGGCCATGAACGATGAGGAGACCGTCGCGCTGATCGCCGGCGGCCATTCCTTCGGCAAGACGCACGGCGCCGGCGACCCGTCGCTGGTCGGCCCGGAGCCGGAAAGCGGCGCGCTTGAGGACCAGGGTCTTGGCTGGAAGAGCAAGCATGGCACCGGTGTCGGCGCCGACGCCATCACCGGCGGCCCGGAAGTCACCTGGACGCAGACGCCGACCAAATGGAGCAACCTCTTCTTCAAGAACCTGTTCGAGAACGAATGGGAACTGACGAAGAGCCCGGCCGGCGCCAAGCAGTGGGTGGCCAAGAGCGGCGAGACGTCCATTCCGGACGCCTTCGATCCGTCGAAGAAGCACCGTCCGACCATGCTGACGACGGACCTTTCGCTGCGCTTCGACCCGGAATACGAAAAGATCTCGCGGCGCTTCTACGAGAACCCGGACCAGTTCGCCGACGCCTTCGCCCGCGCCTGGTTCAAGCTCACGCATCGCGACATGGGTCCGCGCGTCCGCTATCTCGGCCCGCTCGTTCCCAAGGAGACGCTGATCTGGCAGGACCCGATCCCGGCCGTCGACCATGAACTGATCGGCGAGCAGGACGTCGCCGCGCTGAAGGAGAAGATTCTCGCCTCCGGCTTGTCGGTGTCGCAACTGGTCTCCACCGCCTGGGCTTCGGCCTCGACCTTCCGCCGTTCCGACAAGCGCGGCGGCGCCAACGGCGCGCGCATCCGGCTTGCACCGCAGAAGGACTGGGAGGTCAATGAGCCAGCGCAGCTTCAGACCGTGCTTGCAAAGCTGGAAGCGATCCAGAAGGAGTTCGGCAAGAAGGTTTCGCTCGCCGACCTGATCGTGCTCGCCGGCTCGGCCGCGGTCGAGAAGGCCGCCAGGGATGCCGGCGTCGAGGTGAAGGTGCCGTTCACGCCGGGACGCGCCGACGCCTCGCAGGAGCAGACGGACGTCCAGTCCTTCGCGCCGCTGGAACCCCGTTACGACGGCTTCCGCAACTACACCAACAGCGGCAAGCTTCAGTTCATGAAGCCCGAGGAAGCCCTGGTGGACAAGGCTCAGTTGCTGACGCTGACCGGGCCGGAGCTGACGGTGTTGCTGGGTGGCCTGCGCGTGCTCGGCGCCAATCATGGCGGCTCCAGGCACGGCGTCTTCACCGACAAGGTCGGAGCGCTGACGAACGACTTCTTCGTCAACCTGCTCGACATGGGCACGCAGTGGCAGCCGCTGGCAGGCTCCGACGGCGTCTATGAAGGTCGCGACCGCAAGACCGGTGCTCCCAAGTGGACCGGCACGCGCATCGACCTGATCTTCGGCTCGCATTCGCAACTGCGCGCCTACGCGGAAGTCTATGCCACGGCGGACTCGAATGAAAAGTTCGCCAGGGATTTCGTGGCGGCCTGGACCAAGGTGATGAACGCCGACCGCTTCGACATCGGCAGCGAATCCTTACGCGAAGCCGCGTAATCCACCCGGCCGCCGAAAGGCGGTTCGAAGGATCAATGGGAAAGGCCGGGGCACGTCTCCGGCCTTTTTGCATTGTGGCCTCGGCCTTGAAGCAGCTATCCGGCTAGCCTACGATCTAGCCGGATGGAGATTTCCATGGGGAAGGTCTGGACGCTTCAGGACGCCAAGAGCAAGTTTTCCGCCGTGGTCGAGGCCGCGCAGCGCGGCGAGCCGCGGCATGTCACCAAGCGCGGTGTCGACGCGGTGGTGGTTTTGTCGGCGGAGGAATACGAACGGCTGCGCCACAGGGCGCCGAAGCCAAAGAAGACGTTTGTCGAGCATATCCTTAGCGCCCCGAAACTGCCGGAGGGCATGGAGGATATCTTCGATGATCGGGACCAATACCCTTCCGAATACCGCGACATTGATCTCGACTGAGCCATGTTCTTGATCGATACGATGGTTTTGTCGGAGAGCTTCAAGGCTCGTCCGCATCCGGACGTAATTTCGTGGATGACATCGGTTCCGGAACGACCAATCTTCATCAGCGGTGTCGCTGTCGGCGAGATTTCGCGCGGCGTTCGAAAACTGGAACGGCAAGATACGAATCGTGCTGCCGGCTATCGTGATTGGCTGGAAACCATTTTGGAAGATTACGACGGCCGCATACCGCCGATCGCAATCGGTACCATGCGGATGTGGGGACCGCTGACATACGACTTGCGTCATACAAATCCGGACCTTCTGATCGCCGCGACGGCGCTCGAACACGATCTGACGCTCGTCACCCGCAACATCAGGCACTTCGAGCCGACCGGCGTCAAACTCTTCAATCCGTATGAACAGACCGCCTGAGCGTCGCTTGAGCCGCGGGACAGCCGAAGGCTTCACGCTGCGTCGTGCAAACCCCGCGGACATCCCTTTCATCATGGCGACCGAGCGCCTGCCGGGCTACGAGACTCTGGTCGGCCGCTGGGAAGCGGACACCCATGCCGCAGCTTTCGCCGATCCCGCCTATCGCTATTTCATCGGCGAGATCGCAGGAAGGCCGGTCGGCTTCGCCCTGATTAGGGACTGGGCCTCGCCGGCAAAAGTCACCTGCGTCAAGCGACTGGCGGTGGTCGAACCGGGGCAAGGCCACGGCTCCCTTATCCTTCGCCGCGCTATCGACGCCGTGTTCGAGGAGACCGATGCGCACCGGCTGTGGATCGGCGCCTTTCCGGAAAATCTTCGCGCCCGCAGGGCCTATGTCGCTGCGGGTTTCGCTGAGGAAGGCATCGCGCGCGGCAGCGCCTTTTTCGGCGGGGTGTTCCGCGACGAGATGATCCTGTCGATGCTGCGTCCGGAATGGCAGGCGCGGCGCGCCCGCGACGGCTTGTGAAACCTTGCTTGCGTCTGTAACAAGCGCCCATTCGGGTTCACCGAAGGCGGGATCGACGATATGCGACTTGGCGGCAGGCTGGCGGCAGCCATCGAAGTTTTGGACGACATCGGGCGGCGGCATCGGCCGGTGGCGGACGCGTTGAAGGACTGGGGCCTTTCGCATCGTTTTGCCGGGGCCGGCGACCGCGCCGCGATCGGCAACATCGTCTATGACGCGCTGCGCCGCAGGCGCTCCGCCGCCTGGCTGTTCGATGCCGATACGCCGCGGGCGCTCGCCTTCGGTGCGCTGCTGCTCGAATGGGGCGAGACGCCGGAGAGCATCAATCGTGCGCTGGAGGGCGACCGCTTCGCGCCGGCGCCGCTCGACGCGGACGAACTGCAGGCCTTTGCCGCGCGACAGGCCGGCGATGCGCCGTCCGCGGTCCGGGCAGACATCCCCGACTGGTGCGAACCGTTGCTGGAACGCAGCTTCGGCGGCGACTGGGTGGACGAGGCCGGCGCGCTCGCCGCCCGTCCTCCGCTCGACCTGCGCGTCAACACGCTGCTTTCCGATAGACCGCGCGTGCTGGCCGAATTGGCCGAAACCAGTGCGGCGGCGACGAAGCTGGCGCAGTCGGGCCTGCGCATTCCCCCGATCGCCGGCGACGGCCGTCATCCCAATGTGCAGGCCGAGCCCTCTTTCCGAAAGGGTTGGTTCGAGGTGCAGGACGAGGGCTCGCAGGTCGCCGCGGAGCTTGCGTCGGCGCAGCCCGGCATGCAGGTGCTCGATTTCTGCGCCGGCGCCGGCGGCAAGACCCTGGCGCTGGCGGCGGCGATGGACAACAGGGGACAGATCTTCGCCCATGATGCGGAGAAGGCACGGTTGGCGCCGATCTTCGACCGCATCCGCAGGTCCGACGCCCGCAACATCCAGGTGCTGGCCAAGCCGGCCGAAGTCGCCAGGCTCGCCGGCAGGATGGATCTGGTGCTGATCGATGCGCCGTGCACGGGCAGCGGCACCTGGCGCCGCCGGCCGGATGCCAAATGGCGGCTGACCGCCAGGCAACTCGACGTCCGCAAGGCCGAGCAGGCCGAAATTCTCGAAAACGCCAAGGCATATGTGAAGCCGGGCGGCAGGCTGGTCTATATCACCTGCTCGGTGTTCCGCGACGAGAACCACGACCAGATCGGCCGCTTCCTTGATGCGAATCCGGATTTCGCACCCCTCGACCACGAGGCGCTGTTCGCCGGGCGATTGCCGGGG
The DNA here is from genome assembly GCF_059502445.1 of Kumtagia sp. Taxonomy (NCBI): domain Bacteria; kingdom Pseudomonadati; phylum Pseudomonadota; class Alphaproteobacteria; order Hyphomicrobiales; family Phyllobacteriaceae; genus Kumtagia; species Kumtagia sp. The sequence goes on from NZ_JCACER010000107.1 coordinate 8,234, forward strand.
AAGACCGGCGCGGCGCGCATCGACAGGGATCGCGGCATCGTTCTTTCGCCGCTGCGCAGCGGCACCGACGGTTTCTTTTTCGCCGCCTTGTCGCGCCGGGTCTGACGCGGCTCCGCCCTTATTTTGCTGCACTGCAGCAGGAGCATTGCCCGATACTGCCGGCTCTGCGATAACCGGCATCCGGAGGTCGAGAAGCGATGTCGGCAAAGATCGTTCCCAACACGGATTTCGAGGAGCGCGTCCGCGCCTCCTTCGCGCGCCAGCAGGCGATGACGACCATCGGCGCCGAGTTGACCAGCGTGCTGCCCGGAACGGTCGAGATCGAGATGCCGTTTTCCGCCGCGCTCACCCAGCAGCACGGCTTCCTGCATGCCGGCATCATCTCGGCGGCGCTCGATTCGGCCTGCGGCTATGCCGCCTTTTCGCTGATGCCGGAAAACGCGGCGGTGCTGACCATCGAGTTCAAGGTCAACCTGCTGGCGCCCGGCAAGGGCGAGCGCTTCCTGTTCCGCGGATCCGTGACGAAACCCGGCCGCACCATCGTCGTCGCCGACGGCCAGGCCTATGCCTTTGCCGCCGACGGCGAGGCCAGGCTGATTGCCACCATGACCGGCACGATGATGACCGTGACGGGACGACAGGGCATCGAGGGCTGAGCGATGGTGCGGCTGACGGCGCTGGGCGGCAAAAGACTCCTCTTCGTCATGGCGGCGGAGGCCGAGTACGGGCCGCATCTGCGGCGCCTGTTCGTGCCTTTGATGACCGGCGTCGGTCCTGTCGAAGCCGGCATACGCCTGGGCGCGGCGCTGGCACGGCTTGAGGCGGCCGGCACGCTGCCCGACCTTGTCGTCTCGCTCGGCTCCGCCGGCAGCCGCTCGCTCGAGCAGACGGAGGTCTACCAGGCGGTTTCGGTGTGTTACCGCGACATCGACGCTTCGCCCCTCGGCTTCCCCAAAGGCGTCACCCCGTTCCTGGACCTTCCAGCGACGGTGCCACTTGCCCTGCGCATTCCCGGCATCGGCGAGGCGACACTCTCCACCGGCGGCACGATCATCTCGGGCGCGGCCTACGATGCCATCCCCGAGGACATGGTCGATATGGAAACGTTCGCGGTGCTGCGCGCCTGCCAGGTGTTTTCCCTGCCGCTGGTGGCGCTGCGCGGCATTTCCGACGGCAAGGCCGAGCTTCGGCATGTCGGCGACTGGACGGAAACCTGCATGTCATCGACGAGCGGCTGGCGGAGGCGGTCGGCCGGCTCGAGGCGGCGATCGGCGACGGGCTTCTCGCCGGCTGACCGGCAAAGCCGGACCGCGGCGGAAGGCAGATCGGCGTTGCGCAGGAGCGTTTCTTTCATTAAATGCCCGCCATGAAGAACACCGACACCGTCCTCATCATCGATTTCGGCAGCCAGGTCACCCAGCTCATCGCGCGCCGGGTGCGCGAGGCAGGGGTGCATTCCGAGATCGTGCCGTTCCAGTCGGCCGAGGCGGCGTTCAAGCGCATCGAGCCGAAAGCGGTGATCCTGTCCGGCGGGCCGGCCTCGACGCATGAGGCGGGGTCGCCGCGCGCGCCGCAGGTCGTCTTCGAGGCGGGCATTCCCGTGCTCGGCATCTGCTACGGCCAGATGGCGATGTGTGTGCAGATGGGCGGCGTCGCCGAGGCGTCGGACCATCGCGAGTTCGGCCGCGCCTTCGTCCAGGTCGAGAAGGACTGCCCGCTGTTCGACGGCCTGTGGGCGACCGGTCAGCGCCACCAGGTGTGGATGAGCCATGGCGACCGGGTGATCTCGCTGCCCGACGGGTTCCAGATTTTCGGCCGCTCCGAGGGCGCCCCCTTCGCCGTCTTCGGCAATGTCGAGAAGAAGATGTACGGCCTGATGTTCCACCCCGAAGTGGTGCATACGCCGGACGGCGCGAAGCTCCTGCGCAACTTCGTCCACGGCGTCGCCGGCATCGAGGGCGACTGGACGATGTCGGCCTATCGCGACAAGGCCGTCGCCGACATCCGCGCCCAGGTCGGCAAGGGCAAGGTGATCTGCGCGCTGTCGGGCGGCGTCGATTCCTCCGTGGCGGCGCTGCTGATCCACGAGGCGGTGGGCGATCAGCTCACCTGCATCCTCGTCGACCATGGACTGATGCGCAAGGACGAGGCGAAGAATGTCGTCGCCATGTTCCGCGAGCACTACAATCTGCCGTTGATCATGGTCGACGCCGCCGACCGGTTCGTCTCGGCGCTGGAAGGCGAGAGCGATCCCGAGAAGAAGCGCAAGACGATCGGCCGGCTGTTCATCGAAGTGTTCGAGGAGGAGGCGAAGAAGCTGGGCGGTGCCGATTTCCTCGCCCAGGGCACGCTCTATCCCGACGTGATCGAGAGCGTGTCCTTCTCCGGCGGTCCGTCTGTGACGATCAAGAGCCACCACAATGTCGGCGGCCTGCCCGAGCGCATGAACATGAAGCTGGTGGAGCCGCTGCGCGAGCTGTTCAAGGACGAGGTGCGGGCGCTGGGCAAGGAACTCGGCCTGCCCGAGCATTTCATCGGCCGCCATCCGTTCCCGGGACCGGGGCTGGCGATCCGCTGCCCCGGCGGGGTGACCCGCGAAAAGCTCGACATCCTGCGCGAGGCCGACGCGATCTATCTGGACGAGATCCGCAAGGCCGGCCTTTACGACGCCATCTGGCAGGCTTTCGCTGTTCTGCTTCCCGTGCAGACGGTCGGCGTCATGGGCGACGGCCGCACCTACGAATTCGTCTGCGCCCTGCGCGCCGTCACCTCGGTCGACGGCATGACCGCGGATTTTTACCACTACGACATGGGTTTCCTCGGCGCCACGGCGACGCGCATCATCAACGAGGTGCGCGGCATCAACCGGGTGGTCTACGACGTGACCAGCAAGCCACCCGGCACAATCGAGTGGGAATGACGGGGAGTACTGTGGAGTAAAGCAGGATAGCGTGGCGGATTATATGCGACCTTTTCCCAGCGATAGTGGTCGATAGTTCTCGCATCACTCTGTCATCTGCAAATAATTCTACCGACACTAACGTCCAGCGCGTAAGAGCTAACGTGCGATTGCATGAAGTACTCTGAGGGTCTGCAACCGTGAAGACGTAGGTTCAAATCCCCCCCGCGCAACCACGCTACAGCGCTGGGCCAACCTGGTCCACGACCCACTCCGCGTGCGTGTCATGCTGGTGACAACCGCTGACAGGTGCGCAGCGATAGCCGCTATGTGCCTTCGGTCATTCAATGGTCGCGGCAGCACTCTATGCACAGATGCTATCGGTCGCTTCGGTCTTGGGCTTCAGGAAGCGATTTTGACGATAAGGCCGACATCTGCCGGCGGCTGTGAGAGACACCCGCATCATTCTCACCTGCAAACTCGAACAAAGCTAGAACAACGGCTTTGACAAATCTCAGAATCGGTGGATTATTCTCAAGTCGTTGCAGCGTCATTCACCTCTTGTTGGACGCTGCGGGTGCAGAAACGATCCCACAGCCGTGTAGGTTTTGCTAGTTTTCTACTCAATAACCGCCGGCGTCAGTCGTGCAGCCGGATCGATTTCGCACCACCGATGTGCGCGCTTCCGCACTCAACGCCTGACTCCGGCGGACCCATGTTGAGGTTCTCGGGGGCGTCCCCGAAAGACCAAGGACGGAGCAAAGGATAAGTCATGGGAAAGCTTGAGGGTAAGGTTGCAGTCATCACGGGTGGATCGAGCGGCATGGCGCTGGCAAGCGCGAACCGGTTCGTTGAGGAGGGAGCCTATGTTTTCATCACGGGCCGGAGGCAGGAGGCGCTGGATGAGGCCGTCAAGCTGATCGGCCGGAACGTGACCGGCGTGCGCGGCGACGCGTCCAATCTCGACGACCTCGATCGCCTGTTCGACACGGTCAAGCGGGAAAAGGGCAGGATCGACATCCTGTATGCGAGCGCCGGCGTGGGCGCAGGCGTCCCGCTGGGTGAGATTACCGAGCAGCACTTCGATGCGACCTTCAACCTGAATGCGCGCGGCACGCTGTTTACGGTCCAGAAGGCGTTGCCGCTGTTCAACGACGGCGGATCGATCTTCATGACCGGGTCCGTTGCTTCGCTCAAAGGCTTTCCTGGTTACAGCGTGTATGCGGCGAGCAAGGCGACGTTGCACGCATTCGCACGCGGTTGGCTCAATGAGCTGAAGGGCAGGAATATCCGGGTGAACGTGCTGCACCCGGGGCCGATCGCCACACCGATGCAGGACCAGGTTCTCACCGCCGAAGCGAAGCAGATGTTCGAATCCCTGATCCCGCGTGGAACGATGGGTCTTCCTGAGGAAATCGCAGCGGCCGCGCTGTTTCTTGCGTCCGACGATTCGAGCTTCGTGAACGGGGTGGAACTGGCTGTCGACGGCGGCTTCTCGGCCATTTGAAATCGCGCCGGATCGCCGGAAGTGTTCGCGGCGGACGTTCACACATCAACACGGATCGGAGAAATATCATGAGCTATGCGATCATAGGATTCGGCAAGATAGGCCAGGCCCTCGCCCACGCCTTCGCCCGTAAGAACATCGACGTGACCGTCGCGAGCCGCCGGCCGCCCGAGGCGTTGGCGCCAGAGGCTCTGGCGATTGGACCCAGGGTCGTCGCCAAGTCGCTGCGCGATGCACTCGAGGCCGACACGATCATCCTGGCGGTCCCGTTCTGGGAGCACCGCGAGGTGGCGAAGGCCCTGCCGAGCTGGGAAGGCAAGACGGTCATCGACGCGACGAACACGTTTGGCGTTCTTCCTGAAGAGCTGGACGGCCTCCCGTCCTCCGCCTTCGTCGCCAAGGCGTTCACCGGCGCCAGGCTCGTGAAAGGTTTCAATCACCTGGTTGCCGCCACCCTGGCTGCCGATCCGATCGTCGAGGGCGGCCACCGGGTCGTTTTTCTGTCTGGTGACGACGAGGACGCGATCGCTCCCGTGGCGGATTTGGCCAAACAGCTCGGGTTCGCACCCGTCAAGCTGGGAAAGCTCAACGAGGGTGGCGCGCTGGTGCACGCACGCGGCCGCACTTGGGGTCCGCTCATCTTCCAGGATTTGTTCAAGAAGGACCAGTAATCGATCCACGACCGTGTGATCGACGCCGAGACCTGGTCGCGCTAGCGATTTTCGCAGCGGATCGCGCGACGGCCGGTAGTCGGGTCGTGCCCCGCAACTTGATCGCCTTCGGCAAGGTTGGCAGTCGGCTCATTGCGATACTCGTTCCGGCCGTAGCGACCGGCTTGCCACTTCCTGAAAGCGGCGTCACCGGCGGTGGCGCTGGAAGTGGAGAGCGACAGATGATGATCAGTAGTGGTCGGCGTCGCGCATCACCTTGTCGATTCGATTCTGGCTGCGCTCCAGCGCTTCGCGATCGGTCAGCTCGCCGTTGAGCGCTGCGAAGATTTCCTCGCCGAGGATGTGCTCGACCACCGCATATTCCGGAATCGGCGGGCGCTGCCATGTGTGCAGCTTGTTCTGCTTGGCCAGCCGGTCGGCGAAGCGCACGATCGGCGTCGTCGCCGCGGCTTCCGGATCCGCGGTGACCGAGAAACGGGGTGCGACCGGAATGCCGTTCTTGACATGCTCCTTCATGGCGGCGGGCGAGGCCATCCACGAGATCGACTCGAATGCGAGTTTGGACCGCTCCGGCGGCAGGCCGGCGGGGATGGCAAGCAGGAAACCGCCGATAGGGCTGACCGTCGCACCCCCTGGTCCGTGCGGGTGCGGCAGGTATTCGACCTTGCGTTTCACCACGGAATGGATGTCGTATTCGAAGCGCGAGGCGCGCATGGTCCAGCAGTAGATCATTGCCGCGCGGCCCAGCATGAAGCAGTCGAGTGCGCGGTTCCAATCCATCAGCAGGATGTCGGGCGGCGAGATGGCAAGAAGCTGGCGCATGTAGTCGAGCGTGCGAAAGCCCTGCTCGCTCAGCACGCGCGGGCGGTACATTTCGCCGGTCATGTTGTTGTAGTCGAAGGCGACGCGCGACATCGGCGCGTTAATCACCGGCACCCCGCAGCAGCCCATGAAGAACATGAAGGAGTGGGCGACCGGCATGCCTTTCGCCGCGTTCCACACGATTCCCTGCATGCCGCGCCTGGGGTTGTGCAACTCCCGGCCGGCTTCCAGCACCTTGTCGAAGGTGGTGGGCGAATGCAGCTTGTGCTGCTCGAACAGATCCTTGCGCACGGCGAGCGTTTCGATCGTGGAGTAGATCGGCACGCCGTATTGCTGCCCGCCCCAATGCCCGGTGTTCCAGATGTTGGGGTGGAAATCGAGCGGGTTCAGGTTGCTGTCGCGCAGATACTCGCCGAGCGGCTGCACGATGCCGCCCTTTACCGCTTCGCCGAGCCAGGGGATGTTGATGCAGATGACGTCGTATTCGCTTTCCCTGCGCCGGGCGTTGCGGAAGAGCTCTTCGTGCAGCTCGGGCAAGGCCAGAAGCTTGAAGTTCTTACGGGACGACAGCTTGCTGCGGAAATCCGACCACATGTTCCGCATGGCTTCGAAATAATTGTCGTCGTTGAGCAGGAAGCGCAGGTCCTGCGTCGGCGAATTGCGGTTCTCCATGATCTTCAGCGGCGGGATGATCTGGTCGACGATGTAGGAGCCGCCGAAATAGTAATCGTCGACGTTGGCATTGCCGGCACCCAGGCCGAAAGTCTCGGCGAGCAGCACCTTCACTTTCATCGCATAGGAAATGAAGTTCGATTTGAGCCGTTGGCTCGGCACGAGATTGTAGGATTTGCCGCCCGGATTTCGCTGCCTTTTCTCGATGTCGCCGTCCTCGATGAGGCGGTGGATGCGGCGCATCGCGCTGGCGAACGGGATTTGCGACACCAGGGCGAGAGAAGACATGGTGACGACGTCGCCGCGCAGATGGCTCTTCATCAGGAACAGGACGATGTTCCATACCGGATCCGGATCGGCATTCCGGAGCTTCTCGTCGTATGGTGTGCGGATGCGCTCGAGGAAATTGATTATGCGCAGCAGCTCATAGTCCGTCATGCGGTGCAACGTGTGATCCTCCGCAGGAAAAACTATCATCGTCTGCCTCCGTTATCACAAAGGCGGCCGGTACGCGTCTGGGCCGCTTGCCGTTCGGGTGCCTGATCGATCCGGGCCAGCGCGAAGCCCGCTATGTCTGCGCGACACCGCCCGCGAACCGGACCTTGCGGGCGGACGCCGGCTCGGACGCGCCGCGGGTCAGGCAATAGAAGCACTTCGGGGCACCCGGCCCGATATCGTCACGCTCGAGAGCCATCCGCGACAGCGAGGCCGAGACGACGCCCGCCGCAGCCGGTGTCGCGCGGCCAACGGTGGTTGGCCGGCTCCGGAATCTCGAAAGCCGGCCTCGAACCGGGCGCCGCCACCGTGCCGCGGCGACGCCGGCTGTCCTCATTGCGGATAGTCGACCTTGAACGTCGTCGGATCGTAATCGGAGCCGAGCCCGGTCGACAGGATCAGATCGTTGGACCTGTCCAGCCGCGCATAGTCCTCGGCCCAGCGATCGGCCTTGACCGACGTGGTCTCGTCGCCCTTGGAGATCGAGATGTCCGAATTCACCGCGTAGATCTTCGGCACCGGCTTGCCGGCCAGAACGTCGAGCGCAACCTGCACCGCGACGCCGCCCATAGCCGGCGGATAGTCGAAGTTGAGCACCGGCACCTTGTGCTGCACGGCCTGCTTGATGCAGCCGTTGAGATCGGCGCAGGTGATCGGCGGAATCGTGCCGTCTTCCCACCCGGCCTCGACAAAGGCCTCGAGCGCACCCGATGCCTGGAGGCCCGAGTCCGACCACACGGCGTCGATGGCCTTGCCGTGCTTCTGCAGCAGTGCGGCCATCACCTGCTTGCCCTTGACCGGGCTCCACTCGGTGTACTGCATGTCGATGATCTTGATGTCCGGATATTCGGCGAAGACCTGCTTGGCGGCGGCGATGCGGATTTCCGCCGGGCTGGCGCCGGCGAGACCGGGCAGCATGATGACGTTGCCCTTGCCGCCGAGCTTTTCGACGATCCACTGGGCGTAGAGGCGGCCCAGCACCTGGTCCGACGCGGTGATGAATGAGACGAAATTGTCGGAAGTCACACGGCGGTCGACGAGCACGACCGGCACGCCCTGCGTCATCGCCTGGCTGACGATGGGGTCGAGTTCCTGGGCGGTCGCCGGCGACACGATCAGCAGGTCGACGCCGCGCTGCAGGATGTCCTGCACGTCCGATACCTGCTTGGCCGCATCGTCGTTGGCGTCGGTGATGATCAGCTTCGAGATCTTGTCCTTGTTGTCGGCCGCCGCCTTCTGCACGGCATGCAGCAGGCCGACACGCCAGACGTTGGAGATCGAGGCGTTCGAGAAGCCGATGACGTAGGGCCCGTCCTTCTTGAACTGGGACGTGTCGGAATACTGGATGTCGGTCGATGCCCACAGAATGGTGCGCGGCTTGCCGCTGTACCCCTCCTTGGCCTCCTGCGCGTGGCTCGTGCCAGCGACCGTGCCCGCGATCAGCACCGCGAGCAGGGCGCTCTTCGTCAACATGCCTTTCATCGTTTCCTCCCTTCGTGTTGTTCAAGTCGCCGCCGGCGATCCTTGCAGTTCATGCTCGGGAAGGCCGCTGCCGTTCGGACAATCGAACACACCGCCGGACAAAGCCCGTCGCGCAGAGCGAACCAGAAGCAAGGAACGGGGAGGAATGTACGACGTGCTTCCGCGGGTAGGCCGTCAGCCTCCTCAAGCTGAAGCCCTTGCCCATGGCGCCGCCCGGTTATGCCGGGACCGGCAATTCTCCTCCTCATTCAGGGGCGATGCTAACACCGTCAAAACAGAGTGCAGTCCCGCGAATTCTCATTTTGAGAGTTTGTACAATGCGAGGGCCAGAGGCTCGAAGGCCCCGTCCGTTCCCCGTCGCATCAGGTTTCCGAAGGCCGGGCCGGCCGGCAATCGATTATCCATTTTGAGAATATTGGGCCGTGTCTCCCCGGAACGACTTTGGCATGGTCGGGCCTCTAGGGTGGATCCGCGATGACAAAGAAGAAAGATGGATCAGGCTCGCAAGGCCTGACAAACGACGATATCGGCGCCGATCTCAGACGCGAGATGTTTCGCCTCCAGGTTGAGATTCGCGACTGCGAGAAGCGCGCCAACGACCTGTTCTTCCAGAACCTGATCAAGGGGACGAGCCATCTGTCGCTCGGCCAGGAGGCGATCGCCGCCGGCATGGCGGTGGCCATGCGGCCTGGCGATAAGTCCTTCTGTACCTACCGCGGGCACGCCCACACGCTGGCGCGCGGCGTTCCCATGGAGAAGGTGCTGGGCGAGCTGATGCTGCGCGACAACGGCCTGATGCGCGGCAAGGGCGGATCGATGCACCTGACCTCGGTCGAGCACGGCGTGATGGGATCCTACGCCATCATCGGGGCACACCTTCCGATTGCGTGCGGCGCCGCCTGGCGTGCGCAGTATCTGGGTGAGAAGGACGTTTCGGTCTGCTTCTTCGGCGACGGCACGACGAATATCGGCGCCTTCCACGAGGCCCTCAACTTCGCCGCCATCTGGAAGCTGCCGGTCGTCTTCGTCTGCGAGAACAATCTCTACATGGAATACACGCCGATCGGCGACGTCACCGCGGTGGAGCATCCGGCAGCCGACCGCGCCTCCGCCTATGGGCTCGAGCGCATCGTCATCGACGGCAACGACGCGGATGCGGTCTATCGCACCGCACTGGCCGCTTTCGGCAAGGCGAGGGCGGGCGAGGGGCCGACGCTCATCGAGTGCATGACCTATCGCCATTCCGGCCATTCGCGCGCCGACCCGGCCAAATATCGTCCGGCCGGCGAGCTGGAGAAATGGCTGGAGAAGGACCCCGTCAAGATCTACCGCGCCCGCCTTCTCGAATTCGGCATAGCGGAGGAGGAGATCAAGGGCATCGAGGCTGAGAGCAAGCGCAAGGTCGAGGAAGCGACGGAGGTGTGCAAAGAGTCGCCCCCCGCGCCCGACGACATCCTCACCACCGACGTCTATGCCGATGGGGGCTGGTCATGGCGGAACTGACCTATCGCGACGCCGTGGCGCGCGGCATCGCCCAGGAAATGCAGCGCGACAACAACGTCGTTTTCCTCGGCGAGGACGTCGCCAAGGCCGGCGGCGTGTTCAAGGCCACGGTCGGCCTGTACGAGCAGTTCGGGCCGCTGCGCGTGCGCGACACGCCGATCTCCGAGCAGGCCATTCTCGGCGCCGCCATGGGCGCGGCGATGACCGGGCTGCGGCCGATCGCCGAGATCATGTTTGCCGATTTCGCGGCCGTATGCTTCGACTACATCGCCAACGAATTCCCCAAGCTGCGCTACATGACCAACGGCCAGCTCGGCTGCCCACTGGTCGTGCGCACCGGCAACGGTGGCGGGGCACGGTTCGGCGCCCAGCATTCCCAGTCGATCGAGAACTGGACGATGATGATTCCCGGCCTGAAGGTCGTGGCGCCGTCGTCGCCGGTCGACGTCATCGGCCTGATGGCGGCGGCCGTGCGCGACGACAATCCGGTGATCTTCCACGAGCACAAGTCGCTCTATGCCATCAAGGGCGAGGTACCGGACGGCGAGATCGTCGACACGCTCGGCACCGCAAAGATCCTGCGTCCCGGCAAGGATGCGACGATTCTTGCGCTGGCGCTGATGGTGCCGCGCGCATTGCAGGCGGCCGAGACGCTCGCCGCCGAGCACGGCATCGACTGCGAGGTCATCGACGTGCGCTCGCTGGTGCCTCTCGACACCAACACCATCCTCAACTCCGTCGCCAGGACCGGAAGGCTGTTCACGGTGGAAGAGAATCCGCGCCTGTGCGGCTGGGGCGCGGAGATCGCCTCCATCGTCGCCGACGAGGCGTTCTGGGACCTCGACGGGCCGATCGTGCGCATCACCACGCCGCACATCCCGCTGCCCGCCGCCGACCACCTCGAGGATTTGGCGCTGCCCAGCGCCCCGCGCATCGTCGAGCGCATTGCGCGCACCATGAACGGATCGGCAAGATGAGCACGCAGGTCCTCATGCCGCAGCTCGGCGAGACCGTCGCCGAAGGCAAGATCCTGACCTGGTTCAAGTCGGAAGGCGCCGAGGTCCAGGAAGGCGACAACCTCTTCGAGATCGAGACTGACAAGGTCACGATGGAAGTGCAGTCGACCGCTGCCGGCAAGCTGTCCTCCATCCGCGTCCAGGCCGGCGAGGTCGCCAAGGTCGGTGCGGTGGTCGCCGTGATCGGCGGGGAGCGCGAGGCGGCCGCTACGCCGCGGATTTCTACTCCGCAGCGGGCTGCGGCGCCATCCGCCGCACCTGCCGCCAATGGTCGGGCCACGCCTTCGCCGGCACCCGTTCCAACCATGCGCTCGCCGTTCGAGGAAGTCGCGACACCGGCGGAATCGTTCGGAAACGCGAAAGGCCCGCTCGGGCTGCGGCTGACCCCGCTGGCGCGCCGCCTCATCGCCCAGAACGGCCTCGATGCCGAAGCGATCGCCAGGCAGGTGTCGGCGGCCGGCGGTTCGAAGATATCCGAGAAGGACGTGCGGGCAGCTCTTGCCGCTCCTGCACCCGCCGACGCGCCGGACACGGGCGGGGCGGGCCCGGTCGTCTCTCCTCCGGCATCTCCGAAACCAGTGGCGATCGCTCCGTTGCCGGGCAGCGTCATGCAGCTCAATACCATCCGCAAGCGTACCGGCGAGCGGCTGGCGCAAAACTGGCAGACGATCCCGCACGTCTTCCAGGCGATCGAGGTGGATTACACCGTGGTCGAGACCGTGCGTGCGGCGCGCAAGGCCTCTTTCAAGGCGGAGACCGGCGTTTCCCTGACCTACCTGCCGTTCATCGCACGGGCGAGCTGCATCGCGCTGAAGGAGTTTCCGCAGGTCAACGCCCAGTTCGACGGCAGCCAGCTTGCGCTCGCCTCCGAGGTCAATCTCGGCATTGCGGTGGACCTGTCGCATAACGGGCTGGTGGTGCCGGTTGTCCGTAACGCCGATGATCTGACGCTGCCTGGCCTGGCGAAGGCGATCGCGCGCCAGATCGACAAGGCACGCACCGGCAAGCTCACTGGAGACGACTTCGCCGGCGGCACTTATTCGATCAGCAACAACGGCGCGTTCGGCACGTCCTTCACGGCGCCGATCATCAACGCGCCGCAGGTGGCGATCCTTTCGACGGACGCGATCCGGCTCAAGCCGGCGGTGGTGGAGACTGAGCAGGGCGCGTTCGTCGCCCCGCGTCTGATCGGCATTGTCGGTCAGAGCTTCGACCATCGCGCCTTCGACGGGGCCTATTCCGCGGCGTTCCTGTCGCGGCTGAAGGCAATACTGGAAACCCGGGATTGGGCAGCCGAGTTCGCATAAGGCCCCGCTTCGACAAAGTGCATGGACTAGGCAGAGGAGCCGCACGAAAATGAAATACAACAGCCCGTATTCAACGGCTTCCTGGGGCCAGATGGCGAAGGACTGGGAGCAGGGCGTCGACTACAGCCGGCTCTCCAAGGATCGCCTCGCCCGTGCCCAGCGGGCCATCAAGCATGCCGGTCTCGGCGCGGTGCTCTGCTTCAACTTCGACAATATCCGCTACGTCACGGCCACCCACATCGGCGAATGGGCGCGCGACAAGTTCATGCGGTATGCGCTGTGTCCGGGCGAAGGCTCGCCCTTCCTCTGGGATCCGGCCCCGCCGGCCAAGCGCATCGCCTCGCCCTGGATCGCCGACAACGTCGCGGCGCCGCTCACGACGATGCAGGGCGCCATCCCGCCGCACATGAACGTCGCGCGCGATTTCGCCCGCCAGATCAAGAAGGCGCTGGTGCATTACGGCATCGACAAGGAGCCGCTCGGCATCGACATCATGGAACTCGGGATGATCCGGGCGCTCGAGGCCGAAGGCATCGAGGTGGTCGACGGCCAGCAGGCGCTGCTCGATGCCCGCGAGATCAAGACGACCGACGAGATCGAACTCCTCAAGATGGCGGCCGCCATGGTCGACGCCACCTATGTCGACATCGCCCGCGCCATCCGCCCCGGCACCAAGGAGAACGAACTCGTGGCGATCGCCAACGACCGGCTCTTCCGCATGGGCTCGGAGCGGGTCGAATGCGTGAATTCCGTGTCGGGCCAGCGCGGCCGCCCGCATTCCCACACCTTCTCCGACCGCATGATCCAGCCGGGAGACATGATCTTCCTCGACATCATGCACTCCTACAACGGCTATCGCACCTGCTACTACCGCACCTTCATCTGCGGCGAGCCGAACAAGGCGCAGATCGACGCCTACGAGACCGCCTCCAAATGGATCAGCGCGTCGATCGACATGATCCGTCCCGGCATCACCCCGGACGAGGTTGCCGCCGTATGGCCGGACGCGCAGGACTTCGGCTATCGCGACGAGGCGGAGGCTTTCCTGCTGCAGTACGGCCACGGTGTCGGACTGTCGCTGTGGGAACGCCCGATCTTCTCCAAGCGTTTCCGCGGCCAGAACACCCCGCTCAAGGAGGGCATGGTGTTCGCGCTCGAGACATGGAAGGGTGCCGAGGACGGAACCGGCGCCGCCCGCATCGAGGAGGAGGTCGTCGTGACCAAGGATGGTTGCGAGATCATCACCAATTTCCCGTCCGATCGACTGATCTCCTGCGGCCTGCCCGGCTGCGAGGTGTTCTGAGACGGGCCAGGACCAGAGTGAGCCGATCCCATGGCAAGCCAAACGCGACGGAGCAGTGCTGGTCGCATCCCGGTGACTCTCGTCACCGGTTTTCTCGGCAGCGGCAAGACCACGCTCATCAATGCGGCGCTGAGGGCGCCGGGCATGGCCAACACGGTCGTCGTGGTCAACGAATTCGGCGAGGTCGGCCTTGACCATCAGCTCGTTACCTCGTCGAGTGATCAGGTCATGGTGCTGGAGAACGGCTGCCTCTGCTGCACCGTCCACAGCGACCTGGTCGGGACGTTGAACGGCCTCTACCACGACCGCGCGGCCGGCCGGATTCCATCCTTCGACAATGTCGTCATCGAGACCTCGGGCCTTGCCGAGCCGGGGCCCGTGCTGCAGGCGTTCCTGTCGGAGCCGACGCTCGACGGCCTCTATCGCGTCGCCACCGTCATCACGCTGGTCGACGTCGTCAACTGGCGAGGTACGGTCGAGCGTCACGACGAGGCGGTGCGCCAGGTGGCCTTTGCCGACCGCGTGCTGCTCACCAAGCTCGACCTGGCCGGCGATCCGCAGGCGGAGGCGCTGGCGCGGCGCGACATCGCCGATCTCAATCCGGCGGCGGAAATAGAGATCGTCGACTGGTCGCCGAAAGCGGTGGCCGCCTTGCTGACCGACAAGGGCTTCGACGCCGGCGACAGCAAGGCCGATCCGCGCCCCTGGTTGAAGGTCGCTGCACACGAAAACCCTAATGATCATCATCATCACGACCACGGCCATCACCATCATGACCACGCCGGCCACGACCACGATCACCACGAGGCGCACTACCATCTCCGTGGCAAGGGGGTGGAAAGCTTCGTGCTGACGCGGGAGGCGCCGCTGTCGCGCGACGAGCTGCAGTTCCTGCTCGACGGTATCAGCCAGAACCTCGGCGCCGGCCTGCTCAGGGTGAAGGGACTGGTCAACATCGCCGGGGAGAGCGGCAAGCCGGCGGTCATCCAGGGTGCCCAGCATCTGCTGCATACCATGACTTGGCTCGACCGCTGGCCGGACAAGGACGACCGCACGCGCATCGTCTTCATCACGCAGGGCATAGCCAGCGCGGAGCTGCGCGAGATCGTGGAGCTTCTGGACCGTGTCGGCGCCCGGACGTTCAAGGCGCGCGAACGGGCCAAGATCCTGCAGGAAGCCGTCGCCCGGCGCAGCGCCGGCTGAGCGGTAGTCGGCGCCCGTTGGGTCGGGAGATTACCTGCGGTTTCGGGCCGCGCCTTACACGACCTGAGCAAGCCATTGCGGAGAGTGGCGGACGACATCATCATTTGGTTCCGCCTCCGGCGCCTGTTCGAGCGATCGGACAACGGGTTCACGAAGGAGACCGTCATGAGAATAGGTTGGATCGGCCTCGGCAAGATGGGATTGCCCATCGCCCGGCACATCCACGCGGCGGGCAATTCGCTGACCGCCTATGCGCGCAGCGACGCCAGCGCGGAGAAGGCGGCCGCCGCGGGCTATCCGGTGGTGCGCGACATGGCTGCGCTCGCCGCCGCCAGCGACGTCGTCATTTCCTCGATTTCCGACGACGCGGCGCTCCACGAGGTCGTTACGGCTGACGGCGCTTTGGCCACGCACCTCATCAAGGGGCAGACCTATATCGACACCAGCACCGTTTCGCCGGAAGCCTCGGCCGCCGTGGCCGATCTGCTCGGGGCCAAGGCTGTGCCCTATCTGCGCGCGCCGGTTTCGGGTTCCACGGCCACCGCCGAGGCGGGTGCACTGACCAGCATCGTCTCGGGTCCGCGCGCCGAGTTCGATCGGCTGACGCCGCTTTTCGAAAGCTTCACCAGGACCCGCTTCTGGCTCGGCGAGGGCGAGCAGGCGCGCTACATGAAGCTCGCCGTCAATTCCACGCTTGCCGGCATGGCGGCGCTGATGGCCGAGGCGCTGGCTTTCACTGCAAAAGGCGGCATCTCGCTCGCCGACGCGGTCGAGGTCTATTCGAAAAGCGCGGTCGCCACCCCGCTGCTCGACTACAAGCGCGCCATGATCCTGGAAGGCAGATACGACCCCGCCTTCGCCGTGACGCAGATGATGAAGGACCTGGACATCGCGCTGTCGGTCGGACGCGACCTGCATGCCCCCCTGCCGCTTGCCGCGCAGGTGCGCCAGCAATACGAGGCCGCCTATCTGCACGGCCGGGGCGAGCGCGACATGTTCGTGCTGGTCAAGGAGATGGCGGACCTGGCGGGGGCCGGCAAGTAGCTCGTATTTCGGCCGGACGGAACCGGCTTGCAGGATAGGATTCCCCACTGCGGATTGGGTGCCTCCGATCAGACCTCGGCGGTCCTGCTCGCGCTGGCCGCGTCAGGCGCGAGGGGCTTCGCCGCTCAGCCGCGTGATGATCAGCGCGAGCAGGATGATCGCGCCGTAGCAGGCGTCGATCCAGAAGGCGGCTATGCCGGAAAGCGTCAACACGTTCTGCAGCAGGCCGAGCAGCAGCACGCCGGTCAGCGCCCCGATCATCCGCCCCTGTCCGCCGTTCAGGCCGATGCCGCCGATGACGGCCGCGGCGAAGACGTAGAAGATCATGTTCTGGCCCTGGCCCGCCATGACGGAAGCGATGCGGCCGGTGAGCAGCAGGCCGGCAAGCGCAGCCAGCAGGCTGCCGACGATGAAGACGCCGATGGTGATGCGCTCGACCGGGATGCCGGCGACGCGCGCCGCTTCCGCATTGCCGCCGATGGCGTAGATAGCGCGGCCGATGCGGTGATAGCGCATCATCAGCCCGAAGAAGAGGAAGAGCAGGCCGGCGATCCAGATCGACGCCGGGGCGCCGAACCATTTGGCCGTGCCGAGATAGAGGAACTCCGACGGCAGGTCGAACAGCGTCTGCCCGTTGGTGATGCCGAGCGTCATGCCGCGCAGCAGGATGAGCACCGCGAGCGTTGTGATGAAGGCGTTGAGCTTCAGCTTGACCACCAGCAGGCCGTTGACCGTGCCTACCACGAGCCCGACGGCGAACAGCACGGCGATGCCGGCATATCCGCTGATGCCGATGCCGGAGCCGCCGACATAGGTGTCGACGATCATCAGCCATGCGGCGAGCATCGGCGCGAGGCCCACCGTCGATTCCAGCGAGAGGTCGAACTTTCCGCAAATCAGGATCAGCGACTGGGCGATGACGAGGATGGACAGCTCGGACGATTGCTGCAGCACGTTGAGCAGGTTTTCGGGCAGCAGGAACGACGATGACACGAAGCTGCCGACGACCATCACCAGAGCGATCACCGGGATCAGCACCAGGTCGCGCAGATTGAGCCTGCTGAACAGGTTCGAGCCGGCGGAGGTGGCCGGAATGCTTCGGGATGCGGTGCTCGCCATGTCAGTAAAGCCCTTCGATTGCCGCGACCATGTCGTGGTCCTTCCAGCCGGGCAGGAAGCTGTGGCTCAGCCTGCCGCGGAAGATGACTTCCACCCGGTCGCAGACGGTCAACTCGTCGAGATCGTCCGAGACGATCAGCACCGCCATGCCGCGCGCCTTGGCCTTGTCGATGATGTCGTAGACGGCCTGCTTGGAGGCGATATCGACGCCCTGGGTCGGCGCGACCAGAACCAGTACCTTCGGATCGGAGGCCAGCGCCCGTCCGACCATCGTCTTCTGCTGGTTGCCGCCGGAAAGCTGGCCGATCTGCTGGTCGCACGAGGAGGCGACGATGCCGAGCGTGGCGATCTGCCCGTCGGCCATTGCTGCCTGGCGCGCCGGCGAGACGAAACCGTACGGACCGAAACGGTCCATGACGGTGGCGGTCAGGTTGTCCGCCACCGAAAGCAGCGGGAACAGGCCGCGCTCGTGGCGGTCGCGCGCCACATAGCCGACGCCGGCGGCGCGCATCGCCACCACGTCTCCCATCGGCGTCGCTCTGCCCTGGATCGAAACGGTGCCGTTGTCGGGTTCGAGCAGCCCTGCGATGGCTTCCGCAACCTTGTCCTTGCCGGACCCGGCAAGCCCCGCAAGGCCGACGCATTCGCCCGGCGCGACGCTCAGTTCGATGTCCTGAAAATCCTCGCCGCGGCAAAGGCCCGACACCTGGAGACCGGGCGCTCCGCCGGTCTTCGGGACGGACTTGCTCTCGCGCTGGACCATCGCCGCGTCGCCGACCATGGCCGCGACCAGCCTGTCCTTCGGGAATTGCGAAAGCTGCGCATCGGCGACGACGCGGCCGTCGCGCATCACCGTCACCGTGCGGCAGATCTCGTAGATCTCCTCCAGATGATGCGAGATGTAGAGGAAGGTGACGCCGTTCGCCTGGAGCGCGCGGATGCGGTCGAAGAGGCGGTTGACCTCCTTGCGCTCCAGCTCGGCCGTCGGCTCATCGAGGATGATGAAGCGGCTGCCCTGCAGCAGGGCGCGTGCGATCTCGACGATCTGGCGCTGCTCGACCGTCAGCCGCCACGCCTCGATGTCGGGCGGCACGTCGAGATCCCAGTCCTTGAGTGCCGCCATCGAGCGCTCGCGCAGGCGCCGCCAGGCGACCAGGCCGAGGGCGTTGCGCGGCTGGTTGTTGAGGAAGAGATTTTCGCCGACGGTCAGATGCGGAATGACCATCCAGCGCTGGTAGACGCAGGCGACCCGCTGGCGCCATGCCCGCCGGTCGCCGAGCGCGGGCGCCGGCTGCCCGCCAAGCCGGATCTCTCCGGCATTGGCGGCGTAGAGTCCAGTCAGAAGTCCGACGAGCGTCGACTTGCCGGCGCCGTTGCGGCCGACCAGGGCACGGGCATCGCCAACCGGGATCGAAATCCCGACGTCGTGCAGGACCTCGATCGGGCCGAAGCGCTTGACGATGCCGTGCGCCTCGGCCGCCAGGTTCGTTGCTGGGTTCGTCATCGGTCAAATCCGCCTGATGGGGGTCCGGCCGAACGGACATTCGGATGAATACCGGATGCGGGACCGCTCTGCGGCGGTCCCGTATGCCAACGCCCTTATTCCTTCGCCTGGTTGCCCCAGAGCGCCGGATCGGACGCGTTTTCCTTGGTGACGACGGTCGCCGGCAGATAATCCATCAAATTGTCGCCGGCATGCACGATCTCGCTGCCGTGGTCGGTCGGACCTGCCTGGAAGGTTTTGCCCTCGAGAGCGGCCTTGGCGTAGAAGGCGCCGTATTTCGCGTAGAGGTCAAGCGGCTGCGCCACGGCAACGTCGAGATAGCCCTGGCGGATCTGCTCCATCGCATAGGGCGTGCCGTCGACCGAGGCGAGGAAGATGTGGTTGGCCTCGCTGACCTTGGTCAGCTTGCCGGCGCTCCTCAACACGTTCAGCACGCCGGCCAGCATCACGGAATCGCTCTGCATGTAGATCGCCTTGAGATCCGGCGTGGTGGTCACCACGGTCTGCGCGGCCGACGTGGCCTTGTCGGCCTTCCAGTTGGTCGGCTGCTCGATCAGTTCGATCTTCGGGAATTTCGCCTTGATGCAGTCGTTGAAGCCGGTCGTGCGGTCGCGGCCGTTGGTCGTCGCCTGGTCGCCCATCAGCGAGAGAACCTTGCCCTCGCCGCCGAGCGCGGCGCCCACAGCCTCGCAGGCCTTGGCGCCGATGCCCTTGTTGTCGGCGCGCACGATCATCGCCGCCTTGCCCTTGGCGGGCGCGATGTCGATGAGCACGGCAGGCACGCCCTTCTCGGCCGCGAAATCCAGCACCGGCGAGATCGCCTGGCTGTCGGTCGGGTTGATGATCAGCGCCTTGGCGCCGGCCGAGATGAGATTGCGCACGTCGGTCGACTGCTTGGCGGCGTCGCCATTGGCGTTGGTCGCCGGCAGCGTCTCCATGCCGGCTTCCTGGACGGCCTTCAGCGTCTGGTTGGCCATGATCGCCTGGAACGGATCGGTCAGGAACGGCGCGGAATAGCCGAGCTTCGGCTTGTCCTGGGCGGCGGCCGATCCGGCTGCGACGCCCAGGGCGATGGCCGAGGCTGCGGCAGCAATGAAGGCCGAGCGGGATGCGTGTCCCGTAAAATTCCTCATGATTTCCTCCCTTAGCCGTGCCAGACGAGGGTGGCCGGCAAGGGGAATAGTTCGCCGCGCCTCCCGGCTGCGCAACGCGCAAGATGCTCATTTTGAGAGGAACGGGCCCGAAGGCGCGGACGCCGCGGGAGAAAGAAAGCCGTCCCCGCATGGACGGGAACGGCGGGCGCAAGACGGCCGGAATAGACTCAGATGATGCTGCGGACCGAGCCGCCGTCGACGCCCCATACGGATGACGTGACGAACGAGGCGAGGTCGGATGCGAGGAAGAGGATGACGTTGGCCACTTCCTCGGGTTCGCCGAGACGGCCCAGCGGCAATTGCCGCAGGCTCATCTCGTGCTCCACGGCTTGCTTGGGAGGCATGTTGTGGAATTTGCCCATGGTTTCGGCGAAGCCGCCCGGCTTCGACCAGAACGGCGTCCAGACCGGGCCGGGGGCCACGGCATTGACGCGGATCTTCGGCGCTTCGGCGCGCGCGAGGCTCTTGGTGAGTGCCAGAACCGCCGACTTGGACGCGCCGTAGTCGACCGGCACCGGCTCGGGCTGGCGGGCGAGGTCGGATGCGTTGTTGACGATCACGCCGCCGCGCTCGCGCATGATTGGCAGCGCCAGGCGGCACGTGCGCACATAGCTCATGAAGTTGAGCTGGAAGGTCTTTTCCCATTCCTCGTCGGACAGTTGGTCGAAGCTGCGCACCGCGCCGGAGCCGACATTGTTGATCAGCACGTCGAGCACGCCGCCGAACCTGTCGAGGGCTGCCTTCGTCGCCGTCGCCACGCCGTCGCCGGTCGACAGGTCTCCCAGCCCGACCGACGCCTTGCTCCCGGCCGCCTCGATCAGCGCAACCGTCTCGTCGCAACCCGCCTTGTCGATGTCGATAAGCGCGACCTTGGCGCCTTCTCTTGCGAAAGCGACGGCTGTCGCGCGGCCTATTCCCGTTGCGCCTCCGGTAATGGCGACGATCTTTCCTTCGAGATTGGTCTTCATCGGCTTTCCTCCCGTTCAAGCTCCCGCCAGCCGGCCTTGTCGAACATCGCCATGGTCGTGTCGTAGGACCGCTTCGCCTGATCCTTGAGAGAGCCCACACGGTAGGTGCGGCTGAGCACCTCCACGGACCAGAAACCGTTCCAGCCGGTCCGGCGGATGGCACGGATGAAGCCGGGCACGTCGAAGCAGCCTTCGCCCGGATAGACGCGCTCGCCGATCGTGTCGTCCCACAGCGACCCGACGATTTCGGCGCGGGCGTCGTTGAGTTCGACCGACTTGACATAGGAGGCGGGCAGGTCGGCCACTTCGCTCAAGGAAATGTT
Organism: Kumtagia sp.; assembly: GCF_059502445.1. NCBI lineage: Bacteria > Pseudomonadati > Pseudomonadota > Alphaproteobacteria > Hyphomicrobiales > Phyllobacteriaceae > Kumtagia > Kumtagia sp. The sequence goes on from NZ_JCACER010000107.1 coordinate 29,226, forward strand.
GCCGCGCTCCATGTGCCAGATGTCGATGCACAGTCCTGCGTTGGCGCGCCCCGACTGGGAGACGACGGCGCGCGCGGTTTTCAGGTCACGGATGTTGGTGAAGGGCAGGACCTCGATGGCAACGTCGATGCCGATCGCCGCAGCCGCGTCGGCAACTTCGGCCAGCGCCTTGGCGTAGTGCGCGACATCGATCTCCTCGGCCCACATCTTCGGGGCGATCTTTAGGTCGCGGGCGCCGAGCACCGCGGCGGCTTCGATCAGCTCCTTGCGGACGCGGTCGGATTGCGTCTTGGCCTCGCCGAGCTCGAACCAGTCGCCGAGGAACTCGACCTCGACATGCTTGATGCCGGTATCGTCGAAGAGCCGGCGCATGCCTTCGAGGCCCATCTTGGCCGCGTTCGCCTGGATGTCCTGGTAGACGAGGCCGAGGCCTGTATAGCCCGCTTCGGCGGCCGCTTCCGCACGCTCGCGCAACGGGAACGGGCTGACTTCGGTCGGTCCCATCGGATAGCGATCGCCGGCGATCGTCCAGTAGGCGGCCAGCAGCTCGATCGACTCGGCCATCGATGTCCTCCCCAGGATAGGCTCGTCGGGCCGGCGAAAGGCAGTCGGCCCCGCCGTATGTTTGATCGGCATCTTTCGGATGTGGCCCGTGTCGTGCAACATCCAGGATTATCAAAACGAATATTCCCGGACGTGACTCGAGGGCAAAGTCTTCTCATCCTGAGACATGAGGATCATGGGCTGACTGCGGCTGCCCCATCCGTCGGCGATGCCGTGGGCTATGCTCCCCTTACGGAGTGCGCCGCCGCCAGAATGAACGACATGGGAGGGAAACATGCAGAAGACGGCGTTGGTGGTCGGCATCAGCGGCATGATCGGCGGCAACGCCGCGCGTGAGCTGCTGGATAATGGCTGGACGGTCTACGGACTTTCGCGCAATCCCTCTAACGACACGGCCATAACCGGCGTCCGGCCTGTCGCGGCCGATCTGCTCGACGCAAGATCCGTCGACGCAGCATTGAAGGATGTCGCGCCGACGCATGTCTTCTTCGCCACATGGACGCGCCGGCCGACTGAGGCGGAGAACATCGAGGTCAACAGCGCCATGGTCCGCAACGTGCTCGACGCGCTGTCGCCGAAGAAATGCATCGAGCATGTCGATCTGGTGACCGGGCTCAAGCACTATCTCGGGCCGTTCGATGCCTATGTCACCGGCGGCTTCCGGCCGCAGACGCCGTTGCGCGAGGAGCAGCCGCGCCTCGACCTGCCCAATTTCTACTACGCCCAGGAAGACGAGGTATATGCCGCGGCGCGGCGCGACGGCTTCACCTGGACCGTCCAGCGCCCGCACACCGTGATCGGCAAGGCGATCGGCAATGCCATGAACATGGGCTCGACGCTGGCCGTCTACGCGTCGATCTGCAAGGAAACCGGACGCAAGTTCCGCTGGCCCGGTTCCGAAGGGCAATGGAACGGCATTTGCGACGTGACCGACGCGCGCGTGCTCGCCAGGCATCTCGTCTGGGCGGCGACCGCGCCGGGCGCGCGCAACGAGGCCTTCAACGTGGTCAATGGCGACTACTTCCGCTGGAACTGGCTTTGGCCGCGCATTGCGGACTGGTTCGGGGTGGAGTCGGTCGGCTGGGATGGCACGATCCACCCCTTGGAGGCCGAAATGGCCGATGCGCCGGCCGTCTGGGCGGGCATGGTCGCCAAATACGGCTTGAAGGAAGCCGATCTCGATCGCCTGGCCTCGGCCTGGCACACCGACCTGGATCTCGGGCGGCCGATCGAGATCATGACCGACATGACGAAGAGCCGCGAGGCCGGTTTCCTCGTCTTCCAGTCGACCGAGAAATCGTTCACCGACCTGTTCGCCCAGTTGCGCCAGGAAAGGCTTATTCCTTGACGCTGCCTGGGGCCTGCGTCGCGCCGCGTGCGTCGATGCGGGCCACGTCCCCGTGCTGACGGGAGTCTCAAAATGATAAATTCTCCGGTTGGAACGCAAGGCTAGTCCTGTAACTCTTCGACTTAGCGCCAGGGAGGGCGCAGCCAGTCGAATGGACCGGACTGAGCAGTATCGACGCGCCGGGCAATGCGCCGGACGCGATGGGGAAGGCTGTGCCGCAGCCACAGACGGAGGAGCTGACATGACCAATATTACCCGCCGCTTTGCCATGATGCTGGCCGGCGCGGCAGGACTTGCGGCGCTCGCGGCCCCTGCGTTCGCGCAGGACAGCAAGTTCTACAGCGGTGCTCCGCGCACCTATCTCTACAACCCAGATACGGAAGTATGCTTCAAGGATACTTCCGAATACAAGAAGGACGGGCCGTACACGATCGGCTTCTCCAATGCCGGACTTGGCGACTCCTGGCGTGTCGTCATGCTGCACTCGCTCCAGAAGGCGGCGGCCGGGCACAAGGACCAGATCGGCAAGCTGATCATCACCGATGCCGGCCATGACGATGCCAAGCAGGTCGCGGACATGCAGGACCTGATCTCGCGCGGTGTGGACCTCTTGATCGTCAGCGCCAACACGCAGCAGGCGCTGGATCCGGCGGTGCAGCAGGCGATGGTCCAGGGCATCCCGGTCGTGATGATGGACCGCCGTGTCGCTTCCGACGACTTCGTCACCTTCGTCACCGCTTCGGACGCCATGATGGGCCGCCTGTTCGCGCAGTGGATCGCCGAGAAGCTCAACGGCAAGGGCAACGTCATCATGCTGGCCGGCCAGGCGGGCTCCAGCCCGTCGGAAAACCGCGAGAAGCCGGCACGCGAGGTGTTCGCGCAGTATCCCGGCATCAAGGTTCTGGAGACCGTCTATTCCGACTGGTCGCCGGTGAAGGGCAAGCAGGTCATGCAGGCGATGATCGCCAAATACGGCAAGGACATCAACGCGGTCTGGTCGGCGCACGGCCTTCAGACCCCCGGTTCGATCGAGGCCTTCATCGAAGCAGGCTACAAGGACGGCGAGATTCCGCCGCACACCACGGCGGACGTGAACGGCCCGCTGCAGATGGCGATCAAGCACAAGGTGCCGATGCTCGAGGTCGGCTATCCGCCGGCCATGGGCGGCATCTCGATCGACGTGGCGCTGCAGGTTCTCGCCGGCGCCCCGGTGCCCTGCATCTATACGATCAACTCGCAGATCGCCGTGTCCGAGGGCGACGAGACCCAGTCGATCCAGACGCCGCTGCGCCTCACCGACATGGTGGTTCCGGACGGCCCGGCGGACATGCTGATCACGGGCGGCATGGGCCAGGACTACGACCCGAAGACCTACAAGGTCGACTATCCGCAATAGACCCGGCGGCTCTTGCAACCGTGGTGTCCGGGCCAGCTCCGGGCACCCCGCTATTACAGGAGTTCTACGATGCTGAAGCTGACCGGCATTTCCAAGGGCTTTACCGGCGTCCAGGCGCTGTCGTCGATCGATTTCGATGTTCGTGCGGGCGAAATCCATGCCCTCGTCGGTGAAAACGGCGCCGGCAAGTCGACTACGATCAAGATCATCGCCGGCGCCTACAAGCCCGACTCCGGCCAGATCGAGTTCGACGGCAGGCCGGTCCACTGGGTGCGCCCCGCCGATGCCAAGGCCGCCGGTATCCATGTCATCTATCAGGAATTCGTGCTGTTCCCGCATCTGACGGTCGCCGAGAACATTTTTCTCGGCCACGAGCGCCGTGGCGCCTTCGGCATGATCGACCATGCCAGGACGCGCAAGGACGCGGCGGACCTGCTCCACAAGCTCGGCGTCGACATCGATCCGGACAAGCTGGTGTCGGAGCTCACCGTGGCCGACCAGCAGATGGTCGAGATATCCAAGGCGCTGGTCCACAAGGTCAAGCTCCTCATCCTGGACGAGCCGACCGCCGTCATTTCCGGCCGTGAGGCCGAGCTTCTGTTCGCGCGCCTGGCCGCGCTCAAGGCCGAGGGCGTCGCCATCGTCTACGTGTCGCACCGGCTCGAGGAGATCTTCCAGATCGCCGACCGCGTGACCGTGTTCAAGGACGGCCAGCATGTCGTCACCACCGACATCGGCAAGGTCGATCGCCACCGCCTGATCTCCCACATGGTCGGCCGCGACCTGCGCGACGTCTTCCCCGCCAAGCGTCAGTCGGGCGCTCCCGGCAAGGTGGTGTTGAAGGCGGAGAACGTCAGCGTCGAGGGGCGCGTGCGCAATGCCGGAATCGAACTAAGGGCAGGCGAGATAACGGCGCTCGCGGGCATGGTCGGTTCAGGGCGCACAGAACTCGCGATGGGCATCTTCGGCGGACTGCCGATCTCGTCCGGTTCGGTCACCATCGACGGCGAACAGCTCGCCGGTCTCACCCCGGCCGCCGCCATCAGGAAGGGCCTCGGTTTCGTCACCGAGGACCGCAAGGGGCAGGGGCTGGCGATGCAGCTCGACGTCGCCGCCAACATCTCGGCGGCGAACCTGTCGGAGGTGACGAGCGGCGGCCTGCTGGACCGCTCCCGCGAGCATGCGATTGCCCGCCAGGAGATCGACAATTACCGCATCGCCTGCCGCGGGCCGGGCACGCCCGTGGCCCTCATGTCCGGCGGCAACCAGCAGAAGGTGATCGTGGCCCGCTGGGCGCGCACCAGCCGCAAGGTGCTCATCCTCGATGAGCCGACGCGGGGCGTGGACGTCGGCGCCAAGACCGAGATCTACCGGATCATGCGCGGGCTCGCCGACAGCGGCATCGCCATCCTGATGATCAGCTCCGAGTTGCCGGAAGTGGTCGGAATGGCCGACAAGGTGGTCGTCATGCGCGAGGGTGCCATCAGCGGCGAACTGTCGGGCCCCGCCATCACCGAAGAGGCGATCATGAGCCTTGCCACGCAGCATCCGGTCAGGGAGGCCGCCGCATGAGCGCGACCGTTTCCATCGGCTCCGCCGGCTTTTCGCGCAGCCTGAAGAAGAACCAGGGCATCGTCGTCGTCATTGCCCTGCTCGTCCTGCTGCTGGTCTTCGGCGGCTTCGTTTCGGACCGCTTCCGCACGACCAACAACGTCATGAACATCCTGGAGCAGTCGACCGGCCTGGCGCTGGTCAGCCTCGGGCAGACGCTGACGATCCTGACCGGCGGCATCGACCTGTCGGTCGGCTCGATGATCAGCCTGTTGTCGACGCTGACCTCCGGCATGATCGGCGGCGACGCCTCCATGGTGGCGCCGGTCATCGCCGGCATCCTGCTGCTGGGGCTGGCGATCGGCCTGATCAACGGCCTGCTGATCATCTGGCTGAAGGTGCATCCGCTGATCGTCACCCTGGGCACGGGCGCGGTGCTGCAGGGCCTCGTCCTGCTCTATTCGCTGGGCCCGGCGGGCAAGGTGCCCCGCGGCTTCACCTATCTCGCCTATGGCAAGGTGCTGGGCATACCCATCGGGGCCGTCGTCGTGATCGTCCTGTTCGCGCTGGTCGGCGCATTCCTCACCTACGTCCGCCTCGGGCGCTACATCTACGCGGTCGGCGACGACGATGCCGGCGCGCGCCTGATGGGCCTGCCGCGCGCCAAGGTGATCCTTGCCGTCTATGGCTTCTGCGGCTTCTGCTGCGCCCTGACCGCGATCTACCTGACGGCGCGCTTCGGCGTCGGCCAGCCCTATACCGGGCTGAACTATACGCTTGCCTCGATCACCCCCGTGGTGGTCGGCGGCACCTTGCTGACGGGAGGCAAGGGCGGAGTCCTCGGGACATTGCTCGGCGTCTATCTGATCTCGCTGCTGAACAACGTGCTCAACTTCATGGACGTGTCGACCCATTACCAGCTGATCGCCCAGGGGCTGATCGTGATCGTGGCCGTGTCGATCTACGTCGAGAAGCGGAGGAGGGTCTGATGGTCGACGTCGCCCATGGCAAGCCCGCCGAATTCGCCGGGCCGGCGCGTTCGCCGGCTTCGCGGCTGGCGCCCTACGCCTTGCCGATCTTTCTCGTCCTGATGATCGCCGTGGCCGGGATCATTTCGCCGGCCTTCCTTTCCGCCAACAACATCTCCAACATGCTGCTGCAGGCGGCGCCGCTCGGCATCGTGGTCATCGGCCAGGCTTTCGTCATCATCCTGCGCGGCCTCGATCTGTCCGTGTCGTCGGTCATGGCGACGTCGGCGGTGATCGCGACCAGCTTCTCGGGCCAGAACGCGGACGTGCTGCCGATCCTGCTGATCGCGATCGGCATCGGCGTGGCCACCGGTGTCGCCAACGGCCTGCTGGTCACCAAGCGCAGCGTGTCGCCGTTCCTGGCGACCCTGGCGACGATGATCGTGCTGCAGGGCATTCGTTTCGCTTATACGCAGGGCGCGCCGTCCGGCAACGTGCCGCCGCTGTTCCGCACCCTCGGATCGGCGACCTGGAACGGCATTCCCTACAACATCATGCTGCTCGTCGTGCTGGCGGCGGTGTTCTGGGTGCTGCTCGCCAAGTCCCGCTTCGGCCGCGAGGTCTACATCACCGGCGGCAACCCGACGACCGCCCGCCTGCTCGGCATCAATGCCGACCGGGTGACGATCGTCGGCTACATGATCTCGGGCGGACTGGCGGCGATCGCCGGCCTGGTGCTGTCGGGATATGTCGGCATCGTCGACAACTGGGTCGGGCGAGGCTTCGAGCTCGATTCGATCGTCGCCGCGGTCATGGGCGGCATCTCGCTCGCAGGCGGACGCGGCGGCATCATCGGCGGCCTGTTCGGCGCCGCGGTGCTGATCGTCGTGTTCAACGCCGTGCTGCTGTTCGGCCTGCCGGTGCAGTTCCAGATCATCATCAAGGGCATCGTGATCGTGGCCGCGGCTGCGTTCTATGTCCGGCGCAGCCGATAGCGCCCGGCCGATACTTGGCAGTCGACCAGCGGCCGCCGAGGCGCGCAGCATGCTGATCGGCACAACACAGGAGCAGGAACCATGGGCAGGCTTCAGGACAAGGTCGCGATCGTCACCGGCGGCTCGCGCGGCATCGGCGGGGCGACGGTGCGCCGCTTTGTCGAGGAAGGCGCCAGGGTCGCGATCTTGGACCTGCTGGTCGAGGACGGCGAGAAGCTGGCGAAGGAACTTGGCGACGCCGTGATCTTTCTCAAGGTCGACATCGCCAGCGAAGCCGAGGTCGAAGCCGCGATCGGCAAGGTGATCGGCAAATGGGGCGGGCTGGACATCCTGGTCAACAACGCGGCCATTCCCGGCGCCAACAAGTTCGCGCACGAATGCAGCGCCGAGGAGTGGGACCGCGTCTTCGCGATCAACGTCAAGGGCTCGTTCCTCTGCACCAAATACGCCGTGCGGCCGATGATGGAGAAGAAGTCCGGATCGATCGTCAACTTCTCGTCGATCTATGCCCTGATCGGCAATGACGACATCCCGCCCTACCATGCCAGCAAGGGCGCGGTGCTGGCGATGACCAGGACCGACGCGATCTGCTACGCGCCTCATGGCATCCGCGTGAATGCCGTGCATCCCGGTTCGACCATGACCGAGCTGTTCCTGAAGGCCGCGGAGACCTATCCGCGAGGCAAACAGGCCTATCTCGACATGATGAAGGAGAAGCACCCGCTGCGGCTGGGCGAGCCGGTGGACGTCGCCAATTGCGTGCTCTTCCTCGCTTCCGAGGAGGCACGCTTCGTGACCGGTGCCAGCCTGGTCGTGGACGGCGGCTATACCGTTCAGTGACGATCACCGGTCCGGAAGGGAAGTAACATGAAGGCAGTTCGTTTCCACGGTGCCAGGGACATCCGGGTCGAGGACGTGGCGCCGCCGGCCGCCCGCCTAGGGGCCAACGATGTGCTGATCAAGCCGCTGACCACGGGCATCTGCGGCACGGACCTGCATGAATACATCGCCGGTCCCATCGTCACGCCGGCTAGCCCGCACGTCTATACCGGCGCGACCAATCCGCAGATTCTCGGCCACGAGTTCAGCGCCGTGGTCCAGGACTCCGGCTCGGCCGTGACGAACGTCAAGGCGGGCGACCGCGTGTCGATCCAGCCCCTGGTCTCGCCGCGCGACGATTATTTCGGACGCCGCGGCCTCTATCATCTGAGCCCCGAGATGGCCTGCATCGGCCTGTCGTGGCAGTGGGGCGGCATGGGCGAGCTGGCGGTCGTCAACGACTACAATGTGGTGAAGGTGCCGGACGGCGTCTCCGACGTGCAGGCGGCGATGATCGAGCCGGCGGCGGTGGCGATCTACGGCACGGACCGAGGCGGCGTGACGTCGGGATCGACGGTGCTCGTTTCCGGCGCGGGGCCAATCGGCGCGCTGACGCTGCTGGCCGCCAAGGCCGCGGGTGCTGCCGTGATCTTCGTCAGCGAGCCCAACCCGAACCGCCTGCGGAAGGCGAAGGAACTCGTTCCTGGCATCATCGCGATCGACCCGACGAAAGACGATGTCGAGACGGTCATCCGCGACAACACGGAGGAAGGCGTGGGCGTCGACGTCGCGCTGGAATGCGTCGGCCTGGAGGCGAGCCTGAACGCCTGCGTCAAGGTGGTGCGCCGCCAGGGCAAGGTGGTGCAGACCGGGTTGCACATGAAGCCCGCTTCGATCGATGCCATGCTGTGGGCCCAGAAGGACATCACCGTCGAAGCCACCTGGTGTTACCCCGTGCAGATCTGGCCGCGCATCATCCGCATGATCGAGGCCGGGATCCTGCCCCTGGAGAAGGTGGTGACGGCCAACATCGCCGCCGACGACGTGGTCGAGAAGGGTTTTGAGGCCCTGCTCGACAAGGCCGGCAGGCATCTGAAAATCCTGGTCACGGTCTGATCCCGGCGCGGCCCTGCCGGCAGCGGCAAAAAATCGAACAAGTGGAGGAAATGAAAATGGCAACCGAGGCTTTCGCCAACTACTCGCTGGCCGGAAAGACGGCCGTCGTGACCGGCGCGGCCGGCGGCATAGGCTCCGCGATCACCGAAAGGCTTGGCGCTCTGGGCGCGACCGTGGTGCTGGCCGACGCCGTCGACCGGGTGACGGATGCCGCCAGGGAGTGGGCCGACAAGGGCCTGAAGGCCAGGGGCATCAAGTTCGATGTCACGGACTCCAAGGCCGTCGAGAACGCGGCTGCCCGCTTGAACGAAGAGTTCGGCGCGATCGACATCCTCGTGGCCAATGCCGGCATCGCCTATGAGAGCACGACCAAGGACCATTCCGACGAGGATTGGGATCGCGTGATGAAGATCAACCTGAACGGCGTCTTCTACTGCGTCCGCTCTTTCGGCAAGCGCATGGTGGAGCGCCAGCGCGGCGCGATCGTGGCCATCTCCTCGATCGCCGGCGTCAAGGCGGTCCGTCCAGAGCTGCACTCCGGTTATGACGTCTCGAAGGCGGCGGTGGCGCATCTGTGCCGCGTCGTCGGCGTCGAATGGGCTCCCTTCAACGTCCGCGTCAACGCGGTCGGCCCGGGCTACACCGAAACCGAGATGCTGAAGAAGGTCGGCATGGCGCAGCCCGAGGTCATGAAGGTCTGGCTCGACGACATTCCGACCAAGCGCTTGCTGCAGCCCTCCGAGATCGCCGCGACCATCGGCTTCCTCGTCTCCGATGCGGCGAGCGGCATCACCGGTCAGCTGGTGATGACCGATCACGGCTATTCGGCCGCCTGACACTCGGCCCGTACGGGTCTTGATGGCACGCGGGCCGGCCGATCGATACCGGCCCGACCGATGGAGCACAGCGTGAACGAAGCAACGAAGCCCGTAAGGGTAGCGATGGTCGGCCTTGGCTGGTGGGGCCGCAAGATGGTCGCCGTCCTCGAGGCGGCAGGTGCGCACCTCGACGTCGTCGTGGCCGTCGAGCCCGATCCGGCAGCGAGGGCGTTCTGCGAGGAGCATGGCCTCGCCCTGACGACGAGCTACGAGCAGGCGCTCGCCCGCCCCGACGTCGAGGCGGTGATCCTGGCGACGCCGCATTCGTTGCATGAAGAGCAGATCGAGAAGGCGGTCGCTGCCGGCAAGCATGTCTTCTGCGAGAAGCCGCTGGCGATGACGAAGGCGGGAGCCGAGAAGGCCGTGGCATCGTGCCGCGAGGCCGGTCTGATGCTCGGCATGGGACACGAACGCCGTTTCGAGCCGCCGGTCGCCGAAATGCTGCGGGCGGCGGCAAGCGGCAAGCTCGGCCGCATCCTGCAGGTCGAGGCCAATTTCAGCCACGACAAGTTCCTCACCCTCGACAAGTCCAACTGGCGGCTGAATGCCGCGCAGGCGCCGGCCGCCGGCATGACTGCCACCGGCATCCACTTGACGGACCTTGCGGTGAAGCTCCTTGGCGCCCCCCGCGACGTCCGCGTCGCCTGCGAGAATCTTGCCTCCGACTTCCCGCAGGGTGATACGCTGTCGGCTCACATCCGCTTCCACGGCGGCGGCACCGCCTATGTCTCGGCGACATTGGTGACGCCCTTCGTATCGCGCTTCGCCGTTTTCGGGACGAAAGGCTGGATCGAGGTGCGGGACAAGGCGCATGTCGAGGCACCCGACGGATGGGTGGTGACCAGCGCCTGGACCGGCATGCCGATCGAGGTCAGGGAAGTCGGCCCGGCCGAGCCGGTGCGCGACAACCTCGTTGCCTTCGCGCAAGCGGTCCGCGGCGCCGAACCCTATGCCATCTCCGGCGAGGACATGATCAACAACATCGCGTTGCTGGAGGCTATCATCAAGTCGGCGGCGAACGGACAGGTTGTGACGGTCGGGTAGGGGCGCAAGGCGATCCGGGCCCGATGTGGCGGCTCGTTCCACCGTCCGCCCGCCCCAGTCGTAGGAAATGTGAAGCTAGACAGAAGAACGGAGACACCAGGGATGCGAGCGCTCCTCTTTGAGACCCCCGACAAGCCGATCATCATCGACAAGCCGATGCCGGAGATCGGCGCCAGCGAAGTGCTGGTGAAGACGCGAGCGGTCGGCATCTGCCATTCCGATTATGAGCTGCTTGCCGGCCGCTACATCATTCCCATCTCCTATCCGGTGACCCCCGGCCACGAATGGGCGGGCGAGATCGTCGAGGTCGGCAAGAAGGTCAGGGACTACAAGGTCGGCGACCGCGTCGTCGGCGAATGCGTGGTGCGTACGCCGGAGCGGCTGCACCATTTCGGCTTCTCCATGGACGGCGCCGACCGGGAATATTTCAACGTCAATCCGGAATGGCTGCACAAGCTTCCCGATGGCATCGACGACAAGCGCGCGTCGCTGATCGAGCCGTTCACCTGCGGCTTCTACGCGGTGCTTCGTTCCGGCGGCACCAATGCCAGCGAGACGGTGGTGGTCTCCGGCGGCGGCACGATCGGCCTCGTCTCGGCCGCGGCCGCCATCGGCATGGGCGCGCGCGTCATCGTGGTCGATCCGCTGAAGTCGCGTCGCGACGTGGCACTAAAACTCGGCGCTGCCGAGGTGGTCGACGCGACGCAGGATCCGATCGGCCGTATCATGGAGCTGACCGCGGGCAAGGGCGCGGATCTCGTCGTCGAGGCCGCCGGTCACGACGCTTCGCTCGCCAACGTTTTCGAATACGCGCGCGAGGAAGGCCGCGTCTCGATGGTGGGCATCAATATCGGCCGCAAGATCCCCGTCGAACTCGGCAAGATCCAGATCAGGAACCTGACCGTGAAGGGGTGTATCGGTTCGCCCGGCGTGTGGCCGGCGGCGATCCGTTTCCTGGAGCGCACCGGCATCGACCTGTCGCCGATCCAGACGCATACCTTCGCCCTGGAGGACGCGGTCGAAGCGTTTGAACTGGGCAAGGATGCCACCAAGGCGATCAAGATCACGCTGACGAGCGGCGGGACCTGAAGGCGAGCTCGTGCGGGTATCCGTCCCGGCGAGACTGCCCACGGGAACAATCGGAGAAGGAGGAGACCTCTGATGTCGAAGCAACTCACCGTCGTCGCGCATCTTGTCGCCAAGCCCGACAAGATCGACGAGGTCAGGCAATTCCTGCTCTCGCTCGTCGCCGATACGCGCGCCGAAGCCGGATGCGTCGACTACGACCTGCATCAGGACGACTCCAACCCGGCCGAGTTCACCTTCTACGAAAACTGGGCCGGCCGCGCCGAGTGGGACAGGCACATGGAGATGCCCTATCTCAAGGAATTCGCGCGCCGCGCGCCGGACCTGTTCGCGGTCGATCCGCACATCCGCCTGATGACCATGATCAGCCGGAAGGCTTGACGTGCCCAGCAGTCGCCGCAGGATCTCGGCGAGGCGATCGCTTTCCCGGCGTCCGACAGCGCTCGATCTGGAGTGGCGAGCGGTCCGCCTTTCGTCAAATGATTGCCGTGTCCCGCGTTTCTCAATCTGAGCATATTCGGCGGAGCCGCAAGGATCGCCGCTGCTAGAGTTCACGGCAAAGCTCGTGGGAGGAGCGCGCCCGTTGGAGGCAATCCGGCGGGCAGCCGACTGCAAGCGATACGGACCGGCCGAGCCGGCGCTTTGGGAGGAAGGAATGGGAAGGCTCGACGGAAAGATCGTGCTCGTCAGCGGCGCCGCGCAGGGCATCGGCCGCGCGGTGGCGGAGCGCTTCGCCGGGGAAGGCGCTGTCGTCTACGCCGGCGACGTGAAGCCGGTCGCCGCCGGCGAGAACATCGTGCCTCTGATGCTCGACGTGTCGAAGGAAAGCGACTGGGTCGCGGCCGTCGACAGGATTGTCGCCGAGCATGGCAGGCTCGACGTGCTCGTCAACAATGCCGGCATCGTCAAGGCCTACGGCCCGATCCTGGAAACGCCGCTGGACGACTGGAACCAGGTGGTCGGCGTGAACCTCACCGGCTCCTTCCTCGGCATGAAGGCGGCGATCCCGGCCATGCGCAAGGCCGGCAAGGGCTCGATCGTCAACTTCTCGTCGATCTGGGGCAATGTGGGTGTGCCGGGGGCTGCCGCCTACAATGCCGCCAAGGGCGGCGTTCGCAACATGACCAAGAATGCCGCCGTGACCCACGCGCCGGAGAACATCCGCGTCAACTCGGTGCATCCCGGCCTGATCCGCACGCCGCTGGTCGAGGCGCAATCCGACGAGATGAACGCCGGCATCATCGGCCAGACGCCGATGGGTCGCATGGGCACGCCTGCCGAGGTGGCGAATTGCTGCCTGTTCCTGGCGAGCGACGAGGCGTCGTTCGTCACCGGCTGCGAGCTCGTCGTCGATGGCGGCTATCTCGCCCAGTAGCGCTGCACCAGCACGGAGGACCGCGACATGAACGTCATGAATGCCAGGATCGAGCCGACCGTTGAGCATGGCGGCACCTGCCGTACTTTTTTCATGGTGCCGAAGGAGGCGATGCGCGGCGATACCGAGGGGTCCTATCTCGAATACGTATCGGAGTTCGAGATCGCTGCCGGCTCGCATCTGGAGCCGCACCGCCACAACACGCACGAGTTCTATTACGTCCTGAAGGGCAGGGCGCTGATGCAGATCGGTGCCGAGAAGCGCGAAGTGGAACCGGGGGACCTCGTTCATATTCCGCCGAACGCCGTCCACAGCATTGCACCGATTGGCGACCAGCCGGTTCGTGCGCTGGCGTTCGCCGCGAGCTTCCTGCCGCCGGGCGGAGCCGGCACCGAGGCCGAGAAGGCCGAGTTGCCCGTGTGATCTCGCCGCCCGGCGTTCGCCCGGGCAGGCGATTCTCCGCCGAGAGGAACCCCGACATGACCAGCGCCCTGTTTTCGCCGATCACGCTGCGCGGGCTGACCCTGCCCAACCGCCTCGTCGTCTCGCCCATGTGCCAGTACAACTCGACCGACGGATCGGCAAACGACTGGCACCTGATGCATCTCGGCCAGTTCTCGCTCGGCGGCTCCGGCGCGCTGGTGATGACGGAATCGACCCACGTCAACAAGATCGGCCGCATCACGCTGAAATGCGCGACCATGGATACGGACGACAACGAAGCCGCGATGAAGCGGGTCATCGACTTCTGCAGGCAGTACGGCGTGGCGAAGCACGGCCTGCAGCTCGGCCATGCCGGCCGCAAGGGCTCGACGTTGCCGCCGGCGCTGGGCGGCAAGCCGCTCACCGCGGAGCAGGGTGCCTGGGAGACGGTGGCGCCGTCGGCGATCCCCTTCGACGAGGGCTGGCACGCGCCGCGGGCGCTGACGGTCGAGGAGATTCATGCCATCCGCGACGGTTTCGTCTCGGCGGTGCGCCGCGCCGAGCGCATCGGCTACGACCTTGTCGAGATGCATGCCGGCCACGGCTACCTGCTCCATCAGTTCCTGTCCCCTCTGTCGAACAGACGCACCGACCGGTACGGCGGCAGCCTCGAAAACCGCATGCGCTTCGCGCTGGAGACGTTCGAGGCCATGCGCGCCGCCTGGCCGTCGGACAAGCCGATGGGCGTCCGCGTTTCCGCGACCGACTGGATCGAGGGCGGATGGACGGTGGAGGACACGGTGGTGCTCGCCAGGGAGTTGAAGGCGCTCGGCTGCGACTACATCGACGCCTCGAGCGGCGCGCTCGATCCGCGCCAGACGATTCCGCTCGGACCGGGCTATCAGGTGCCCTTAGCCGAGACGATCCGCAGGGAGGCCGGCGTGCCGACCATGGCGGTCGGGCTGATCGGCACCATAGGGCAGGCCGAGGAGATCGTCACCTCCGGCAAGGCCGATTTCGTCGTCATGGCGCGTGGCGCCATGTGGGATCCGCGCTTTGCCTGGCATGCGGCCGAGGAACTCGGCGTAGAAGCACAGTATGCGCCGCGCACCATGCCCAGCCATCCGTCGCTGCGCCCTTGGCTGTTCCCGAGCCGCCAGACGGCGAGCTGATCGCCGGAAAGATTGACCAAAAATGGAACGGTGGCCGGTCTTTTCCTGCCTGTTTCAGGATATTTCTTGCGAAAAATCTGTAGTTTTTCGGGATCGATACCCTAAAAAACGACGGTCTTGCCGTCCTGCGCGGCGGAGGTGACGATGCCTTCGAAGATGCGCACGTTGTCAAGCACCTGCTCGTGGGTGAAGCGATATTGCCTGCGGCCGGCGACGGCCTCGGCCCATGCCTCGAAATTCGCCGTCACCGTGTCGGTCGGATGATAGACCGTCACCTGCCGCGGTGCGTTCGTGCCGGTGCAGAGCGTCACGATGGTCGGCTTGCCCTGGTCGACATTGCCTTCCGTCACGACCTCGACCCAGCCCTTGTCGCCGAAGACCGTTACGCGGCCGTAATAGGGTGTGCAGGACAGCAGCGTGATGGCGCCGCGGGCGCCCGATCGGAAGGTGATGGATGCCGTGACGAAATCGGTGGCAGGGGGCTCGAAGATCAGGCTCGAGGTCTGCGCGCGCACCTCGGCCGGCGCACCGAAGAAAGCGCAGCAGAGGTCGGTCTGGTGGATGCCGGTCGCCGTCATCATGCCGGCGGGGGCATGCTTCGGATCGAGCCGCCAGTTGGAGCGGTCGATGTTCCTGAACACGTCGTGGCTGATATTGGCTTCGTAGAGCAGCGGCCGGCCAAGCGTGCCGTCGTCGATGAGCGCCTGCACGCGTTCGAAACATTCCTCGTAGCGCCGTTCGTGGCCTATGCCGAGAACCTTGCCGGCCGCCTTGCACGCATCGACGACGCGCTGCGCCCCGGCCGAAGTCATGGTGAGCGGCTTCTCGCAGAAAAGCTCCTTGCCTGCCGCCAGAACCGCCAGGCACTGCTCTTCATGCATCTGGTGCGGCGTCGCCAGGACGACGCCGTCGACCCGCGGGTCGGCCAGCACCGCCGCGAGCTCGGGGGCGTGCCGAACGCCATGCTGCTCGAGAAGGTCGAGTGCGCCCGCGGGTGGCGTCGGATCGACGCCGTAGATCACCTCGAAAAGCGGGCTCTTCCCGAGGCAGCCGATGATCTGCTTGCCCCACCAGCCCAGACCCGCGACAGCGACGCGCATGCCGATCCTCCCGTTACGGTCCATCGCAGCGACGTCAGCCGTTCTTCTTCAGAAAGGCGGTGATGGTGATCGTGTCCCAGACGCCTGCGGTCTTGTAGGGATCGGCGTTGTTGAAGCGCTCCACGGCGGCGCGTCCTTCCGCCTCCACCACGAGGAGGCTGCCCTTCATGGTCGATCCGTCGTCCTCCACCAGCGGACCCGACATGACGATTCGTACGCCGTAGTCGCCGACCGTCCTGAGGTGCGCGAAATGCGCATCCTGCCAGGTGCCGCGCAGGCTCAGCCCATCCTTGCCGTCGAGAGCGTGGATCGCAAAGAGCATCGTTCCATTCCTCCCAGAGAATCCGGGCCGCCGACGGACGGTCGGTCCGCCGGACCCCCGCTGCCGCAGCGGGCAGGCATGTTCCGGCCGGCTGCCTCACGCACCGAAACGATAGGAAACGAGGCGGATAATGTCGGCGATACTTTTCCCAGAATGAAAAAACCGATGATCGTAATGAGAATCTTGCGACTTGCGCCCTCATCCGCGCTGCGGACAATCACGCACCTGACAGGCGCATGATCGCCGATTTCCATTGGCAGGCCGGAGGAGGCGCCGGATGCGGGTCGTGATGGCAGCTGAAGACGGGGATGCCGGCCCGGCATCCGGAAGCAAGCCGCGGCGAGTTCCGTTCGGGCGGCGGCAAGACCACCGGCTCGACGTCGATCCGGCGCTGGTGCCCTTCGGCGAGATCGCAGCCCCACTATGACGCAGCACGGAATCCTCATCCGGAACGCGATCGTCCTGACGATGGACGACGCCATCGGAAGCTTCCGGGATGCCGACGTTCTGGTTGAAGGGGAAAGGATCGCCGCCGTCGGTCCCAATTTGAGCGCGGACGCAGCCGAGGTCGTCGACGGGCGTGGCCGCATCGTCATCCCCGGCCTGGTGAACGGCCATATGCATACCTGGCAGACCGGATTGCGCTCGCTCTGCTCCAACATGACGCTGATGGACTATTTCCGCTGGGTGCACCGCGGCCTGGCGGCCGCTTTCCGCCCCGAGGACATCTATGTCGCGACGCTGGCCGGCGCGCTTGGCCAGATCAATGCGGGCGCGACCACGCTCGGCGACTGGTGCCACAACAACCCGACGCCGGCGCATACGGATGCTGCCGTCGACGGGCTCTTCGAGAGCGGCATCCGCTCCGTCTTCCTGCATGGTTCGCCCAAGCCCGACCCGAAGCCGGGCGAGCCGCACTTCTCGGAAGTGCCGCATCCCCGCCATGAGATCGAGCGGCTGATGCGCACGCGCTTCTCCAGCCGCGACCAGCTCGTGACCCTCGGCATGGCGATCCTGGGGCCGCATTATTCGACCATGGAGGTGGCGCGCGCCGACTTCCGCCTGGCGCGGGAACTGGACCTCGTCGCCTCCATGCACCAGGGCGGCGGCCAGGCCAGGACGCCGGGTGGCTGGGAGACGCTGGAGGCCGAGGGGCTGGTCGGCCGCAACATCAACATCGTCCACGGCAACAATCTCACCGACGACCAGATAAGGCGTTTCGTCGAGGCCGGCGTTTCCTTCACGGTCACGGCCGAGAACGAGATGACGCAGGGCCATGGCTGGCCGATCACCGGGCGCGTGCTCGCGGCCGGCGGCCAGCCGAGCTTCGGCGTCGACATCGAGTCGGTGGTCGGCGCGGACATGTTCGCGGTGGGCCGCATGGCGCTCGCCTGCCAGCGTGCGCTGGACAATGCCGCCAGGCGGGAGATCGACGGCGGGATTCCGGACAGTTGCTCCGTCAGCACGAAGGACGCGCTGCGCTGGATTACCATCGAGACCGCGCGCATGCTCGGCATCGACGACAAGGTCGGCTCGCTGACACCGGGCAAGCAGGCCGACATCGTCGTTCTCGATGCCGCCGCCTGGAACATGACGCCGGTGCACGATCCCTACTCGACCGTCGTCATGCAGGCGGGCATCGGCAATGTCGAACACGTTCTGATCGCCGGAAAGTTCCGCAAACGCGATGGCAGGCTGCTGTGGGGCGACGTGGATAGGGTGAAGCGCGAGCTTGAGGCTTCGGGCCGTCGTATCGTCGCGCAGCTTGGCATTCCGACGCAGCTCCGTGAAGGAGCGATCTGACCTGCCCGGAACGTCCGGGGATGCAATTTCAACCGGCCAGCAAACGGATCGAGACGGTGTGGCGCAAAACGGATGAACTGAAGATAGCCGTCGTGGGCACCGGGGCGCAGGGCGCCTCGATCGGCGCGGATCTGGCGCTGGCGGGGCGGGACGTGACGCTGATCGATCAATGGCCTGCCCATGTCGAGGCCATGCGCGCCAACGGCATCACGGTCAATCTGCCGCGGCGGTCGATCAATGCGAAAGTCCGCGCCCTGCATCTGTGCCAGGTGGCGGAGCTGCGCGAGCCGTTCGACGTGATCTTCGTCGTCGTCAAGGCCTACGATACCAGATGGATCTGCCAGCTGGTCGAGACGGTGCTGGCACCGGACGGTCTCGTGGTCGGCCTGCAGAACGGGATGACGCATACCGCGATCGCCTCGGTCGTCGGCGAGAACAGGTGTGTCGGCGCCGTCTTCGACATGGCGTCCAACATGTTCGAGCCCGGCGTCACCAACCGCCAGAACGATCACGACACGTCGTGGTTCGCCCTCGGGCCGCTCGCGCCCGAAAACCGGGAACGCGTCGAACAGATCGCCGGCGTCCTGCGCGACAGCGGCCGCGTCGAGGTGAGCGACGACATCGTTTCCGCCAAGTGGATGAAGCTGATCGTCAATGCCGCCCAACTTGTTCCCTCGGCGATCCTGAACCTGCCCTTTGCCGAGGCAGTGCGCATGCCGGGCATGGAGCGCCTCATGCGGGCAGCCGGCTACGAGGCAATGCACGCGGCTCTGGCCGACGGGGCAAACATCGTGCCGATCCTCGGCATGCCGCCGCCGAGGACGAACGACCCCGATCGTTATGTCGACCTCATCTTCGACGAGGTGCTCAGCACATTCATGATGGCCGACACCTTGACCACCGTGCTGCAGGACTGGCGGAAGGGCCGGCGGGCCGAGGTGCTGGACCTGAACGGGCATGTCGCGCAGACGCTACGCAAGCACGGCAGGCCGGCGCCCGTGAACGAGCGGGTCGTCGCGATGGCGCTCGAGATCGAGCGGGGCGACAGGCAGGCAGGGATCGCCAACAGCAGCCTTCTGACAGGGGATCTGCAATAGCGCTTTGGCTTGATTAGCCGGCGCTATCCACGTTGGCGGACGATCTGTCCGACGGGCCCGAACTCTTCCTCCACAAGGATAAATGCAGATGACATGGAAAGACAAAGCCGGTCCCAGGATTGCGTTTGTCGGAACCGGCGCGCAGGGGGCGTCGATCGGCGCCGACTTCGCCCTCGCCGGGCTGGACGTCACGTTCATCGAGCAATGGCCGGCGCATGTCGAGGCGATCCGGGCGAGCGGCATAACCGTCAATCTGCCGACCCGCACGCTGAACGCGAAGGTGCCGGCGCTGCATCTCTGCCAGGTGGCTGAAATTCGCGAGCCGTTCGATCTCGTGTTCCTGGTCGTCAAGGCCTACGATACCAAATGGGCGTGCCAGCTGATCGAACCCGTTCTCGCGCCGGACGGCTTTGTCGTCGGCCTTCAGAACGGCATGACGCATGAGGACATCGCAAGCGTGGTGGGGCGCCACCGTACCATAGCCGCGGTCATCGAGATCGCCTCCAACATGTTCGTTCCCGGCGTGACCAACAGGCAGAACGATCATGACAGCTCATGGTTCGCGCTGGGGGCACTCGACCACAGGATGCAGGAGCGCGTCGAGGAGGTGGCTGTCCTGCTTCGCAATTCGGGCACCGTCGAAGTGACGCAGGACATCGTCTCGGCCAAGTGGATGAAGCTCGTCGTCAATGCCGCCGAACTGATTCCTTCCGCCATCGTCAACCTGCCGCTGGCGGATGCCGCGCGAGCGCCGGACATGCTCGAGGTCATGCGGGCCGCCGGTTACGAGGCGATGCAGGCTGCGCTCGCCGACGGCGCAAGGATCGTCCCGATCATCGGCATGCCACCGGTGATGAGCAATCATCCCGATCGGTATGTCGACCAGATTTTCGAGGAGGTGCTGAAGACGTTCTCCCAGCCGGACACCTTGACCACGTCGCTCCAGGATTGGCGCAAGGGGCGCCGGGCCGAGGTTCGCGAGGTCAACGGCTTCGTCGTCGACAAGCTGCGGTCGGTAGGCCGGAATTCTCCGGTAAATCAGCGTGTCGTCGAGATCGCGCTGGACATAGAACGCGGCATCCTGGAGGCTCGCCCGGAAAATTCGAAGCTGCTGCTTGAAGCACCTCAGGGAGCTCCCGGCTCGTCCGGGACGTTGGAGGATCGCGTCTAGGCCCGATCCGAAGCTGGGATTTGGTCAAGTTGTGAACGTCTTAGTCGGACTGACACGGGTTCCGCCAAACGGTGTCCCGAAGCGGTTCGCCCTGCATTCAGAAGCCGTCCCCAGTCGCCGTTCGTATGGCTGTCACCAGTGCGTCGCCGGCAGTGGCGAGCTCGTCGCTGTTGTCGATCTCGATCGCATCGGCCAGATCATCGCCTGGCATCGCCGCCCGAGCGAGACGATTTCGCTGCTGTTGCGGGTCTTCGCGACCGCGGGCGGCAAGCCGCGCCGAGAGAGTGTCGGGATTGCAGGTGACGTGCACCGCGAGCACACGACCGAAGACGGAACGGATCGCCGGCAATGCCGCGCGCGATCCATTGACGACGGCCACGCCACCTGACGCAAGATGTTCGCGCACATGCGCCGGGATCGCATAAAGCAGCCCGTGTGCTTCCCAGGTCACCGCGAACCTGCCTGCCGCCTGCGATACCTGGAACGAAGCGACGGACAGCGAGTCGTGGTCTTCGGCGCCTGCGAGAGCGGTGCGCGTCACGACACGGCGAACGAACAGGACGGACGGGTCCGCCGCCAGCCTCTCCCGCGCATAATTGATCAGGCTGTCCTTTCCCGCGCCGCTTGGGCCGACGACGGCAATCAAGCAACCGTGTTGCGCTCGCGGTGCCAAATCGGCGGCGCCTTCACGCAACGCGCCGGCCCTCGCGCCACACTGATCGCACGACCGGGATGCCGGAACGATGGCGCACCCGCACGAGGTCGGCGCGCAGCCCGGGTTCGATGCGGCCGCGGTCGTCCAGGCCGACGGCGCGGGCGGGCGTCGCCGTCACCAGGCGGATGCTCTCCGCCAACGCCATGCCTGCCTCGGCGAGCACGAACGGCGCGTGGATGAGGCTGAAGGGCACGTAGTCCGACGACAGCACGTCGAGCACGCCGGCGTCGGCCAGCGCCTTGGCCGAGATGTTGCCGGAATGGGATTTTCCGCGCACCACGTTGGGCGCGCCCATCAGCACGGCCATGCCGGCCTCATGCGAAGCCTTGGCCGCCTCCATGCTTGTCGGGAACTCCGCCAGCCGTACGCCGAAGGCCTTCGATTCCTCGACATGCTCGATGGTGGCGTCGTCATGGCTGGCGATCGCAATGCCGCGCTCCGTGCAGGCATCGACGATGGCGCGGCGATGCGGAGCGGCGTAGCGGTTCGACTCTTCGATACGGCGGGCGATGAAGCGCTCGAACTCGGCATCCGTCAGGCCGCGCTTCTTCTTGTAGTAGAGCGTATAGGCATCGAGTGTCTGGAACTGCCTCTGGCCGGGTGCATGATCCATCAGCGACGCCAGCCGGACCTGCGAGTCGCCGCGAAAGTCCGCGAAATGGTCGAGCACATTGCCTGCCGACACTTCGCAGCGCAGGTGGATCAGGTGGCTGGCGCGCAACCGGTCTTCAGCTCCCGCCGTCTCGATGGCGTCGGCGATGGCGCGCATCTCGCCACGCTCGAAGCCGCCGTCCTCGTCGGAGCCGAGACGCAGGCAGTCGAAGACGGTGGTGATGCCCGAGCTGGCGACCTGCGCGTCATGCGCCTGCAACGCTGCGATCGACTCCCAGACCACGCCCGGCCGGGGGCTGTAGTGGGACTCCAGGTGATCGGTGTGCAGTTCGACCAGGCCGGGGACAAGATAGTCGCCGTCCATGTCTTCGCCGCGGCCCACACCGCCGGTTTCGAGCGCCGCGATCATCCCGTCACGCAGGACGACGGTGCCGGCGATCACCTCGTCCTCAAGGACGATCCGTGCGTTGGTGAGAACGGTCTCTTGCGGCATGTCAGGCGGACTTTCTCGCTTCGGCGACGCCGAAACGGTGGGTGGACAGGACGGTGAAATCGGCGCCGGGCTCCGGCTCGACGAACAGCGCGACCGAGCCGACCCGGACCGGCCGCGCGAGCAGCGGCGCGAAATGGTTTTGCAGGGCGGGCTCGATCCGGGTCGCGGCTTCCGGCTCCAGCGAACCGGTGAGCGTCATATGGAAGCGGAATTCTTCCTTCACGTAGGGATAGCCGTAGCGGTCGAGATAGGCGCGCTGGCGCTCCGACAGGCGGTCCGGCCGGCGCCGCTCGATGTCCGCCGCCGCCAGCGGTGCGCGCAGATCGTTGAAATGATCCACTGCGGCGGATGCCAGGGCCGCGACACGGTCGGATTCCGTCGGCGTCAGCGCGAAGAAGCCGCCGATCCGCGTGATCGCCAGTCCCGGAATGGCGAAGGGCGCGCAGCGTTGCGCGAAGCTGTCGGCGGCATCCGTCAGGGCTTCCCGCGAAAGGCCTTCTCGCGGGCGGAATGGCGCGACCAGGGTGGCGTGGAAGCCATAGCGGCGCGGCTCTTCGGTAATCCGGCGAAACTCGTCGGTGGTGAAACCAGCCGGCGCAGGGGATGCGACCGTCTCGGTCGCGAACGCATTGCGCCCGAGCCACGACTGCGCCGCGTGGGTCAGCGCGTCGTCCGGTTCCGGCGTGAAATAGAGGGCGTGGCGCATCACAAAAACAGCTTGCGCAATTGCTGCGACAAAAGGTCGATGAGCGACACCGTCACCAGCATGATGATGAGCATGGCGGAAGCCTGCGGGTAGTAGAAGCCGCGGATGGATTCGAACAGCACCTGGCCGATGCCGCCGGCCCCGATGACGCCGAGCACGGTGGCGGCGCGGACGTTGGATTCGAAGCGGTAGAGCGCATAGGACATCCACAGCGGCATGACCTGCGGCACCACGCCGAACACCACTTCCTGCAGCCGCGAGGCGCCGGTGGCGCGGATCGCCTCGACCGGGCGGGCGTCGATGGCCTCGACAGCCTCGGAAAAGAGCTTTGCCAGGATGCCGGTGGTGTGGACGAACAGCGCCATCACGCCGGCGAAGGGCCCGAGGCCGACCGCGACGACGAACAGCACCGCGAAGACCAGCTCGTGGATGGACCGGCAGGCGTCCATCAGGCGCCTGACCGGCTGGACGACGTACCAGGGCGCGATGTTGCGCGCCGAGAGGATGCCGAAGGGGACGGCGACGACCGCGGCGAGGAAGGTGCCCCACAGCGCGATCTGGATGGTGACGAGCATCTCGTCGATGTAATAGCGCCACTGCGAGAAGTCGGGGCGCGCGAAGCCGCTGGCATATTCGGCCATGTTGCCGGCGTCGCTGACCAGGAACGTCCAGCGGAACATCTCTGCCGGCGACCAGCTCCAGATCAGCAGGATGCCGAGTGTGATCCAGCTGACCCAGGTCCACGCGCTGCGGGACCAGTCCCGCTCCACCTCGGGGCGGGCGGCCTGGGCAGTCACGATCTTGGCGGTCTGATCCATGACGATGTCCTGGGAATTTGCGCGCCGCCGCCGTGTGGCGACGCGCGAGGGAAGCTGGCCCGACGAACGGGCCGATCGATATCAGCCCTGAACGCTCTTCAGCTTGGCTTCGTATTCCGCCCTCTGCGCCTCGAGCGGTGCGATCTGGGCCTTCTTGTCGGCGTCGGAGAGGGAGGCGTCGGCTTCGATCTTGGCGATCGACTTGGTCAGCTCCATGACGCGGATCGGCAGCAGCTGGTCGTCGCTGGAAGCGCGGAACGGGGCCCATTCGAGATCGGCGAGCACTTCCTTCTCGCGGGCGACGTCGCCCTTCGACTTGTCGGTGCCGTAGGTCAGGAAGAAGTCCTTGATCCTGGCCTTGGTGTCGTCAGAAAGGTCCTTGCGCCAGACCAGCGGATCGGACGGGATCAGCGGCGACTTCCAGATCACCTTGACCTTCTCGAAGGCGGCGGGCTGGTTCTTCTCGATCAGCGCGAGGTTCTCGGTGTTGTTGGCCGCCGCGTCGACCTGGCCGTTGGCCACCGCCATCGCATTGGTCTCGTGGTTGGCGTTGGTGACGTTCTTGAAGCAGGTCTTCGGGTCGATCTTGTTGGCGCCGAAGACGAAGGTCATGGGCACGAGATAACCCGAGGTGGAATTCGGGTCGCCGAGGCCGAAGTTGAGCGACTGGTCGCAGGTCAGCAGGTCCTCGACCGTGTTCAGCTTGCTGTCCTTGGGCGCGAGGATGAGCGAATAGTAGCCGGGCTCGCCGCTGGCGGCGACTGTCTGCACGAACACCTCGCCGTCGGCGCGGTCGACGGCTTCCATCGCCGACTTGTTGCCGTACCAGGCCATCTGCACCTTGCCGAAGCGCATGCCTTCGATGACGCCCGAATAGTCGGAAGCGAAGAACGGCTTCACGTC
The DNA here is from genome assembly GCF_059502445.1 of Kumtagia sp. Taxonomy (NCBI): domain Bacteria; kingdom Pseudomonadati; phylum Pseudomonadota; class Alphaproteobacteria; order Hyphomicrobiales; family Phyllobacteriaceae; genus Kumtagia; species Kumtagia sp. The sequence continues at coordinate 53,701 of NZ_JCACER010000107.1, forward strand.
GAGACCGGTTGCCTTGGAGAGATCGGCCAGCAGCGGCTCCCACTTCGGCTTCAGGTTCTGCTGCGATTCCGTCGAGATGATGCCGAAGTTGATTTCCTCGGCATAGGCTGCGCCGGACAGCGCGATGGCGAAGGCAGCGGCTGCCACGCCCTTCAAGAATCCGTTCATGACTGGCTTCCCTGTTTGTGTGGTTGGTTACGCGAAGGCCGGAACGCGCTCGGGTTCAGCGACGCGCTTCGGTTTCGCCGGCTGCGGTGGCGCCTCCGGCAAAATCAGCTCCTCGGAATTGGCTCCGTAGAGCTCGACGAGCATCGGGTTGGTGAGCTCGGACGAAGGTCCATCGAAGACGATGCGTCCGTCGCGCAACGCGACGGTGCGCGGGCAATAGCGGCGCGCATATTCGACCTGGTGCAGCGACACCACGCAGGTGATATTTTCCTCCCGGTTCACCGCGGCGAGGATCTCCATGATGCGGCGGGCGGACGATGGGTCGAGCGAGGCGATCGGCTCGTCGGCGAGCAGGATGTTGGAGCGCTGGACGAGCGTGCGTGCGATCGCGGCGCGCTGCTGTTGCCCGCCGGACAGCGTCGAGGCGCGCTGCCAGGCGACCTCGGGAATGCCGACGCGGGCAAGCGCCGCGCGCGCCGCTTTCTTCTCTTCCGCTGTGAACCAGCCGAGCGTGCCGCGCCAGACGGGAATGCGGCCGAGATTGCCGAGCAGAACATTGGACAGGACCGAGAGCCGGCCGACGAGGTTGAACTGCTGGAAGACGACGCCGATGTTGCGCCGCATGTCGCGCGCCTTGGTCGCCAGCCGTCCGCCGTGCTGGATCGAACTGCCCAGCACTTCGACCGTGCTTTGCCCGGCCTGACCGATCTCGAGCCCGCAGATGTGCCGGATCAGCGTGCTCTTGCCGGAGCCGGACGCGCCGATCAGCGCAACCATTTCACCGCGCTGGATGTCCAGGCTCACATTGTCGAGCGCGCGCTTCTTGCCGAAGCTTTTCGAGAGGTTTCGAATGGAAATGGCGGTCATCGGATGTCGCTCCTTGCCATGCGGTCGAAAGTCGAGAGGCAGTCCGCGAGGATGTGTCTTACGCTGCTCTATCGGCGTTGCCGGCGGCGGAGGCCGCGGCAATGCATTGCCCCATCATGGGCTTAACCCCGCAGCATGAAGGCCGGTTGTCGCCTGGATGTCAGTTCCATGACGATCCACAGCCTGCCGCCAGGGCGCACCTTCGTGCCGTTCCAGGAATTCCTCGACGCCGAGATAGCGGAAATCGTCCAGGGCAAAGCGCAGCCGGTCGTGCGGCCAGTCCCACCAGGCAAGCTGCTGCAGGCGCCTGGCGATGTCCGTCGGAAAGCGCTCGCGCATGAATTTCGCGGGCACCCCACCGACGATGGCGTAGGGCGCCACGTCCTTCGTCACGACGGCGCCGGCGCCGACCACCGCGCCGTCACCGATGGTGACGCCGGGCAGGATGGTGGCGCCGTGGCCGATCCAGGTATCATGGCCGATGAACACCCGCCTGGCGCGGCGGGCGGCGAAGAAATCCGCCTCGTGCTCGGCATCGTCGAAATAGTCGGAAGCGCGGTAGGTGATGTGGTGCAGCGTCGGCCGCGACATCGGATGATGCGTGGCGTTGATGCGCACCGAGGCGGCGATATTGGCGAACTTGCCGATGGTGACGCACCAGCTCTGGCAGTTCTCCATCACATAGGAGTAGTCGCCGAGCTCGGTCTCGATCAGCCGGCCGCCTTCGGCCACTTCGGTGTAGCGGCCGAGCGTGCAGTTCTCGAGCCTGGCGGTCGGATGGACGACGGGCGTTTCGGACAGGCGCGCCACGGTCAGGCCGCCTTCCTGTCAGGAGCGAAGCCGGCCACGTCGATGACGACGTCCGCCACCGCGTTGCGCACTTCCACGTCGTGGAAGATGCCGAGCAGCGCCACGCCGGCGCGTTTCTTTTCCGCGATCATCTCCACGACCACGGCGCGGTTCGCCGCATCCAGCGAAGCCGTCGGCTCGTCGAGCAGGAGGATGGGATGGTCGGTGATGAAGCCGCGGGCGATGTTCACCCGCTGCTGCTCGCCGCCCGAGAAGGTGGCCGGCGGCAGCGACCAGAGGCGCTCGGGCAGGTTCAGCCTGGCCAGCAGGTCGCCGGCGCGCCGCGCCGCCAGCCGACGGTCCGTGCCGCGCTCGACCAGCGGCTCGGCGACGATGTCGAGCGCGCCGACGCGCGGCACCACGCGCAGGAACTGGCTGACATAGCCGACGGTCTCGCGGCGCAGGTCAAGGATCGTGCGCGGCTCGGCCGCGACGAGATCGACCTCGCCGCCGCGGTGACGAACGAGGATGCGGCCCGAGCTGGCGGCGTAGTTGCCGTAGAGCATCTTCAGGATCGAGCTCTTGCCGACACCTGAGGGGCCGCCGAGCACGGCGCAGGTACCGGGATGCAGGGCGAAGGCGGCATTGGCTATCACCGGCAGCTCGATGCCGCCGCGCAGGTGCATGGTGAAGGTCTTGGTGAGGCGGGAGACGACGAGGACAGGGGGCATGGCGCGGCCTCAGACCTGCAGGATCGAAGAGACGAGGAGCTGCGTGTACGGCGCCCGCGGATCATCGAGCAGGCGATCGGTCAGGCCGTGCTCGACGACGCGGCCGTCCTTCATCACCATCATGCGGTGCGACAGGAGACGCGCCACGGCAAGGTCGTGGGTGACGATGATGACGGCCAGGCCGAGGTTGTGCACCAACCCGCGCAGCAGATCGAGCAGGCGCGCCTGCACGGAGACGTCGAGGCCGCCGGTCGGCTCGTCCATGAAGACGAGGCGCGGGGCGGTGACCAGGTTGCGCGCGATCTGCAGGCGCTGGCGCATGCCGCCGGAGAATGCGCGGGGCTGGTCGTCGATGCGGTCGGCGCCGATCTCGACGCGACCCAGCCAGTCGGTGGCCGTGTCGCGGATCCTGCCGTAGTGGCGGTCGCCTATCGCCATCAGCCGCTCGCCGACATTGGCGCCGGCCGAGACCGTCATGCGCAGCCCGTCGGCCGGGTTCTGGTGGACGAAACCCCAGTCGGTGCGCAGCAGGAAACGGCGTTCGGCTTCGCCTAGGCGGTAGAGGTCGCGCATCTCGCCATCGCGCATGCGGTAGGAGACGGTGCCCGCCGTCGGCTCCAGCCGCGTCGAGATGCAGTTGAGCAGCGTCGTCTTGCCGGAGCCGGACTCGCCCACGACGGCCAGCACCTCGCCCGGCCAGACGTCGAAGCTGACGTCGGCACAGCCGATGCGCGCGCCATAGGTCTTGGTGACCGAGCGGACAGAGAGAAGCGGGAGTTCGCTCACCGGGATCCCTCCCCCTTGAGGGGAGGGTGGCCGGACGAAGTCCGGCCGGGTGGGGTACCCTCCGCCTGCGCGACGCAGTCGAAAGAGGAGGTCGCGGACGTCTTGGACGACCCCACCCCGGCGACAGGGCGGGACAGGTTCCCCTCCCCCTTGAGGGAAGGGGTTAGGGGTGGGGGTATGTTTGTGCCGTCTTCACCTCCCCTCAAGGGGGAGGTTTGGGCGTCGTGCCATCCCTCCGCCATCTCGCCGAAAAAGCCGTTGGCCCGCCGTGTCTCGCAATGGTCCGTGTCCGAGCAGACGAACATCCGGCCGCCGCGGTCGTCCAGCACCACCTCGTCGAGATAGACCTGCTCGGCGCCGCACAGCGCGCAGGGCTTGTCGAAACGCTGCACCTCGAACGGATGGTCCTCGAAGTCGAGGCTGACGACCTCGGTGTGCGGCGGCAGCGCGTAGATGCGCTTCTCGCGGCCGGCGCCGAAGAGCTGGAGCGCCGCCGACATGTGCATCTTCGGGTTGTCGAATTTCGGCGTCGGCGAGGGATCCATCACATAGCGGCCCTCGACCTTCACCGGGTAGGCATAGGTTGTCGCGATGTGGCCGTTGCGGGCGATGTCCTCGTAGAGCTTGACATGCATCAGCCCGTATTCCTCCAGCGCATGCATCTTGCGCGTCTCGGTCTCGCGCGGCTCGAGGAAGCGCAGCGGCTCGGGGATCGGCACCTGGTAGACCAGCACCTGGCCCTCATGCAGCGGCTGCTCGGGAATGCGGTGGCGGGTCTGGATGATGGTCGCGTTGCTGGTGCTGGTCGTCGTCCCGATGCCCGCGACGCGCTGGAAGAATTTTCGGATCGACACGGCGTTGGTGGTGTCGTCCGCGCCCTGGTCGATGACTTTCAGCACGTCGTCCGGCCCGAGGATCGCGGCCGTGACCTGCACACCGCCGGTGCCCCAGCCATAGGGCATCGGCATCTCTCGGCTGGCGAACGGCACCTGGTAGCCGGGGATGGCGATCGCCTTCAGGATCGCGCGCCGGATCATGCGCTTGGTCTGCTCGTCGAGGTAGGCGAAGTTGTAGGTGGGCGCGTTCACTCTGCCGCCTCCTTCATGTCCGGGAGGCTCTCGTCCCGTGGCTCCGCGTGTTCGGCGCGCATCGAGCGCACGAGGCCGAGCTCGGCCTGGAAGTCGACATAATGCGGCAGCTTCAGGTGCTCGACGAAGCCGGTCGCCTGAACGTTGTCGCAGTGGGAGATGACGAACTCCTGGTCCTGCGGCGGCGCGACGATGTCCTCGCCCAACTCCTCGGCGCGCAGCGCGCGGTCGCACAGGGCCATCGCCATCGCCTTGCGTTCGGACTGGCCGAAGACCAGGCCGTAGCCGCGCGTGAACTGCGGCGGCGCCTTGGCCGATCCCTTGAACTGGTTCACCATCTGGCATTCGGTGAGCTGCACGCGGCCGACCGGCACGGCGAAGCCGAGCTCCGGCGAAAAGACCTCCACCTCCACCTCGCCGATGCGGATTTCGCCGGCAAAGGGGTGGGAACGGGCGTAGCCGCGCTGCGTCGAATAGCCGAGCGCCAGGAGAAAACCTTCGTCGCCGCGCGACAGGCTTTGCAGCCGCATGGCGCGCGACAGCGGAAACTCCATCGGCGTCTGGTTGATGTCGCCCGGCTCTTCGAGCGGCGACGGGTCGAGGTCCTCCTCGATCAGACCCTCGGCGCCCAGGATGTCGGCGATGCGCGATACCGGCTCTTCGGCGCCCATGCGCAGGCGGCCCGGTTCCACTTCGGCATCGCCGTCCAGTTCCTCGTCGAGCAGGCGGTGCGTGTAGTCGAAGGTCGGGCCGAGCAGCTGTCCGCCGGGAAGATCCTTGTAGCAGGCGGAGACCCGCCGCTCGATCAGCATGGCGCCGGTGTCGACCGGCTCGGCGTAGCCGAAGCGGGGAAGGGTCGTGCGATAGGCGCGGACCAGGAAGATCGCCTCGATCAGGTCACCGCGCGCCTGCTTGATCGCCAGCGCCGCCAGCCGGCGATCGTAGAGCGAGCCCTCGCTCATCACGCGATCGACGCCGAGCGCCAGCTGCTCGGCGATCTGGTCCAGCGTCAATGCCGGCACCGAACGGTCGCCGCGGCGGCGGTCGGCCAGCAGGTGATGGGCATTGTCGATGGCGGCTTCCCCGCCCTTGACGGCGACATACATGGCTCAGCCCTCCTGCTCTACGAGGCGCGCCGAGCGCGGCAGACAGGCGAGCGCATCGCCGGCCGTCAGGATCAGGTCGACGCCGCGCGGGAAGCGCCTCGTATTCTCCGCCCATTGCGCGGCGAAATCGGCCGGCAGGCCGCGCGGGGCGATGGTTGCTTCACGCTTGATGCCCGGCCCGCGGAAGGTCAGCGGAGGCCCACTCTCCAGGGATTCGAGCTGAAGGATCAACGTGGTCGAGCGGTCCGGATATTCCTGCGTGCCCTGCGCGAACTGGTCGAGCGGCGGCATGCCGGCCGGATCGCCGAACAGCGCGAAGGTGGCTTCGTCCGGCGCGCTGGCAAAGCGGGTGCCGGTGTGAAAGCCCAGCCAGGCCCGAACCGCTTCGCTTCCGCTTAGCAAAGGGTCCAGCCAGACGGGTGTGTCGGCATCCATCAAGGTGCATGCAATGGCGCCGGCCAGCGGCGTCAGCGGCGCGGGCGGTGTCGCATTCGGCCCGATTCTCACGATGCCGGCCGGTCGCGCCATCGCATCCATGACGGCGCGGAACGTCGCCTGGGCTTCCAGCACCGGTTCGGCGAACCCGCCCTCGAGCATGTGCGCCTCGGCTTGCATCAGTCTTCTCCGCGCACCAGGGTGAAGAAATCGACCCGCGTCGCGGCCGTCTGCTGCCGGCGGGTCTCGTCGGCCCGGTCCAGTTCCTCCTGCATCGGCGCGACCACTTCCGCGTCGATCAGCGCCGCGGTCTCCAGATTCTGGCAGAGCGCGTCGATGATTGCCGAAAGCCGCGCCTTGGTGCCGTCGCGTCCCAGCGCCATGGCATGGCCGACCGATCCGTCCTCCAGCCTGACGCTGGCGCGCGTCACCGTCGCCTCGCCGAGATTGAAGGCTTCGCCGGTGCCGCCGATGCGCCCGCGCAGCATGACCAGGCCGGATTCCGGATCGCGCAGGGTCTTGTGCGCGGGATCGAGGCCCAGCCTGTCCCATAGTTCCTGCAGCCGGCCGGCCTTGCAGCGCGCCAGAACCGACATGCGGTTCTTCCGGGCGGCAATGTGGGCTTCTGCTTCCATCGGCATTCTCAATTTGTATATTGATCTAGACAACACGATAAGTTAACCCATGCCTAGCGCGTCCGCATGACGGGCGGATGACAAACGGGCAGGCGGCCGGAATGGAAAAGAGGTCAGGGCTTCAGCGTGGTGTCGGCGTCGCCTTGTGGCGGCAGATCGCCGACGGCATCCGCCACGGCATCGCGACCGGGCTGGCCGATGCGAACGGCCGGCTGCCGCCCGAATCCCGGCTCGCCGAACGCTTTGGCGTCAATCGGCATACGGTGCGCGCCGCGATCTCGGCGCTGGCGCATGAAGGCGTGCTGCAATCGGAACAGGGACGCGGTACCTATGTCCGCCGCCAGAAGCGGCTGATCTACCCGATCGGCGAGCGCACGCGGTTTTCCGCCGGCCTGCACGACCAGGCGCGCGAGACGCGCAGCGAAATGATGAGCGCGATGATCGAGCCGGCGCGCGAGCCGATCGCCTCGGCGCTCGGCCTCGAGGCCGGGGCTCGATCGATACGCATCGAGAGCCTCGGGACGGCCGACGGCGTGCCGGTGTCGCGCGCCACCTCATGGTTCGACGCGGAACGCTTCCCGGGGATCGCCGACATCTATGCAACGACCGGTTCGATCACCGAGGCGCTGGCGGCCTGCGGCGTCGCCGACTATCGCCGCGCCTCGACCGGAATAGAGGCGCGCCACGCCGACGAGGTCGACAGGCAGGAGCTGCGGCTTGCGCCCGGCGCCATCGTCATCGTCACCCGGGCGCTCAACGCCGACCTGTCCGGCACGCCGATCCAGTATTCGGTGACGCGGTTCCCGGCCGATCGCGTCGAACTGGTCGTCGGAACCGGACGTGCAGCTGTTTGAGCGGCGCCTTGCCTTGCGGCCCCTCCTGCCTTCGCTATCGTATGTTGCCTCGTGCCGCGGGATTTGTGCCATAAGACCGGTCGCCCCACGAAAACGATTCCATGTCGCAGACCCAAAGCCTTTTCGATCCGCTGATTGGCCGTGACGGCGCCGAGCATCCGCTTGCCGTGCTGAAGCGCGTCTACGGCTATGCCGCGTTTCGCGGCAAGCAGGCCGCCGTCGTCGAGCGGGTCGTGGCGGGTGGCGATGCCGTGGTGCTTTTTCCGACCGGCGCCGGCAAGTCGCTCTGCTTCCAGGTTCCGGCGCTTTGCCGCCGCGGCGTGGGCATCGTCGTTTCGCCGCTGATCGCGCTGATGCGCGATCAGGTGGAGGCCCTGAGACAGCTCGGCGTACGCGCCGCCGCGCTGAATTCCTCGCTGACGCGCGAAGAGTTTTCGGAGGTCCGCCGAGCGATCTCCGCCGACGATCTCGACCTTCTCTACGTCACGCCCGAGCGCATCGTAACGCCCGGCTTCCGCGACCTGATCGGCAATGCCAGGATCGCGCTGTTTGCGATCGACGAGGCGCACTGCGTCTCTCAATGGGGGCACGACTTCCGGCCGGAATATCGCGAGCTCGGCCATCTTGCCGCGCATTTTCCGGGCGTGCCCCGCATCGCACTGACGGCGACGGCCGACCCGCATACCCGCATGGACATCATCGAGCGGCTGGGCCTCGAGGACGCCGAGGTGTTCACGACGTCGTTCGACCGCCCCAACATTGCCTATGAGATCGTCGAGCGCGACCAGCCGCGCCAGCAACTCCTGCGCTTCCTGTCGCGCCACAAGGGATCGAGCGGCATCGTCTACTGCCTGTCGCGCGCCAAGGTCGAGGACACGGCCGAATGGCTGAACGGACAGGGCATCCGCGCGCTCGCCTATCATGCCGGCATGGACCGCGGTGTGCGCGACGCCAATCAGGACGCCTTTCTAAGGGAGGAGGGCCTCTGCCTCGTCGCCACGGTCGCCTTCGGCATGGGCATCGACAAGCCGAACGTCCGCTACGTCGCCCATCTCGATCTGCCGGGCTCGGTCGAAGCCTATTACCAGGAAACAGGCCGCGCCGGGCGCGACGGGCTGCCGTCGGATGCCTGGATGGCCTACGGCATGGCCGATGTCATCCAGCGCGGCCGGATGATCGACGGCAGCGACGCGGGCGACGATATCAAGCGCGTCGAGCGCGCCAAGCTCAATGCGCTACTTGCCATCTGCGAAACGCCCGGCTGCCGAAGACAGGCTATCCTTGCCCATTTCGGCGAGGCGCATGCGGGCAATTGCGGCAACTGCGACACCTGCCTCAAGCCGGTGGAAACCTGGGACGGGACGGATGCCGCCATCAAGGCACTGGCGGCGATCTACCGGACCGGCGAGCGCTTCGGCGCCGGTCATCTGATCGACGTGCTCACCGGCGATAGGAACGAGAAGACGCTGCGCTTCGGCCATGCCGACATCCCGGTTTTCGGTGCAGGCAAGGATATCCCGCCGAAAACCTGGCAGTCGGTGTACCGCCAGCTTCTCGCCGCCGGCCTCGTCGCGGTCGATCACGACGCCTTCGGCGCGCTGAAGCTGGAGCCTTCGGCGCGCGCCGTCTTCAGGCGCGAACGCGAGATCCGCTTCCGCAAGGACCGTCCGACGACGGGTAAGGCGGCACGGCGTCAGCCCTCGGGTCCGGCGAACGCCAAATCCGCGCTCGAAGGCTCCGACATGGAGCTCTTCGAGGCACTGCGGGCCGCTCGGCTGGCAATCGCCAGGGAGCTTTCGGTCCCGCCCTATGTGGTTTTCCCCGACACGACGCTGGTTGCATTCGCCACCAGCCGCCCGGCCAGCCGGGATGCGCTCCTTGCAATCTCCGGCGTGGGACAATCCAAGCTGGAGCGCTATGGCGATGCGTTCCTGCGGGTCATCCGAGAATATCAACGATAGACGGTTCGCCCGCTGGCGCTCGGCTTCCGTCTCGGGCGGCGGATACAATCCGGCCTGGGTGGCCGACGCCCTCGTCTTCCGTACGTCGGTCTATGCGCTCACGGCCTAAAGGTTCGCCGTCGCGGCGCCCGCGGCCTGGCTTTCCAGCTCGACGTTCCTGCTCGCCGGCTTCCGCGGTCATTTGATCGCGCCGACAAGTTCCGCCGCGGCCGAGACCGCGGCCTGCTGGTGCGGCTGGATGTCCTGGCCATGACAGGCGCGGAACACTGGCAGGAAGGGATCGTCGATGTGGGTCTTCATGCCGGAGAGTTGCTCCATCACCGCAAGTCCGCAGTAAGGCACGTAGGCTGCTGAATAGCCGCCCTCATGCGACATCATCAGGCGGCCGCCGCAAAGCGCGTCGGCTGCTTCCATCAGCATGCGCGTCATCTCGCGGTAGGTTTCGCTGTGCAGCATCATCCGGCCAAGCGGATCGGCGCCGGAGGCGTCGAAGCCGGACGGCACGACGATCAGGTCCGGCCTGTAGGCCTTGAGCGCCGGCAGCACCACCTGCTCGAAGGCGGCGATGTAGGCGCCGTGCCCGCTTCCGGCCGGCAGCGGCACGTTGATGTTATAGCCGAAGCCGGCATCGGCACCCCGCTCCTCGCGGTCGCCGCTGTCGTGCGGGTAGAGCCGCTCCTGGTGCAGCGAGATGGTCAGCACGCCGGGATCGGCCCAGAAGGCGGCCTGCGTGCCGTTGCCGTGGTGCACGTCCCAGTCGACGGTCGCGACGCGGTCGAACCGGTGCGTCTTGCGGCTCTTCAGGATGGCGACCGGGATGTTGCCGAACAGGCAGAAGCCCATGCCCTTGTCGCTTTCGGCATGGTGTCCCGGCGGCCGCACGAGCGCGTAGCCGTTGTCGATCTCGCCGGACAGGACCTTGTCCATCAGCGCATGGGTGCCGCCGGCCGCAAGGCAGGCGATCTCGTAGCTGCCGCGCCCGAACGGCGTGAGGTAGCTCGCCTCGCCGCCGCGCTCGTCGCTCAACGCCTTGATGCGGCTGATGTAGTCGCGGGTGTGGAACAGGGCGAGGTCGTCCTCGTCCACCGGCGCCGACTTTATGCTGACCAGCCGGTCGGTGAGCCCGGACACTTCCATGAGGTTCCTGAAGCGCCGCTTGGTGGCGGCATTCTCGGCGTGCTCGCCGGGCTCGACCGTCAATCCGGCGGGGAAGAACTGGGCGCCCGTCCCGGTATCGTGCCACAGATAGAGTTCGTGAAAGTTCCAGCCTGTCCTGGCCATCGCCTCCTCCTTCAATGCCGATTCTTCAGTTTGCGAGTATCATCCGGGCAGCGCGCTCTGCGATCATGATCGTCGGCGCGTTGAGATTACCTGAGATCATTTTCGGCATCACCGAGGCGTCGGCGACGCGTATGCCTTCGAGTCCGTGCACCTTGAGCGTTGCCGGGTCGGTGACGGCCATGGCGTCGGTGCCCATCCGGCAGCTCGACGACGGATGGTAGAGCGTCGTCATGTGGCCGCGGATGTAGTTGGCGATCTCCGCGTCGGTCTTGCACTCGGCGCTCGGGCTGACCTCATAGTCGACCAGCTCCCTGACCGGCAACTGCTGCATGATGCGCCGGTTGATCTTGACGCCTTCCACCAGGGTGGCGAGGTCGAGGCCCTCGGGATCGCTGACGAAATATTTTGGATCGATCGAAGGATATTCGATCGGGTTCGCCGAGCGCAGCCTGATCTCGCCGCGGCTGTTCGGCCGCTGCAGGGTGGAGTGCGTGGTGATGCCGGACTGGCCGCCGAGGAAGCGGGCGTAGTCGCGATGCGGGCTGATAGCACCGTAGAGCTGGAGGTCCGGCTCGACACCCGGCCGGCTGCACACATGCCCGCCCGAGGCGACCCATGGCGAGGAGCGGATGCCGGTGCGGTGGTCGCGCCATTCCTCGAAGCTTTGGGCGATGATCTCGTCCGTCCAGGCGCCGATACCCATCGGCTCCCTGGTGTAGAAGGTGATAGGGATGTTGAAGTGGTCCTGCAGGTCCTTGCCGACGCCCGGAAGATCGTGGACCGGCCTGACGCCGACCGCCGCGAGCTCGTCGGCAGGGCCGATGCCGGACAGCATAAGCAGTTGGCAGGAGCCGACGGTCCCCGACGACAGCACCACCTCGCTTTCCGCATAGGCGGTCTCCGGCACGCCGTCGGCCAGGTACTTCACGCCCTTGACCCGCCCGTTCTCGACGATGAGCCCGGTGACGAGCACGCCCGGTTTCAGCGTCAGGTTCGGCCGCTCCAGCGCCGGCCGCAGATAGGCCTTGCCGGTCCCCCAGCGCTCGCCGTTCCTGATGGTGAATTGGAAGAGGCCGACACCCTCCTGCTTCTCGCCATTGTAGTCGGGATTGTATTCGTAGCCGGCCGCTTCCGCCGCCTCGATCCACATGCGCTCGTATCTGTCGACATAGGGCACGTTGCCGATGTGCAGCAGGCCGTCATTGCCGTGGTAGGGGCTGTCCTTGATGTCGGCATTGGCCTCCGACTGGAGGAAGACGGGGAAGACGTCCTTCCAGCCCCAGCCGGGGCAGCCCATCGCCTCCCAACCGTCGTAATCCGACGGCAGGCCGCGGATGTAGATCATGGCGTTGAGCGCGCCCGAGCCGCCGATCATCTTGCCGCGCGGCCAGAAGATGCGGCGGCCGCGACAACCCGCCTGCGGCTCGGTGTGGTAGCCCCAGTCGGCGCCGGTATTGAACATCGTCACCCAGTCGGACGGGATGTCGGAGGCGATCGGCGCCGCCCGTCCCGCCTCGAGCACGAGAACCTTGCGGCCGGGGTCGGCACTCAGCCGGTTGGCGAGAACGCAGCCCGCCGAACCTGCCCCGATGATGATCGTGTCGTACATGGGAGCCTCCTCACTCTCCGGCCGTGGCCGTACTTTCCCGCAGCTTGGACCGGCCTGCTGCGCCCGAGCGGCGACGCAACCAGCGCACGAGATCGCCCAACCGGCCGACCAGTCCCTTCGGCATGAGCACGATGGACAGCGCAATGATGAGGCCGAGGCCGAGCGTGCGGAACTCGCCGGCCTCGCGCATGAGCTCGTCGGCGGCGACCAGCACGATCGTGCCGACGAGCGGTCCCCAGAACGTGCCGACGCCGCCGACCACGGCGATGGCGATGATGAACATGAGCTGCGACATCGACAGGATGCCCGGCCCGATCGCCTGGAAATGCGCTGCGTAGAAGCCGCCGGCCAGGCCGGTGAAGAAGGCCGAGATGCCGAACACCAGAAGCTGTGCCTGGAAGCGGTTGACGCCGCGCGCGACGGCGTAGCCGGGATTGTCCTTGAGCGCCTTGAAGGCAAGGCCGATCGGGCTTTTGACGATGATGTAGGTGGCGATCATCGTCACCGCGAACAGCGTGGCGACGATTGCGTAGTTGCCGACCAGCCATTGCCCCTTCAGGAACTCGCGGGTGCCGAGATCGCCGAAGCGCGCGAAGCCTACCGCGCCGCCGGTGAGCTGCCGGCAGATCGAACCGACCATGACGAAGCATTCGGTATCGGTGACGATCAGCAGGTACATGGTCTGGGCGATCGCCAGCGTCAGCAATGCCACGTAGACGCCGGTCAACCTGAGGCAGGCGAGGCCGACGATCAGCGAGAAGACGACCGCGGCGAGCGCTCCGGGAAAGAGCGCCGCCCAGACGTTCCAGCCGAAATAGAAGCAGATCATCGCGGTCGCGTAGCCGCCGAAGGCGAAGATCGCCATCTGCGCCAGCGAGAAGATGCCGGAGAACCCGAACAGCAGGTTCCACTGCGATGCGATGGTGGCATAGAACAGCGCCAGCACCACCTGGCCGAGCACGTAGCGGCTGTCGACCATGAAGGGCAGCGCCACCGCCGCGGCGACGAGGAGGAGGCTGACGAGCAGATCAAGCCTGGCGGAGCCGGAGACGCTCATCGGTCGGAGAGACGTCGTCATGGCTTCACCTCACATGCGCCGGATCTGGGCGCGGCCGAACAGCCCGGCCGGCCGCCAGATCAGGACCGCGATGACGACGAAGAGAAGCGACGGGAAGCCCCAGCGCGCGCCCGCCGCGTACTGGACGAAGGCCTCCAGCAGCGCCAGCCCGAAGGCGGCGGCCACCGCGCCCGGAAGGTTGCCCAGCCCGGCGACGACGCACATGATGAAGGCTTTCAGCATCGGGTCGTTGCCGAGCGGCGGCGAGAGCTGCGTCATCGAGCTGACCATCACGCCGCAGACGCCGGCGAGCGCTCCGGACAGCACCAGCACCTGGAAATAGACGCGGTTGACGGCAACGCCCATGAGCTGCGCCGCCTCGCGGTTCTGCGCGGTGGCGCGGATCGCCCGCCCGATGCGCGTCCTGGCAAGCAGCAGCGCGACCAGCGCCATCAGGGCGATGACGACGATCACGATCAGCATGTTCTGGTAAGGCAGGTTGACGGGTCCGATGATGAGCGACCCCGTCGCGGAAATGGGCTGCTTCAGCGGCTGGCCGCCAAAGGTGAGCAGGATCGCGTTCTCGAGCGCTATGCCGATGCCGACCGTCGCGATCATGACGTTCGACTCGAACGTCGCCTTGTCGTTGTTCAGCAGGTTGCGGACGATGAAGACGTAGAGCAGTCCGCCGGCGACCGCGCCGGCCAGCACCGCCCCGGCAAAGCCGACGACCGCGGGAAGGCCGAGTGCCGAGGAAAGCGAGAAGGCGGCATAGCCGCCGAGCGTCAGCATGGCGGCGTGCGCCATGTTGAGCATGCCCATCGAACCCCACACCAGCGACAGGCCGACAGTCGCCAGGGCATAGAGAGCGCCTGTCGTGAGGCCGGCTATTATGATCGACGTCAGGATGTCGAGCATGGGTCAGCCTCCGAGATAGGTTGCGAGCAGTTCGTCGCGCGCCAGAAGTTCGGCCGGAGGGCCGGACCAGACGATCTCGCCGTCGTCGAGTAGGTGCAGGTGATCGGCGAGGTCGGCGACGCGCGCCGGGTTCTCCTCGACCAGGAGGATGGTGCGCCCGCTCCTCGATAGTTCGGCGATGACCCCGTAGACCTGCTCGATGACGAGCGGCGCGAGCCCCAGTGAGGGCTCGTCGATCAGCAGGATCTCTCCGCCCATCATCAGGCCGCGCCCGATGCCGGCCATGCGGCGCTCGCCGCCCGAGAGCGACGACGCGATCTGGTGCCGCCGGTCCGCCAGCTTCGGCAGCAGCGTGTAGACCTCGTCCAGCCGGCGGTCGATTTCAATCTTGGAGGGCGCCAGATAGGCGCCCATCAGCAGGTTCTCCACCACGCTCATCTCGGGAAAGAGCATGTCGCCCTGCGGCACATGCGCGACGCCGAGCGCCGCGATGGCGTGCGGCTGGCCGGGCGCCGGGCTGCCATTGATGCCGATCGAGCCCTGCTTCAGCGGCACGAGGCCCGAGATCGTCTTCAGCAGCGTCGACTTGCCGTGGCCGTTTGGCCCGACGACGGTGACGAAGGCTCCGGCGGCGACATCGAAGGAGATGCCCTTGAGCACGGTGAGCTCGCGGTAGCCGGAGACGATGTTGGAAAGGCTGAGGACGGGAGGTTTTTCCGAGAGCGTCATGCGCCCACCTCGCCTTCGGCGAAGAAGCTTTTGAGGCGCTTGCGCGTGGCCTCGCCCAGATAGGTCTCGACGACGACCGGATCTTCCGCCACTTCGGTCGGCAGGCCTTCGAATATCTTCTTGCCGTGATGCATGATCAGCACGCGGCTCGAAAGCGCGAGCAGGAAGCGCATGACGTGCTCGATCAGCACGACGGTAAGCCCGTCGGCCTTGAGCCGCTCGACAAGGCCGATGATGTGGTCGATCTCGGTCGTGTTCAGGCCGCCGACCGGCTCGTCGAGGAAGAGCAGCTTCGGCTTTGTCGCGATCGCCCCGGCGATCATCAGCAGTTTGCGGTCAAGCACCGGCAACTGGCCGACAGCCGCATCGGCCTTGTCCGCAAGGCCGACGAAGGCGAGCGCTTCGTCGGTCTGCTCGCGCACGTCCTTGCCCAGCCGGATGCCGGGTATCGCCCGCCGGCTCCTGCCGAAATAGGCGGCGATGTCGATGTTCTCGCGCACCGTCAAGCTTTCGAAGGCGGCGTTGAGCTGGAAGGTGCGGGCGATGCCCAGCTGGCAGATGCGGTCGGCGCCGAGGCCGGCGATGTCGTGCCCGTCGAAGACGATCCTTCCGTCCGTCGCCGGCGTCACCCCGGTGACGACGTCGAAAAAGGTCGTCTTGCCGGCCCCGTTGGGGCCGCCGATGCCGACCACCTCGCCCTGGCGGACGGTCAGCGACATGCCGTCGACCGCTGCAAGCGAGCCGAAGCGCTTCACGACATTGTCGCATTCGAGCAGCGTTGCGGTGTCGTCCGTCATGATCCCGCTCCTTCCGAGACGACCATCGGCCGGCTGCCCGGCCGACGGTCGGTTCAGCATCGCCCTATTTGATCCACGGCGGCAGCAGGAACGCGTCGGTCGCGTAGAGCGCCGGCGCGATCAGCTTCGGATCGGTGGTGTGGTCCTGGTGCTGCAGGAACTGGTGCGGCATGCCCAGCGACGGATCGGCGACCTGCGTCGGGTAGCAATAGGCCGACTGGCCCGCCGGATCCGCGCGATAGGTGCCGTTGACGCCGCGATAGACGTTGCGGCGCATGACCGCCGCCACCTTGCCGACCTGCTCCTTGTCGAAAGGCTCGCCCGGGCCGCCGGCGATGGCCGCCGCGATCGCCCACATCCACAGGCCGTCATAGGTCTGAGAGCCGGTGATGTAGGCCGAGTTCGGACCGAACTTGGCGCGGTAGGACTCCCGGTAGGCCTTCGAGAACTCGTCCGGCAGGCAGCCGATCACCGTCGAGTAGATGACGCCGTTGATGCTTGCGCCGCCGATCTCGCGGAAGGCCGGCAGCGACGGCCCGTACTGCATGTAGACCAGGCTGTTGATCGGCTGCGTCAGGAACTGCACCATGAACTGCGCGAGGTCCTGCGGGAGGAAGTGGGTGACGATGATGGCGGCCGGCGGGTCCTGCCTGAGCTTGGCGAGCGTCGGTCCCCACTGGTTGGTCGGGAACGGAACCGTCTCGAACAGGCTCACCTCGAAGCCGTACTCCGCCGCCTTGTCGCGGATCGCGTTGGCGATGACGATCGAATACTCGTTGGCCGACGGGATGATCGCGATCTTCTTGTTGGGCGCCGTCCACTTGCCGCCTTCCGCCAGCGTCTTCAGGAAGTTCAGGCAGCCCGGTCCGTACCAGAACTCCGGCGGATCGCCCTGGAACGAGCCGTAGTATCGTTCGGGATCGGTCTTGAACTTCTCGTTGTGCGAGATCAGCGTGTTGTAGTGCATCATGATGATGTCGTTGTCGGCCGCGACATCCATCTCGATCATGTTGGTGCCGAGATTGTAGCCGTTGATGATCGCCGGCGTGTTGTAGCGGTCGACCAGGCGCTGCATGGCCTGCGAGACCAGGTCGGCGCCCTGGTCCTTCGTGTCTTCGATATGAAGCTCGATCGGCCGGCCGAGAATGCCGCCCGCGGCGTTGATCTCCGCGGCGGCCAGCTCGAGCCCGTTCTTGAATTCGATGCCGTCCGCGGCGGCGAAGCCGGACATCGGCAGCGCCGACCCGACATGGACCGGCTCGCCCTCCTGCGCCTTGGCGGTCCTGTTCATGTCGGCGAGCAGGGCGCCGCCGGCGGCGCCCGCTCCCACAAACCCGTGAAGCATTGCACGTCTGTTCAACATATCGGCTTCCCCTTGTGCTTGGTCGTTTTCCTTATGCGGTGTTCGATGCTTATCCGGTGAAGATCGCCTCCAGGCTGGCGGCGGCCGACAGCACGCGGGCGTCCGCCCCCCGCGCTCCGACGATCTGGAATCCGACGGGAAGTCCCGCGGCCGTCAGGCCGCAAGGAATAACGCAGGCCGGCTGCTGGCTGAGATTGATCGGATAGCTGAAGCCCGCCCACTCGGTCCAGCGCTTGAAGCCGCTGTCCTTCGGCAGTTCGAGCCCCGCGTCGAAAGCCGGCAAGGCGGTGGCGGGAGAAACGAGGAAGTCGAATTCCGCGAGCATCCTGTCCATCGCCGCGCCGAACTCGCCACGCCGTATCTGCGCCTGGACGAGCTGGGTGGAGGTGAAGGCCGACCCCGCGCGCGCCGCCTCCAGGAGGCCCGGATCGACCGCCGCCCTTGCCTGCTCGGCAATGCCCGCGACCCTTGCCGCGGCGCCCGTGAACCAGTGATGGTGGAAGAGGTCGAGCAGATTCTCCGCCGGCAGCGTGACCGGCTCGACGATCGCGCCGGCGGCCGCCAGGCGCGCCACCCCGGCATCGACGATCCGTGCGACTTCGGGATCCACGGTGCCCGATGCCGGCTGCGACCAGTAGCCGACGCGCTTGCCCGCGAGGCTGAAGCCAGCTTCGTCGTCAAGCGGCGTCAGGACGCCCGCACCTTGCGCCCAGTCCCGCAGGTCGCGGCCGGACATCGCCTTCAGCATGGCCGCCGCGTCCGCCGTGCTGCGCGTCATCGGGCCGATATGGGCGACCGTGCCGAACGGGCTCGCGGGATATGCGGCCACACGCCCGAAGGTCGGCTTGTGGCCGACGATGCCGGTGAAGGATGCGGGGATGCGGATGGACCCGCCTCCGTCCGTGCCGAGATGGAACACGCCGGCCCCGACCGCGGCCGCGACTGCCGCGCCGCCGGAGGAGCCCCCCGGCGTCTTCTCCGGATTCCAGGGATTGCGGGTCACGCCGAACAGCGCGCTGTCGGTGATCGCCTTCCAGCCGAACTCCGGCGTCGTGGTCTGGCCGATGAACACCGCTCCTGCCTTCCGGAGCAGGGCGACCGAAGGTGCGTCCGCCTGGCAGGGAACGTCGGATGTCGTGGTGCTGCCGTAGCGGACGCTCCAGCCCTCGACCCAGACGATGTCCTTCAGCGTGGTCGGAACGCCCTCGACGTCCGACAGCGGCGCGCCGTCCTTCCAGCGCCTTTCGGAAGCGGCGGCGGCAGCAAGCGCTCCGGCACGATCGATCAGCGTGAACGCATTGAGCTCGGGGTTGATCGCTTCGGCGCGATCGAGCACTGCCTTCGCCACCTCGACGGGTGAAACCGCGCCGCTGCGGAAGGCAGCGGCCAGATCGGCAGCGCCCATGCGGCAAAGTTCCGCCGCCCCGGTGAGCGGGTCGCGTCTTGGCATGCTGATGTTCCCCTTGCGGATTAGGCGGCCCGCATCTGGCGGCGAGCTTGAGGGCAGATTGGACCGGCATCGCCAGTTCACAAAATGTATTCTGTTGCGTAAGTTTTTACATTCCGTGGAGGCGTCAGGGAAAAATGAATCTCAGCATCCGCCAGCTTCGCTACGTCTGCGAGGTCGCGAGCCTCGGCAGCGTTCAGGCCGCGTCGAAGGCGCTCCATATTTCGCAATCCTCCATCCTTGCCGCCATCGCCCTCGCCGAGGGCGAGATGGGCGCACGCATCTTCGAGCGGCGCCCGGCGCGCGGCGTGCAGATAACGCCGTCCGGCGAACGCTTCATCAGCGCCGCGCGGATCATGCTGTCGGCAGCGACCGAGTTCGACCGCGCCATCGGCGACCTCTCGGAACGCGTCCCCAAGGTGCTGCGCATCGGCTGCTTCGAGCCTTTCGGCGCGCTGTTCATGCCGGAGATGTTGCGCCGGTATGTCGACCATGTCGGCGACGTGGAGATCGACCTGCTCGAAGGCGACCAGGTGCAGCTGCAGTCATGGCTGTCCGAGGGCATCATCGATCTCGCCGTCCTTTACGACATCGGCTCGATCACGGCCGGCACGATGACGAAGATCTGCAAGGTGCCGGCGCATGCGCTGCTGCATGCCGACGACCCGTTGGCCGCCAGGGATGCGGTATGGCTCGCCGACATCGCCACGCGCCCGTTCGTCCTGCTCGACATGCCGCAGACCGCGACCTACCTGCTGACGCTCTTCGACATCCTGGCGAAGCGGCCGGAAGTCCGTTTCCACACCCGTTCCTACGAGACGGTCCGCTCGGCGGTCGCCTCCGGCTTCGGCATGTCCATCCTCAACATGCGGCCGATCGGCCGCGCCACGGCCGACGGATCGGCGATCGTACGCCGCCCCATCCTCGACGAACTGCCGCCGCCGTCCGTCATCATCCTCGACCCCTACGGCAATTCGAAGCCGCTCTTCGTCCGGCTGTTCATCGAGATGTTCTCCCGCTTCTTCCGCGAGGTCGGACCGGCGCATTTCTCGGTGACGACGAAGGAGAAGGAGTCGCTGTTGCTGTGGAACTGATCACGTTGTTGCCCGGCGGCTGGCGCAGGCCTGCGCCGAACCTTTGCTCGCCGGGCGCTCCTATAGTGCCAGCGCGATCTTGCGTCCGTCATGGATCGCGAATGCCGCCTGGCGCGCGGCCGTGCAGTCGCCGATCGCGGCGAAGGAGACGCCGCGTTCCTCCAGTCCGCGCGCGAGAGCGTCGTCCGCGACGTTGGTGGCGGCATAGACCAGCGCGTCCGCTTCGCATTGCTGCTCGCGTCCATCAAGCAGCGAAGCAATCGTCGCCAACTCGCCGTTCCAGTTGATCACTGCGCTTTCGGTCAGGAAGCGGACGCCGAGGCGGGCTAGCGCGCGGCGCAGCGGCAGGTCGACGGCCATCCGCTGCAACTCCTTGCCCACCAGGGCATCCGGCGTGACGATCGTGACCCCGTGACCATCCTCGGCAAGCTTCCAGGCCGTGCCGCATCCCTTCCAGTTGCCGCCGTCGTCGAGCACGATGACCCGCTTGCCTGGCCTGGCCTCGCGCGCCATCACCGCTTCCGCGGACAGGGCAGGTCCTCCACCCGGAATGCCGTCGAACTGCGGCAGCGCCCGTTGGAACGCACCGTCGGGCGGCTGGGACCCCGTGGCGATGATGACGTGCTCGGCATTTTCGCGCTCGACGTCCTCGGCTTCCACATAGTGCCCGTAACGCACCTCGACCTGCAACTGGCCGAGCTGCCGTTGATACCAGTCGATGAGGTCGAGGATCTGCGCCCGGCGCGGCTGCAGGCCTGCCAGGCGGAACTGCCCGCCCAGACGATCCGAGGCTTCCGCCAGCACCACATGGTGCCCGCGTTCCGCCGCGACGCGCGCCGCTTCCAGCCCGGCCGGCCCGCCGCCGACGACGAACACGCGCTTGGGCCGTTCGGCCGGCGTGAAGCGGTCGCCACCCCATTCGAATTCGCGTCCGGCCGACGGATTGATGACGCAACTGATCCAGTAGTCGCGCGAGCGGCGGCCCCAGCACATCTGGTTGCAGGACAGGCAGCCGCGGATGTCGTCGGCGCGTCCGGTGGCAGCCTTGTTGGCGAGATGCGGGTCGGCGATCTGCCCGCGTACGATCGAGACCAGGTCGGCGCGGCCCTCGCTCAGCACGCCCTCGGCGTTTTCGGGCGTGCGGATATGGCTTTCGGCCGTGACCAGAGCGTGGCGGACCGTGGACTTCAGCACGGCCGCGAGCTCGGCGCCGAGTTTTTCCGGGTAAACGAAGGTCGGCATGATCTTGTAGAAGTCGAAATAGCTGCCGGAACCGCAGGTGACGTAGTCCATCAGGTGGTCGCGGTCATGCCGCTCGACGATCTCGGACAGCGCCTCCCGCTTCAGCGCCACCTCGACGTCCGGCTCATCATTGACGGCGAGGCCGACGATGAAGTCCTCGCCGCATTCCCGTCGGATACGGCTCATCACCTCGCGGCTCATGCGCGTGCGGTTTTCGAGGCTGCCGCCCCAGCGATCGGCGCGGCGGTTCGACCAGGGCGTCCAGAACTGGTCGAGCATCGAATGATAGGCCGCCCACACTTCGACGCCGTCGAAGCCGGCCGCGCGACAGCGGCGTGCCGCCTGGACGAAGCCGTCGATCGTGTCCTCGATCTCGGTCTCGGTCATGCGGTGCGAGCCGTCGGAGTCGTGGTAGCTCGGCAGGCCGGACGGCGACCAGCCGGCGTGGAAGGAGTTGTCCGCGTCGGCGTGCTGCCCGACATGGTAGAGCTGCTGGATCGCCACCGCGCCGTTGCCGCGGATCGCTTCGGTCACCTTGCGGAAGTGGGGGATGACGCTGTCATCGCCAGGGCGAAAGTTGCCGCGGGTCAGCACGGCGGCCGCGTGCACAGGCATCGGTTCCACCACCACCATGGCCGCCCCGCCGATCGCGCGTTCGGCGTAGTAGCCGACATGCCGTTCCGTAGGCACGCCCTCCACCGCCATGTTCGCCGTGTGAGCGCCGAAGACGATGCGGTTGCGGAGCGTCTTTCCTCGCAATGCGACCGGCTCGAAGAGACGTTTGAAAGCCCGTTGGGACACTGCCCCCTCCCTCGGAGCGCCGCACCTTGGATGCGGACGCGTTTCGGTACCTGCGGCGGATCCATCTCCGCGAGGGAAGACGGCGGTTGCACATCGACCGGCAAACAAGGCTAATAGTCAACATGAACGAAATTCCCCGGCGGTTGAGCCACGGGCAAACGAGGCTGCGGGCGATGTTCTCCAAAATTGAGCCGCGGCACGCGGCCGGGGTGGCATCAGAATGGTTCGCCGATACTATAGCCTTCCGTCGTTGAACGCCCTTGCCGCGTTCGAGGCAGCAGCCAGATACCTCAGCCTCACCAAGGCTGCCGACGAGCTCAACGTGACGCCGGGCGCGATTTCCAAGCAAGTCCGGATGCTGGAGGAGGAGCTCGGCAATCCGCTGTTCGTGCGCCGGCACCGGGCGCTCGAAATGACGCGCGAGGGCGAGACGATAGCCGCGGCGCTGCGCGAAGGCTTCGAGCGGATCTCCTCCACCTTCCTGCAGGTGAAGGCCGCAGGGGGGCAGCCGAACGTCACCATCGGATGCACCATGGCGATGGCTCATCTCTGGCTCATGCCGCGCATGAGCGCATTCTGGAGCAGTCACCAGGACATCGTCGTCGACCACGTCATCTCCGATCAGCCGCGTGGCCTGGATCGTCCCGACATCGATCTCAGGCTTCGCTACGGCAGCGGCGATTGGCCGGACGAGCTGTCGGCAAAGCTTTATGACGACCGCATTTTCCCGGTGGCGAGCCCCGGTTTCGCGCGCACACATCCGGTCGCGACGATCGAGGACCTTTCCAGGCTGCAACTGCTTTCCGTCGAAGGCATAGATTGGGACTGGACGACCTGGGCCGACTTCTTCCGCGAGGTCGGCTGCCCGGACCGGCGCCTCAACGTACGCCGCTTCAACAGCCACGTGATCGCGCTGCAGGCGGCGCGCAGCGGCCATGGCGCCGTGCTGGGCTGGGCCAGCCTGGTCACGCCGCTGCTCGAGTCCGGCGATCTGGTGCAGCTCACCGACGCCGAGATCGCGGCGCCGCGGTCCTACTTCGTCACCTGGAGCGCCCGCCGGCCGCTGAGCCGTCAGGCTACCGTGCTGCGCGACTGGCTGCTCTCCCTTGACGATTGAGCTGAGCTCAAGCGAAGCTGGTCGCTTATTCGCTTGAATCCGAGCTTGCGAGGCGTTCTCCTTACGGGCAAGGGAGTGCGGAACAATGACCGTAGCGGATGCCGTCCGGACCTCGGAACAGCCTGTAGCCCACCGCCGTGGCGGCGGGCGTCTCGGCCGCAAGGCCATGCGCAGCGCGCCGATCCCCTCGTTCCCGACGCTTGTGCGCAAGATACCCGTCTACGACATCGTGCCGGACGAAGCCGTCGAGCTGATCCACGAGGCGTCGCTTGCCATCCTCGAAGAGGTGGGATGCGAGTTCCGTGACGACGAGGCGATCGCCATGTGGAAGCGCGCCGGCGCCGACGTCACCGACACCCGTGTGCGCATCGACCGTGCGTTGCTCATGGAACTGGTCGCCAAGGTGCCGGCCGAATTCACGCTCAACGCCCGTAACCCCGACCGCACGGTCCAGGTCGGCGGCGACAACTCGATTTTCGTGCCGATGTACGGCGCGCCCTATGTGCGCGACCTCGACAACAACCGCCGCTACGGTACGCTCGCGGACCTCAATAACTTCCACAAGCTGGCCTACATGGCGCCGGCGCTGCATTCCTCGAGTTCGATCATCTGCGAGCCCATGGATATTCCGGTGCCGAAGCGGCACCTGCACATCATCCATTCGGCGCTGAAGCACTCCGACAAGCCGTTCATGGGCATCGTCACGTCCCGCGAGCGGGCGGAAGACACGATGGAGATGGCGGGCATCGTGTTCGGCCAGGAGTTCGTGCGCGACAATCCGGTCCTCGTCTCCATCACCAACTGCAACTCGCCCCTGGTGTGGGATGCGACGATGCTGGATGCGATGAAGGTCTATGCGCGCCACAACCAGCCGCTGATCCTGGCGCCCTTCGCCCTTTGCGGCGCCTCGACTTCGGCGTCCGCCGTCGGCGCGGTGGCCCAGGTCAACGCCGAGGCGCTGGCCGGCGTGGCGTTCACGCAACTCCTCCGGCCGGGCTCGCCGCAGATCTACGGGCAGTTCATGGTGACCGTCGACATGAAGACCGGCGCTCCCATGGGAGGCACGCCGGAGGCCGCGCAGATGATGTACCTGATGGGTGCGCTGGCGCGGAAATACCGGCTTCCCTGGCGCACGTCGGGTTTCCATGTCGGGTCGAAGCTGAACGACGCCCAAGCCGGCTACGAGGCCAACATGCTGATGCATGCGGCCATTCTGGCAGGCGCCAACTACATCTGGCATTCGGCGGGATGGCTGGAAGCCGGCCTGACCTGCGGCTATTCGAAATTCGCCACCGACTGCGAGCAGCTGGTCGGATGGTACAAATATGCGGGCGGGCTTTCCTTCGACGACTTCAAGGACGCGCTGGCGGCCATTCGGGAGGTCGGCCCGGCCGGCCATTTCCTCGGCACCCAGCACACGCTCGAGCATTTCGAGTCGGCCTTCTTCATGCCGTCCCTCATGGACTTCAATTCCTTCGAGCAGTGGAACGCCGAAGGAGCCAGGGATCATGACACGCGCGGACGCGAGAAGGCGCGTGCCATGCTTGCCGACTATGAGGAGCCGAAACTGGACGAGGGTATCGCCGAAGGGCTTGCCGACTTCATCGCGCGACGTGAGGAGCGATTGCCGGACACGGTGAACTAGAACGGACGACGAAGGAAGGAATGGATCGGTCCCCTGAAACGCTGGAGCATGGCGCGTGAACGCGGCGGCGAGTGCGTTGGCGGCGAAGGACCCGCTGCTTGAGCCCTTCCAGCTCAGGCACCTGCGGCTCAAGAACCGGGTCATGTCGACCAGTCACGAGCCGGCCTATTCCGAGGACGGCCTGCCGAAGGAGCGCTACCGGCTCTATCATGCCGAGAAGGCAAGGGGCGGCATGGCGCTGACCATGACCGCCGGCTCGGCGATCGTGTCGCGCGACAGCCCGGCCGCCTTCGGCAACCTGCAGGCCTATCGTGACGACATCGTGCCATGGCTCGCGGAGCTGGCCGGCGCCTGCCACGAGCACGACTGCAAGGTGATGATCCAGCTCACCCATCTCGGCCGCCGCACCGGCTGGAACAAGGCCGACTGGCTGCCGGTGCTCTCGGCCTCGCCGGTGCGCGAGCCGGCGCATCGCGCCTTCCCGAAGCAGGCGGAGGACTGGGACATCGAGCGCATCGTCGCGGACTACGCGTCGGCCGCGCAGCGAATGAAGGAGGCCGGCCTCGACGGCATCGAGTTCGAGTCCTACGGCCATCTGATGGACGGTTTCTGGTCGCCCGCCACCAATCGTCGCGACGACGATTTCGGCGGCTCGCTCGACAACCGGCTCCGCTTCACCAACCTCGTGCTCGACGCCGTGCGCAAGGCGGTCGGGCCGGATTTCATCGTCGGCATCCGCATGGTCGCCGACGAGGATTTTTCCGCCGGCCTGTCGAAGGAGGAGGGCGTCGAGATCGCCCGCCGCCTGGCCTCGTCGGGCAAGGTCGATTTCCTCAACATCATCCGCGGCACCATCGAGACCGATGCGGCCCTCACCAAGGTGATCCCGATCACCGGCATGCGCTCGGCGCCGCATCTCGACTTCGCCGGCGAGGTGAGGGCGGCGACGAAGTTCCCGGTCTTCCATGCCGCCCGCATCCAGGACGTGGCGACGGCCCGCCACGCCATCGCCAGCGGAAAGCTCGACATGGTCGGCATGACGCGCGCCCACATCGCCGATCCGCACATCCTGCGCAAGGTGATGGAAGGCCGCGAGCACGAGATAAGGCCCTGCGTCGGCGCCACCTACTGCCTCGACCGCATCTACGAGGGCGGCGAGGCGTTGTGCATCCACAATGCCGCCACCGGCCGCGAGGCGACGATCCCGCATGTGATCGGCAGGGCCGCCGACGCGCCGCGGAAGGTGGTGGTGGTCGGCGCCGGTCCGGCCGGGCTTGAGGCGGCGCGTGTCGCCGCGGCGAGGGGCCACGCCGTCACCGTGCTGGAGGCGGCCGAGAAGGCCGGCGGCCAGGTGCGGCTCGCCGCCCACAATCCGCGCCGCAGGGAGCTGATCGGTATCGTCGACTGGCGGCTTTCCGAGCTGGAACGGCTCGGCGCGGAGGTCCGATACAATGTCTGGGCGGAAGCCGACGACGTGCTGGGCCTGGAGCCCGACGTGGTGGTCGTCGCCACCGGCGGGCTGCCTCAAAATCCGCCGCTGGAGGCGGGCGACGATCTCGTCGTCTCCAGTTGGGACATCGTGTCCGGCGCCGTGAAGCCGGCGGACAACGTGCTGCTCTACGACGACAATGGCGGCCATCAGGGCATGACGGCGGCGGAGATCGTCGCCAATGCCGGTTCGCGGCTCGAGCTCGTCTCGCCGGAACGCTTCTTCGCGCCCGAGATGGGCGGCATGAACCATGTGCCCTATGTCAGGGCCTTCCACGAAAAGGGCGTGCGCGTCACCATCAACACCAGGCTGAGGTCGGTGCGGCGCGACGGCAACCAGCTCGTGGCGGTGTTGTGTTCCGATTTTGCCGACGGCTGGAGCGAGGAGCGGCGTGTCGACCAGGTGGTGGTCGAGCACGGCACGCAGGCCAATGACGATCTCTACCATGCGCTGAAGCCGCTCTCGAAAAACCTCGGCGCCGTCGACTACGAGCGCCTGGTGACGGGCGGCGACATCTTTCCGCCGCGCAACAGGGACGGCGGCTTCGTCCTGTTCCGCATCGGCGACGCGGTCGCCTCGCGCAACATCCACGCCGCTGTCTATGACGGCATCCGTTTCACGCTGAGGGTGTAGGGAACCACTCTCGAAAAAAGAGCAGACAAGAGCAACGTAACGATAACAGGAGGAGTAGATGCTTTTCTTCAAAAGCAACGGCGACCGGGTTTCGCCGGCGATCGAAAGGATGGCCGCGGATGTCCGCGCCGGCGGCATGGACCGGCGCGAATTCCTCGCTTTGGCGAGCGCGATGGGTGCATCGACGGCGCTGGCCTACGGCATGATCGGACTTGCGGCCCCCTCCAGGGCGGTCGCGCAGGAAGGCACGAAAGGCGGCACGCTGCGCGTCGCCATGGCCGTCAAGGGTCAGAAGGACCCGCGAACCTACGACTGGGTCGAACTCGCCAACATATCGCGTACATGGCTGGAGCCGCTCGTCCGCTACACCCGCGAGTTCACCTTCGAGCCGGTCCTGCTCGAAAGCTGGGAAGTCAACGACGACGCGACGGAATACGTCCTGCATGTCCGCAAGGACGTCACCTGGACCAACGGCGATGCCTTCAATGCCGACGACGTGGTCTTCAACCTCGCCCGCTGGTGCGAGAAGGGCGTCTCCGGCAACTCCATGGCCGCGCGCGTCGGCGCGCTGATCGACGAGGCCACCGGCAAGGCGAAGGACGGCGCGATCGCGAAGGTCGACGATCACACGGTCAAGCTGACGCTGAACGCGCCGGATATCTCGCTCATCCCGAACTTCACCGACTATCCGGCCCTGGTGGTGCATCGCAGCTTTGCGGGCGACGACCCTGTCGGCAAGCCGATCGGCACGGGGGCGTTCGAGCTGGTGTCCTACGACACCGGTTCGAAGGCCGTCGTCAAGCGCCGCGAGAACGGCAAGTGGTGGGGCGGCGAGGCGCTGCTCGATTCCGTCGAGTTCATCGACTACGGCACGGACTTTTCGGCGACGGTCAACGCCTTCGAGTCCGGCGAGATCGACATCAACTTCGAAACCCCGGCGGACTTCATCGACATCCTCGACAATATCGGGCTGGCCAAGTCCGAGGTCGCCACGGCAACCACTCTGGTGGCGCGCACGAATGTCACGCACAAGCCCTACGACGACAAGCGGGTCCGCAACGCGCTGCAGATGGCCGTAGACAACGCCGTCGTTCTGCAGTTGGGCTACAACGGTCGCGGCGATGTCGGCGAGAACCATCACGTCAGCCCGATCCACCCCGAATATTATCCTCTGCCCAAGAAGACACGCGACGCGGCGGGCGCCAGGAAGCTCATGGAGGAGGCCGGACAGGCCGATTTCGAGCACGAGCTCATCACCATCGAGGACGACTGGCAGAAGAACACCGGCGACGCCATCGCCGCACAGCTCCGCGACGCCGGCATCAAGGTGAAGCGCACCGTGCTGCCGGGATCGACCTTCTGGAACGACTGGACGAAGTACCCGTACTCGATGACGATCTGGTACATGCGCCCGCTCGGCGTGCAGATATTGGCGCTCGGCTACCGCACCGGCGAGGCATGGAACGAGAGCGCCTATTCCGACGCGACCTTCGATGCCAAGCTGAAGGAGGCGCTGTCCGTCAGCGATCCGGAGAAGCGGCGGGAGGTCATGAAGGATCTGGAGACCATCCTGCAGGACTCGGGGGTGATCATTCAGCCGTTCTGGCAGAAGCTCTTCAGCCACATGAATCCGAAGGTAAAGAACTACGGCGTTCACCAGACCTTCCAGATCGATCTGCCGAAGGTCTGGATCGACCAGGCCTGACCCTTCGTCACGGCTCGTCCAAAGCTGACCGGCGCATCCCGCGGGGTGCCGGTCAGCATGCATATGCGACGACGCCCGGTTCGCCCGGATCGGCTCCGCAACGGTTCCCGTCCCCTTCGCGGATTTCCGCCGCTGCGTCCCTCGCGGCAGGGATAGAGCCTGTCGCGGTGCTGCGTCACCGTGCCAGCTTCGATCGCGTGGACCGCGCTCGTCCGTCGCTGTTTGCTGGAAAGAGAAAGACATGCTGATCACGCTCGGCTTCTACAAACGCAAGCCTGGCCTTTCGCGCGAGGAGTTCTCACGCCACTGGCGCGAGGTGCACGGCCCGCTGATCGCCAACGACCCGATCCTGTCCAAATACATCAAGCGCTACGTCCAGCATCATATGGTGCCGAGCAGCGGCTGGCCGAATGTCGGTCCGCTCGACTATGACGGCTTTTCGGAATCCTGGTTCGAGAGCCTCGAGGCGCGAAAGGAGATGCATGCGCTGCCCTATTTCCAGAACGAGATGATCGAGGATGAGCGCAAGTTCCTCGACATGGAGGCCACCCGCATCCTGATGTTCGACCAGCAGGTCGTGCAGATAGGCAAGGACTATTCGGCCGAGTGGACGGCGGGCAGGGTCTGATGCAGGGTCTGAGCGGCCGCGCGGCCATCGTCACCGGCGCCGGCCAAGGCATCGGCCGCGCCATCGCCGAAAGGCTGCACCGCGAGGGCGCGCTGGTGCTCGCCGTCGACAGGAACGCCGACACGCTGGCGACCTTGTCCGGCGAGCGGATCGCCACGCTGGTCGCCGACGCCACGGCCGACGACGCGCCGGCGGCGATCATCGGCCGTTGCAAGCAGGAGTTCGGCTCGGTCGCCGTGCTTGTCAACAATGTCGGCGTCGGCAATGCGCCGCCGGCGCATGAGACGACGGACGAGATCTACGACTTCCAGCTCAACGTGAATCTGCGCACCACGTTCCGGCTGTCGCGCGACGTCCTGCCCGAACTGCGCCAGACCAGGGGGACCATAGTCAACATCGCTTCCTCGATCGGCCTGTCCGGCTACCGCCGCTGGGCCGCCTATTCGGCAGCCAAGGCCGGCGTGATCGGCCTCACCCGCCACATGGCGGCGGAATACGGACCGCAAGGCATCCGCGTCAACGCCGTGGCGCCGGGCATCATCGCAACGCCGCAGACCGAGGGGCGGCTCGCCACCGCCCGGTTCCAGGCGACGATCGTCGGCACCATGCCGCTCGGTCACGTCGGCCGGCCGGAGGACGTTGCCGCCGCCGTCGCGTTCCTCGCCAGCAACGAGGCGGCCTTCGTCACCGGCCAGGTGCTTGCCGTCGACGGCGGCCAGACCTCGTCCGTCTTCATTGCCGAGCATCTGGTCGAGGCGTGGGAACGGACCGTCGAGCCGCAGGACAGCGCGGCCTGACCGCCTTCGTCCGGGACGGGCGGTGCCGACTGCCGCGAAGATAGAGAGACGGGAATTCAAGGGAGATTTGCATCGATGAGGATCGCACTGGTCACCGGCGGTACGGGCGGACTCGGCCTGGCGACGGCGAATAAATTCGCGGAGGACGGCATGACGGTAATCGTCGCCGACCTCGACGGCGAGGCGTCGCGCAAGGCCGCTACCGGGCTTCCGGGCACCGGACATGCCGGCATTGCACTCGACGTCTCCGACGAACGGGCCGTCATCGCGGCGTTCGACATGGTCGAGGCCGAGTTCGGCCCAATCGCCGTGCTGGCGCATTTCGCCGGCGTGCTCGGGGCCGGTGGCACCGCCACCGGCATCGGCCTGGCCGAATCGACCGTGGACGACTGGGACTGGGTGAACCGGATCAATGCGCGCGGCACCTTCCTGTGCGTGCGTGAGATGGCGCGGCGGCGCCGCGCCCGGCCCGTCGAGCACGGCCGCATCATCACCATCTCGTCATCGGCCGGCCAGATGGGCGGCCTGCAGTCCGGCATCGCCTATTCGGCATCGAAGGCCGCCGTGCTCGGCCTGACTCGTGCCGCCGCGCGCGACCTCGGGCCGATCGGCGTCACCGTCAACGCGATCGCGCCGGGTCCGATCGAGACGCCCATGCTGGCGCAGGCGACCGGCAGGCCGGCCGATGGGCAGAAATACAACAAGCTCGACGCGCTGCCGCTCGGCCGCATCGGTCTGCCGGAGGAGATCGCGGCAGCCGCCTCCTATCTCGCTTCGGCCGGCGCCGCCTTCGTCACCGGGACGACCATCGACGTCAATGGCGGCCTGCATATGCATTGACGGCGGGCTGCCGAACACGGCCAAGCCCGCAATCTTCAATGTGGCCCGCAATTTCGAGGAGCGGACGATGAGTGCAACCATGCAGGCCGGAGTCGCCACGGAGGCGGGGCTGGCCATTCGGGAGGTGCCGCGACCGGCGCCGGGCGACGAGCAGGTGCTGGTCAAGGTCTCGGCCGCCGGAATGAACCGCGCCGACCTCAACGCCGCCAGAGGCGCGGGCGTCGCGACCAAGGAGGCGCTAGGCAAGCCGATCGGCATGGAATGGGCCGGCGAGATCGCGGAACTCGGCAAGGCGGTCAAGAACCTGCGCGTCGGCGACCGCGTGATGTGCTCGGGCGGCGGAGGTTATGCGGAATTCGCAGTCGCCGACATGGGCCGCACCATCAGGCTGGACGGCCTCGACCTCGAGCATGCGGCGGTGCTGCCGCTCGCCTTGATGACGGCGCATGACGCGGTCGTCACGCAAGGGCGCCTTGCCGAGGGCGAAGCGGTTTTCGTCCATGGCGCCAGTTCGGCGGTCGGCCTGATGGCCATGCAGATCGCGCGGCTGCGAGGCGCCTCGGTCATCGCCGCCACATCCGGCGATTCCGCCAAGCGCGAGAAGCTGGAGCCGTTCGGCGCGACGCTTCCGCTCGATCCCGCCGATCCCGCCTGGCCGGACCTCCTGCTCGCCGCGACGGGCGGCAAGGGCGCCAACGTCGTCGTCGACATGGTTTCGGGCCCCGGCATCAATTCGGTGATGAAGGCCGCCGCCGTGCTCGGCCGTATCGTCAATGTCGGCCGGCTGGGCGGCGCGAAGGCCGAGTTCGATTTCGACCTGCATGCGGCGAAGCGGCTCGCCTATGTCGGGGTCACCTTCCGCACGCGCTCGCTGGCCGAGGTTCGCGCTATCGTCGAGCGTATGAAGGCCGATCTGTGGGACGCCGTATCGGCCGGCAAGCTTGGGCTGCCGATCGACCGCAGCTTCCCCCTCGCCGAAGCTGTCGCTGCGCATGAGCACATGCGCGCCAACCGGCATTTCGGCAAGATCGTGCTGCGTCCCTGACGCGGCCCGGCTTTCAATCATTCGAAACGGGACGGAGACTGCGCATGCGTTTGGCCGGCAAGGTTGCGATCGTCACGGGGGCGGCCTCGGGGCTGGGCGCGGCGACCGCGAAGCGGTTCGTCGAGGAGGGCGCGAAGGTATGCGTCGCCGATCTCCTGGAGGAGGAGGGCAAGGCGGTCGGGCGCTCGCTCGGCGACGCCGCCATTTTCCGGACGCTGGACGTCACCGACGAGAGCCAGTGGATGGCCGTCGTCGATGCGGTCGTCGCTGCCTTCGGGCGCCTCGACATCCTCGTCAACAATGCCGGGATCGGTCCCGGAACCACCGAGATATTCGACGACACCGCCTGGGAGCGGCAGGCCGGCATCAACGGCAAGGGACCGTTCCTCGGCATCAAGTCCGTCGTGCCGCCTATGCGCCGGACGGGCGGTGGCGCGATCGTCAACATCTCCTCCATCTCGGCCAAGGTCGGCATGGGGCTGCATCTCGGCTACGGCGCATCGAAGGGCGCGGTGCTTGGCATGTCGAAGACGGCGGCGGTGACGTTCGCCCGCGACAACATCCGCGTGAACGTGGTGATGCCCGGCGTCATGCCGCCGATGCGCAACTCGACGGCCAAGGCCGATCCGGCGACGCGCCAGCGCATGCTCGACGGCATACCGATGGGGCGCACCGGCGAAGTCGAGGACATCGCCAACGCCGTGCTCTTCCTCGCCTCCGATGAGGCAAAATACATCACCGGCGTCGAGATCGCGGTCGACGGCGGTTACCTGGCGAGGTAACGGCGATGCGGGCCTATCATCTCACCGGCAATGCCGGCCGCAAGGAACTGAAACCCGTCGATCTGCCCGAGCCGGCACCGGGGCCGGGCGAGGTGCTGGTGCGCATGCGGGCAGCCTCGCTCAACTATCGCGACCTGCTGGTGTCGGACGGCCTTTACGGATCGGGCGTTCCGGACACGCTCATCCCGCTTTCGGACGGCGCCGGCGAGGTCGCGGCGCTCGGTGAGGGCGTCGGCGGCCTTGCGGTCGGCGACCGCGTGGCTGGCGCCTTCTATCCCGACTGGATCTCCGGGCCGATCACCGCTGCGGCGCGCCGGCGTGCGCTCGGCGGCTCGATCGACGGCGTGCTCGCCGAGCATGTCGTGCTGCCGGCGCATGCGGCGCTTCCTATTCCCGACCATCTGTCCTTCGAGGAAGCGGCGACGCTGCCCTGCGCGGCGCTGACCGCCTGGAACGCGCTTGCCGAAGTCGCCCGCCTGCGGCCTGGCGAGACGGTGGTCCTGCAGGGCAGCGGCGGGGTCTCCGTGATGGCGCTGCAATTCGCCAAAATCATGGGTGCGCGCGTCATCCACACCTCCGGCAGCGCCGAAAAGCGGGAGCGGCTCGCCGCCCTGGGCGCCGACCATGTGCTCGATCACACGGCCGAACCGGGCTGGGACCGTGCCGTGCTCGACCTCACCGACGGTATCGGGGCCGATCTGGTGGTCGAGGTGGGCGGCCCCGGCACGCTGGAGAAATCGTTCCGCGCGGTGCGCGTCGGCGGCGCGATCGTGTCGATCGGCTTCGTCGCCGGCGGTTCCGCGATCGACCCGCGGACCATCATCAGCCGCTGCATCCGCCTGACCGGCATCACCGTCGGCAGTTGCGACATGTTCCGGGCCATGAACCGGGCGATCGGCCAGAACGGCATGCGACCCGTGGTCGACCGGGTCTATGCCTTTGAGGAGGCGGCCGAAGCCTATGAACGCCTGCGCTCCGGCGGGCATTTCGGCAAGCTCGTCGTCGCCATCTGAAGGCCGGTCTGGCCTCGGCGCTATCGCGCCGAAGCCGTCAGCGCGTGGCGGACGCGCCCGCCCGGCAGCCCGCCGGGTATGGCGGCGCCGTCGCAGGCGACCGGCACCAGCGCGTCGAGATCGATGCCGGTCGCGACCCCCATGCGCCGGAACATCCAGGCAAGGTCCTCCGTCGCGACATTGCCGGTCGCTCCCGGCGCGAAGGGGCAGCCGCCGAGCCCGCCGAAGGATGCGTCGAAAACGCGAATACCCTGTTTCCAGGCGGCATAGACATTCGCCAGGCCGAGCCCGTAGGTATCGTGCGCATGCAGCGCCCAGCGCCGCGCCTGCGGGAACCGTGCGTGACACGCCGCGACCAGGCGCTCGACATGGTCGGGCGAGGCGCGCCCCGTCGTGTCGCACAGGCAGATCTCCGCATCGGGCCGGATCGGCACCAGTTTTTCCAGCAGTGCCAGCACGTCGGCTTCTGCGACGCGGCCGTCGAACGGGCAGTCGAAGGAGGTCGCCAGGTTCAGCCGCACGGCGATACCGTCCGGCAGGGCGGCGATCAGGCGGCGGTATTCCTCCACCGATTCCAGCGGATGCCGGCGCACGTTGCTGCGGTTGTGCGCCTCCGAAACCGACAGCACGAAGGCCAGGAAGGTCGACCCCGCGGCGAGCGCGGCCCGGCCGTGTTTCTCGTTAGGCACCAGCACCTGCGGCCGGATGCCGGCGATCCCGGCGCAGGCGCCAAGAACCTCGGCGGTGTCGCTCAGCTGCGGCAAGGCCGTGGCGCTGACGAAGGAGCCGATCTCGATCCGCCAAAGGCCCGTCGCCGCCAAGCGTTCGAGGAAGGCGATCTTGGTCGCGGTCGGAATGAACGGCCCGATCCCCTGATAGCCGTCGCGCGGCCCCACCTCGACGATCTCGACAGATTGCCCGGCCGCTTCAGCCATCAGATCACCCCCTCCTTGCGCAGCATCGCGATCTGCTCGGCCGGCAGGATTTCGCCGAGCACGGCGTCGGTATGCTCGCCGATCGCCGGTCCGGGCCAGCGGATCGCGCCGAGGTCGTCGGGGATGTGCGGCACCACTCCGCCATGCAGGACCTCTCCGAACAGTCTGTCTTCCACCGACCGCACCATGCCGCGGTGAAGGAACTGCGGGTCAGCGGCGCATTCGGCGGCCGTATAGACCTGCGTGCAGGGGATGTCGGCCTCGTTCAGGCGGCGCTCGATGGCGGCGACCGGCAATTGCCGGGTCCAGGTCGCGATGATGGAGTCGAGTTCCTGGACGTTTTGCACCCGCGCGCGGTTGTCGGAGAATTTCGGGTCGCCGGGCAGGTCCGCCCGGCCGATCAGAGCGCAGAGCCGAGAAAACAGCGGCGCCGAATTGGCGGCGATCAGAATCCACCGGCCGTCGGCGCTGGGATAGGCGCTGGAGGGTGCCGCCGTCGGGATGCGCGAGCCGGTCGGCTGCCGTATTTTTCCCAGTGCGCCATATTCGGGCAGCATGCCTTCCATCATGCTCAGCACCGCTTCCGTCAGTGCCACGTCGGCCGTGCGGCCCTTGCGGTCGCCGCCGACCCGGTCGCGCTGCCACACCGCCGAGACGATGCCGAAGGCGGCGTAGAGCCCGGCGAGCGAATCGCCGATGCTGACCCCGACCCGCACCGGCGGCAGGTCGGAGGTGCCCGGCGCATGGTCGCTGAGATGGCGCAGGCCGCCGATCGCCTCGCCGATGACGCCGAAGGCGGCGCGGTCGCGATAAGGTCCGTCCTGGCCGTAGCCGGAGATATGCGCGATCACCAGGTCGGGGCGGGCGCGGCGCAGCACGTCGTCGCCGAGCCCGAGCCGGGCGAGTTGTCCCGGGCGGAAATTCTCCACCACCACGTCCGACTTTTCGACCAGCTTGAGCACGATGTCGGCGGCGCGCGGCTGCTTGAGATTGAGCGTGACGGAACGCTTGTTGCGGCCGTGCATGGACCACCACAGCGAGTTGCCGTCGATCTGCTCGCCCCATTGCCGCACCGGGTCGCCCTCCGGCGGCTCGATCTTGATGACGTCGGCGCCGAGATCGCCCAGGATGCGCGTGCAGAAGGGCGCGGCGACGAAATGGCCGATCTCGACGACGCGCAGGCCGGTCAGCGGTCCGTGCCGGGCGGGTTCGGTCATGGCGGTCCTCGGAAGACGATGCTGCTTCGTCGCGGCGGCTCCCGTCAGGGCCGCAGCCGCTTCGCAGCGAGCCAGGTTTGCACTGCAAAAAACCTATCGGCCCGCGGCTTGGCACTCTGTCCTCCCCGCCGGGGACAGTGCCGGGGGGCAACTACGCGGCGGCGGCATCGGTGAGCGCCGCGCGCCTCTCGGCCCGGCTGAACGACCGGTTGCGCACCGCCAGATAGACCGCCAGCACGCTGAAGCCGATGCTGAGGATGACGATCGCCGGCAGCAGCCCGAGCCGGTCGGCGATCACGCCGGTGACGACGATCGGCACAGCGGCGCCGAAATAGCCGCTGATGTAGAGGCCCGACAGCACCGAGGCGCGGATCTCGGACGGCGTGATGCGGTTTACCAGCTCCGAGCAGCCCATCCAGGAGAGCCCCTGCGCCGCGCCGGCCATGACGGCGCCGGCGATGAGGCCGGCGGCCGACTTCCACATCAGGGTCGCGACGATGAGCAGGAGGCTGGGCGGCACCAGCACCATGCCGATCATGATCGCCCGCCGGTAGGGCATGCCCTTGGTGAAGAGCTGGACGACGCCCGCCGTGGTGAGGAAGGCCACGACGGTGAGGCCGCCGAGCAGCTTGTTGGTGGCGCCGAGCACGTCGAACACCAGTGCCGGGCCGAGCGCCAGCCACAGGCCGGTATTGGCCCAGCTCAGCGCGCCGGTGACCGATGCGAAGACGAAGCCGGACCGGATTTCGGCGGGGACGCGAAGGCCCTGCGGCGCGAAGGAGGTCTGCCGAAAACCGCGGCGGCTGCCGGGCAGGATGGTCTCACGATAGGCGAGGAACAGGCCGAGCGCCGCCGCCAACCCGCATAGCTGCAGCAGGAAGGGCAGCATCACCACCGTGTCGTGGCTGCTGCCGAAATGCACGACCAGCGTCGCCACCAGCAGGCCGACCGCCGGGGAGGCGAGCGTCGCGATGGCGCCGATGCGCGAGGCCTCGGAGCGGTCGCTGCGCGGATGCAGCTCGACGATCGCCGCGACGGCCGGGCCGCTCATCAGGCCGATGGCGATGCCGTTGAGCAGGCGGGCGGCGACCAGATAGGCCATGCCGGTCGCCGCCAGATAGGTCAGGCTCGACAGGGCGGTCACCAGGATGCCGGCCAGGATCAGCGGCTTGCGGCCGAGCTGGTCGCCGAGGCGGCCGCCGAACAGAAGGCCGGCGGTGACGCCGAGCGGGTAGCAGGCGAATATCAGCGTGATCGCCGACGTGCTCAGCCCGAACTCGACCTGCCACAGCGGATAGAGCGGGGTGGCGAGGTGGCTGCCGAGAAGCGTCAGGAAGAGCACCAGCGCCGACGCCGCATATTGCGCCTGCGCCGACAGGCGTGCCGATGCGTCGGCATCCGGACCGTTGGTCAGCATCGCGCGCCTCCCTTTGATGCGGGGCCAGACTAGGCGGTCCCCGTCGAGCATCTGTCCTGCGGGACAGGGACGCCAGGCTGCCGGCGTTTCAGCCGCGGCCCTGGATGCGCTCGCGCGCCGCCGCCAGCGCCTCGGCAAAGCGGGCGATGCGGCGGCCGAGATAGCGGCCCGCTTCCGCCGCTTCGGCCGGGAGCCCGTCCTTCGAGGCGGTGAAGCTCACGCCGTAGGGATTGCCGCCCGCCGGCTTGAGCGAAGGGTCGGTATAGCCCGTCGGCACGATGACCGAACCCCAGTGATAGAACACGGTGGCGAGGGTCAGCAGCGTCGCCTCCTGTCCGCCATGCGGATTGCCGGCGCCGCAGAACATGCTCACCGGCTTGTCCTGCAGCTTGCCCTGCGCCCACAGCCCGCCGGTCTGGTCGAGGAACTGCTTGAGCTGCGCCGAAGGCAGGCCGAAGCGGGTCGGCGTGCCGAAGACGAAGCCGTCGGCCCATTCGAGGTCGGCGAGCGCGGCCTCCGCCACATGGCTGGTCGCCTCCAGGTTCTCGCGCCAGCCGGGGCGGCTGTCTATCGCCGCGTCGGGGGCGAGTTCCCGCACCTTGCGCAGGCGCGTCTCCGCCCCTTCGGCGCGCGCCCCTTCTTCGATGGCTTTGCCCAGCACGTAGTGGTGGCCGGTGCTGCTGTAATAGACGATCGCGATCCTGGCCAAGCGGAAACCCTCCATGTTCGCCGACGAGCCTAACCGCCGTGCCTGCCGCCTATGCACCTTTGGGCAGGGACAGACGTGC
This sequence comes from Kumtagia sp., assembly GCF_059502445.1. NCBI lineage: Bacteria > Pseudomonadati > Pseudomonadota > Alphaproteobacteria > Hyphomicrobiales > Phyllobacteriaceae > Kumtagia > Kumtagia sp. Next base: position 91,510 of record NZ_JCACER010000107.1, read on the forward strand.
CGGCCGGCTGGCGTCGTGATCGGGAACCTCAATAGGGCCGGGATGTCTCGAATGGAACAGCGCCTGCAATCGGAAGTCGAAAAGCTGCTGATCAAGGAGCAACTGCACGAGCTCGAGATGGCCTATTGCCGCGGCATCGACCGCCGCGACTCCGAGCTGATCCGCTCGATCTTCTTTGCGGACGCCATCGAGGACCACGGCGATGCCTGGCAGGGAACCGGCTACGAATGGGTCGACTACATCTTCTCCGGCTATCTCGCGCAGTTCGAGGTGACGGCGCATTACGTGCTCAACGAGTGGTACAAGGTGAAGGGCGACAAGGCGGAGGGCGAGACGCATCGCATCTCCTATCATCGCCGCCCCAATGGCGAGGAGGTCACCGCCGGCTCGCGCACCTTCAACCGCTACGAGTGCCGTGACGGCGTCTGGCGCATCGCCTATCGCGGCGTCACCCGCGATTGGCTGAGGGAGAGCCGCGCCGCGCCGCCGGATCCCTCGCAGCCCAGGCACATGATCCTGCGTCCGAGCCTGTCCGGCCCCGACGATGTCTCCTACCGCGAGCTGCCGATGTTCGGGCGCGGGCCGATCTGGTGAGACCCCATCTGTCACCCGGTGGGGGACAGACAAATTTGTCGCCGCCGCCATTCTCGCCGCCACTGAGGATCGGGAGTCCCATCGGGACTGCGGCCGCCTCGGCGGGCATGCCGGGCTAGCCCACGCCTGTAGGCCGGCAGGGAGGGAGACGCGATGAAAGGGAAACTGATCTCGCTGGCTGGCGCATGCGCCATGCTGCTGTGCGCCGGCTCGGCCTTCGCCGACACGGTGACGATCCGCTACTCCTCCTGGCTGCCGACCAGCCACTGGTACGTCGCCAGCAACATCGTGCCCTATCTCGAGGAGATCGAGACCGTCACCGAGGGCAGGGTGAAGGTCGACATCCTGCCCAAGACGGTCGGCACGCCGCAAAGCCAGTTCGACGTCGTCCATGACGGGCTGGCGGACATGAGCTGGATCGTCGTCGGCTACACGCCCGGCCGTTTCACGCTTGCGGAGATGGGCGAGCTGCCGCTCACCGGCGACACGACCTCGACCGGCCCGGCCTTCCATCGCCTTTATATGCAGCATTTCGCCGGCGCCGGGGAGTTCGACGGCGTGGCGCTGCTGGCTGTCTATACCGGCAGCGCCGGCCATGTCGCGACCCGCGGCAAGAAGGTCCAGGCTGTCGCCGACTTCAAGGGCCTGAAGCTCAGGAGTGCGTCCAACGCCGCCACCGAGGCGCTCAACCTGCTCGGCGCCGTGCCCATCCTCAAATCGGCGGCGGAGACCTTCGAGCTGCTGTCGACGGGTGCCATCGACGGCAGCCTGATGATCCCCGAGACCGTGGTCTCGGCCAATGGGATCGATTTCCTCGACAGCTTCACCGTCGTGCCGGACGGCCTCTTCAACACGGTCCACGCGATCATCGTCAACCAGGGCAAATGGAACGAGATCGCGCCGGAGGACCAGAAGGCGATCCTGGCGATCTCGGGTGAGAGACTCGCCAGGACCGTGGGCGAATCCTATGCGCGCGAGAACGCCGAGGCATTGGAGGCGATGAAGGCTAAGGGCTATGCGATCGACACGCTGAGCCCGGAGGAGGGCGCCAGGCTGAAGACCGTGCTTGCGCCGGTGGAGCAGAAATGGATCGACGCCGCCAGGCAGAAAGGCATCGCCGACCCCGCCGCCGTGCTCGCCGAGCTTCGCGCCGCATCGGCAAAGGCGGGCGACTGACCGACCAGGCCTGCGATGAACCGCTTCCCCAACCACCGGAGTGACAGATGTTCCTGAAGAGACTTGCCGGCTTCGCCATGGCAGCGGCAATCGCATTTTGCGCGGGCGCGGCTGCCGCCCAGGAGGTTACGCTTCGCTATTCCTCCTGGCTTCCGGTCGGCCACTGGCTGGTGCAGGAACAGTTCGTCCCCTGGTTCGCCGAGATCGAGAAGGTCACGGAGGGCCGCGTCAAGGTCGAGGTGCTGCCGAAGACGGTCGGCACCGCGCTCAGCCAATACGACGTGGTGCGCGACGGTCTCGCCGACATGTCCTTCATCATCCCCGCCTATACGCCCGGGCGGTTCCCGCTGATGGAGATGGGCGAGCTGCCGCTGCTCGGCGACGACGCGTCGAAAATGTCGCTCGTCTTCGAACGCATCTACCGCAAGCATTTTCTGGCGCTCAACGAGTTCGACGGCGTCTTCCCGATCACAATGTGGAACATCACCGCGGTGCAGCCCTTCAACAACCGGCGGCCGGTCACGAAGATCGACGACCTCAAGGGCCTCAAGCTGCGCAGCCCCAACGGCATCATCACCGCCATACTCACGACCGTCGGCGGCGTGCCCATCCTGAAGTCGTCGATGGAAGCCTTCGAGATGCTGTCGACCGGCGCCATCGACGGCCAGGTCACCCAGGCCGACACGGTGGTCGTGAACAATGCAACCGGCCTGATGAGATACGCCACCGTGGTGCCCGGCGGCATGGCCAATTCCGCGCACATCATGGCGATCAATCCCGACAAATGGGCCGAGATTTCCGAGCAGGACCAGAAGGCGATCCTCGCCATCACCGTCGAGAAGCTGGGCCATTCCGTCGGCTCGGCGTTCCATCGCCGCGAGGTCGACGGCATGAAGGTGCTAGCCGACAACAACTACGAGATCGTGACCGCCGACAAGGCCTTCGTCGACGGCCTGAAGGAGGTCGTCAGGCCGATCGAGGAGGACTGGATCGAGCGCGCCAAGGCCAAGGGCGTCGCCGATCCGGCGGCCGTGCTCGCCGAGTTCCGCGCCGAGATCGCCAAGGCCGAGCAGGCCGGCAACTAGCGCCGGCAGACCTTTGCCCGGTAGGCCATGCTGCCGGCCGGGCGTCACGACCAGGCAGGAGAGAGCCGATGCAGCCACACAGCGAAGCCCAGGCCACGGTCCCGGCCAGCCCCGTCGCCACGCTGGAGCCTCCCGCATTCGACTGGGACCCGTGGGCGATCGAGAACCTGATCGATCCCTATCCGATGCACGAGGCGCTGCGCGACGCCGCGCCGATCGTCTGGCTGCCGCAATACGACATGTACGCCGTCGGCCGGCATGAGGAGTGCAGGACCGTACTGTCCGATTATTCGCGCTTCATGACCGGCGCCGGCACCAGCATGCAGGACATCCGCAAGCCCGGAAAGTTCCGCATCCCGAGCCGGCTGCAGGAGGTCGACCCGCCGAAGCACACGCAGATCCGCTCGGTGGTGACGCGCGCCATGCCGCCGACGGTGATCCGCCGCATGCGCGACTTCTTCGAGGCGAAAGCCGCCGAGATCGCCGCGCGCGTGCTCGCCATGGGCACGTTCGACGCGGTCGACCAGATCACCGAGCCCTATGTCATATCCGCCTTCCCGGCGGCGGTCGGCGTCCGTCTCGAGCGCAAGGCGGCGCTCACCATCGCCGAGATGCGCTTCAACCAGAGCTGCCCCCACAACGAGCTCTACCACAAGGCAATGAAGGCGGCCGAACCCTATCTCGACTGGTTCGACGAAGCCTGCCAGCGCCCCAATGTCGAGCCGGGATCGATCGCCGACCTTCTGTTCCAGGCCGAGGAGGCAGGCCAGCTCGAGGAAGGGGTCGCCTCCAACATCACGCGCTCCTTCGTCGGCGGCGGCGTCGATTCCACCATCAGCGCCATCGGCCACACGCTCCATCACCTCGCCCGCAATCCCGACCAGTTCGCGCGGGTGAAGGCGGATCCGAAGAAGGTGCGTCCCGCCTTCGAGGAGGGCATCCGCATGGACACGCCCTTCCAGTTCACCTGGCGCACGACGATCCGCGACACCCATCTCGGCGACTACCGGCTGGCCGGCGACACCAAGGTCACCGTGCTGCTCGGCGCCGCCAACCGCGATCCGCGGCGCTGGCAGGACCCGGAGCGTTACGACATCGGCCGCGAGACGGTCGGCAACTATCTCGGCTTCGGCGTCGCCGACCACAATTGCGTGGGCCAGATGATCGCCCGCCTCGAGGCCGACGCGATCCTGACCGCGCTCATCCGCGGCGCCAGGTCGATCGAGCTCGCCGGCGAGCCGGTCTACCGCCCGGTCAACCAGATGCGCATGCTCGGCAAGCTGCCGCTGCGGGTGGTGCCGGAGTGACCATGCGGAAGGCTCATGGCTGTCACCGGTCGAGCTGACATGCCGCACGGCGCTGTCCCCGGTGCGAGTGACAGTGACGGGGCGGCGAGTGGCTAGACTCTGCCACCAGCGACAAGAAACGCCGGGAGGGGAACCGCCGTCCGCGCATGCCGGAACGCATCGCAAGGGAGGATGATCGTGTCCACGATAAAGACCCGGGGCCTCGCGGCCCTGTCCGCACTTTCGTCCGCCGCCGGAAGACCTGCGCCGCAAAGCGGCGGCACGGCAGGCGAACGCGTAGTAGGAGGTCATCGGCCATGCTGAAATGGATGGATCGTCTGACCGGCCTGATCGGCTCGGTCCTGCTCTTCCTGCTGATGATCGTCACCTTCGTCGACGTGTGCGGACGCAATCTGTTCAATCATCCGCTCAGCGGCGCGTCCGAGATCACGGAGATCCTGCTCGCCTGCATCATCTTCCTGATGCTGCCGCAGGTGGCGATGAAGCGGATGCACATCGTCATCGACCTGATCGACATGATTTCCACCCACGCCATGCGCATTGCGCTGGAGATATTCTCCGCCATCGCCAGCTGCGCCATGTTCGGCCTGATCGGCTGGCAGCTCTGGGCGCTGGGCGACAAGGCGGTCGGCTACGGCGACGCGACGCCGTCGCTGCAGCTGCCGCTGGCGCCGGTCTTCTATTTCATCGCGGTGCTCTCCTTCATCAACGCCATCGCCTTCCTGGTCGCGATACCGCGGGCCATCGGCACGCCCGAGGCGGCTCCCGGGAGCGACGGGGTCGAGGAGGTCGAGCCCGCCGAGAAGCTGCACTTCACCGTATAGCGTCCGTGCGCCACCGCCCTGCCACCCATTCGCCCGAGAAGGATTGATCCCATGGTCGCCGCCGGCGCTGGTTTTCTCCTGTCGTTCGTCCTCATCTTCCTGCGCGTGCCGATCGCGGTGGCGCTCGGCATAACCGGCTTCGTCGGCTTCGGCCTGCTGATCGGCTGGAAGCAGTCGTCGATCATGCTGGCGCTGACCACCCGCGACGCGGCGATGTCCTATTCGATGTGCGTCATTCCGCTGTTCATCCTGATGGGCAATTTCATCGCCGGCACCGGCGTGTCGCGCGAGCTCTACAAGGCGGCGCAGGCCTTCCTCGGCGGGCGGCGCGGCGGCCTGGCCAGCGCCACCGTCTGGTCGTGCGGCGGCTTCGCCATGGTGTGCGGGTCGAGCGTCGCCACCGTGGTGACCATGGGCAAGGTGGCGCTGCCGTCGATGCGCTCGTTCCAGTACAAGGACAGCCTGAGCGCGGCGACCATCGCCGCGGGTGCCACGCTCGGCATCATCATTCCGCCGAGCGTGCTGCTGGTCATCTACGGCATCATGACGGAGACCCATATCGGCAAGCTCTACGCCGCGGCGCTCGTCCCCGGCGCCCTCGGCATCCTCGGCTACATCGCTGCGGTCAAGTGGACGGTCTGGCGTGACCCGGCATCGGCGCCGAGCGCCGTGAAATCCTCCCGGCAGGAGCGCTACCAGGCGCTGCTCAGCGTCTGGCCGGTAGTCCTGCTGTTCGCGCTGGTGCTCGGCGGCATCTACAGCGGCATCTTCACGGCGACGGAGGCGGCGGGCATCGGCGCGTTCGGCGCCTTCTGCCTGGCGCTGGCGCGCCGCAGGCTGACCAGGCAGGGGCTCTACGACATCCTGCTCGACAGCGCCCAGTCCACCGCCGTGATCTTCGGCCTGATGATCGGCGCGCTGATCTTCACGGAGTTCCTCAACTACACCGGCGCGCACACCGCGCTTCTGTCCTTCGTGCAGGATTCCGGCTTCTCGCCCTTCATGGTGATCGTCGTCATCTGCGTCATCTATATCATCCTCGGCGCGCTCATGGAGGAGCTGTCGATGATGCTGCTGACGGTGCCGCTGTTCTTCCCGATCGTCACCGGCCTCGGCTACGATCCGGTCTGGTTCGGCGTGCTGGTGATCGTGCTGTGTGAGCTCGGCATGATCGCGCCGCCGGTCGGCGTGAACCTGTTCGTGGTCAGGTCGTTTGCCCCGGATATCCCGATCACCACGGTGGTGCGCGGCATCGGTCCGTTCGTGGCGGCCGACATCGTCCGCGTCTTCGTCATCGCGTCGTTCCCGATCCTGTCGCTCTATCTACCGGCATTGTTCTTCGACTGAGCGGACGGCTGCAGGGAAGGTCGAAAAACGGGCGTTCGCGCCCGTTTTTTGTTTGCCTGCGCCTCGATGCCGACGGTCGCCATGAATTCCGGCTGTTGCTCCTGGTGCCGATGAATTTCGCGGCTTCGCACCCCCACCCCTGACCCCTCCCCACAAGGGGGAGGGGGACTTTGCGGCCGCTTTGCCACACGAAACCGCCACGATTGGTGCTGGGCGGAGACGCCAGCCGGTCCCCCTCCCCCTTGTGGGGAGGGGTTAGGGGTGGGGGTCAATTCATATGCGATAGCCCTGCTGTAAGGACGGGGGAGAAGGTCGCTCTGACGACCGACTTCGCAATCGCCGTGCGGCCACTGCGCGGCGGCACGATTGCCCAAAAAAAGACCCGCATCGAAGCGGGTCAGGAGGTCGAGGGAGGAAGGAGGATTGACGGTTGATTGCGTGGCCGCTTGTCAGTTCAGAGCAGCGGTGGTTTCAGCCTCGCCGCGCGTGGCGCTCCACAGCGCCAGATACCAGATCAGCAGCTCGCGCTGGCTGCCGATGCCGAGCCTGAGATAGGCGCGCTTGCGATAGGTCATCACGCTCTCCTTGCCGATGCCGAGATCGAGCGCGATGCCGTAGGAGGACAGGCCGTAGAGGATGCGCGCGCAGACCTCGCCCTCGCGCCGCGACAGGTCGGTGGCCGACAGCACGCATTCCTCGATCTCCGGCAGCGAGCTGAGGGCGGGCGTGAGGTTAGGCTTGTTGGCGACCAGGTCGTTGTGCTTGGCGATCGCCGAAACGAGTATCCCGGCGGTGCGCCGCAACAGCTCGATTTCCATGTCCTGCGCCGGATCGTGCCGCGCCGGGCGTACGATGCTCAGGCAGTAGGCGGCATCGGCCTTGCGCGTCGCCACGAGGATGCGCTGGCTGCGGCCGGCGGCGAACCCGCAGGCGCGCGCGCTGGCTTCCGGGACGCCTGCGACCTCGATTCGTACCGCGTCGACGGCGACCATGCTGAGCTGGCGCTTGATCTCGTAGGCGGTGAGATCCGGTCTGGTCGAAGCCCCTTCGCCATCGGCCGAGACGAGCAGGGACAACTCGCCGCCACGGAACTGATAGGCCGCGCAGTGGTCCGCTCCCACGACGGCGGCGGCGAAGGACAGGACGCGGTCGGCGAAATCATGGGCACCGATCGACTCCACTACGGCCGAGAGGGCGAAACCATCGTGAAGCAGAGGGCGGTCCATGGGCGCATGCGCGGCATTCAGCGTGGTCGTCATCAATTCCTCCCTGTAACGCAACCAACGGCAGAATAGTTTCATTCTGAAAATATTTCAATACGAAATTAATGTTGCGGCGCACCCTGACTATCCCGTTGAAATTGCTTGATGAACTTGCCTGTCATATATATGATTTTTTTGCTCATGTTTTATATTTTGCTGCGCACCCATTTTTCGGGAACCGAACTATTTCGATCCTCTCGGCAGCCGGAGCCGCGCCCGCGTCTCGGATTCTATTTCTGAATGTTTCTTACCGACGTCGACTGCGCCATCCCGGCAGGGCTCGGACTCCAGGACGTCAAAACCGGTGCAAAGAATCGCCGACTATCGCGCGAGCTGAGCCACGCGCTGTCTGTGAGTTCGATAGACCGGGGGAGGGCAAGGGACTCCGTCAATCGCATGCCGATGGAGCAAGGAGGGCGCCTCTTCCGTTGGCAGGTCGCTTGGCGCCAAGATGCCGGCGGCAGGCATGGGACGCCGGCGATACAGATCGGGGCTGTAGGCATCGTCTCTGATGAGGAATATCCCGAACGAACGGGGTATGGCGGCGGACCGGACTTCGATGCGATCGATGTCCGCCATCGCTCCGGAATGGCCAAGGCTAAAGCTGCGGGTCGGCGATGCGCACGGTCAGCCCGTCCATGTCCTCGGTCACCACGAGCTGGCAGCTCAGCCGACTGCAGGGGGAGCGCCCCATGGCGGTGAAGTCGAGCATCTGGTCCTCGTTCGCCTGGACCGCGGGCATCTTGTCCAGATAGCCGTCCTCCACCAGCACATGGCAGGTGGCGCAGGTGAGCCCGCCGCCGCAGTCGCCGACGATCCCGTCTATGCCATGCGCCGTGGCGGCGCGCATGAGGCTGGTGCCGACGGGGATATCGAGCTCGATCCGCGACTCGTCGGGGTTGATGAAGGTGACTTTCGGCATCGGCAGACCTCGTTTGCTGTCAGGCGGCGCGGACCAGCCGAAGCGGCAGGCGTTCCAGCGTCCGCAATGTGTTGACGAGCCGGTATTCCGGCGCGCCGGCCGGCTCGATCCGCTCGACGCGCCGCACCAGCGCTCCGAGAATGCATTCGGCCTCGAGCCGCGCGATCATCTGGCCGATGCAGATGTGATGTCCGACGCCGAGCGCCAGGTGGATGCCGGCGGTCTCGCGCTCGACGTCGAAACGCTCGGGATCGGCAAACTTGCGCTGGTCGCGGTTGGCGGCGCCGAGGAAGTTGGCGATCTTGGTGTCGTCTTCGAGGCGCAGTCCGGACAGCACCTGCTCCCCCTTCGTCGTCCGGAACATGACCTGCGAGGGCGAATGGAGGCGGATCGCCTCGTCGAAGGCGCCGCGCAGCTTAGCCGGGTCGGCCTTCACCTTCGCCCATTCGCCGGGGTTGCTCGCCAGCAGGTTGAGCGTGTGACCGATGCCGGCGATGGTGGTGTCGACGCCGGCGCGCAGGAACGAGCGCACCTGCACGCCCGCCGTGCCCTTGTCGAAATCGCCGGCATCCTCGGCCTTGTAGATCTTCTCGCCGAAGCCGCCGGGCAGCATGCTCTCGCGCTGAAAACTCTTCTGGTATTGGTCGAGGATCGGCTCGACCCGCTCGAGCGACTTCTGCAAGAGCTCGTTGTTCGGCCCGATCTGGTTGAAGTTCATCTCGCCGATGGCGACGAAGTTCTCGCGCGGCATGTCGACGCCGAGCACGTCGGGGAAGACCTTCAGCACGAAGGCCTCGACCAGTTCGCCCACCGCCTCGATCTCGCCCCTGGCGACGGCGCGTTCCGCCACGGTCTCGGCTTCCGCGGCAAAATGCTCGCGCCATTGCCGGATCACCAGCGGCGACAGCACCTTGGTCATGGCGCCGCGGATCTTGGTATGTCGGGGCGGATCGACCTCGGCGATCGGGCTCGGCGTGCGCCAGGCGCCCGGCTTGCGGATGTCCGACATGCCGATGCCGCCTTCGGAGGTGAAGCGGGCGTAGTCGCTCATCACCGTCCGCACTTCCTCGTAACGGCCGACGGCATAGATGCCGTATTTCGGGATGAAGACGACCGGCGCGGTCTCCCGCAGCCTCTCGTGGAAAGGGTAGGGGTTCTCGATGTTCTCGTCGGAGAAGGGATCGACGTCGAGGACCGGAGGTTCGGGCAATCGGCTGGGTGCTGTGCTTGGGGTCATCCTGGCAAAGATCCTGGTTCGAGATGTCCGGCCCGCAGGTTCGTCCCGCGCTAGCCGAGCCTGGCGCGCAGCGGCAGCTGGTCGAGCGTGCGCATCTGGTTGATCGGCCGGTAGCGCGGCGGGCCTGCCGGCTCCAGCCTGTCGATCCGCGTCACCAGCGCCTTCAGGATCGCCTCGGCCTCGAGCCGCGCGATCATCTGGCCGATGCAGATATGCGCGCCGGTGCCGAAGCCGAGATGGATGCCGGTGGTGTCGCGCGTCACGTCGAACCTGTCAGGCTCCTGCCATTTGCGCGGATCGCGGTTGGCGGCACCCAGGAATACGCCGACCTTGGTGTCAGGCCGAAGCTGCACGCCGGAGAGTTCGGCCTGGCCCGTGGTCGTGCGATAGGTCACCTGGAATGGCGATTCCAGCCGGATCGCCTCCTCGAAGGCGGCCCGCACCTTGTTCGGGTCGGCCTTGACGAGCGCCCACTGGTCGGGATTCTGCGCCAGCTTGTTCAGCGTGTGGCCGATGCCGGTGATGGTGGAATCGGTGCCGCCGCCGACGAAGGAGCGCACCATGTTGGAGGCGATGCCTTCCTCGAACTCGCCGCGGTCCTCGGCGTCGAACAGCATCTCGGCGATCGAGCCCGGCGTCACGCCTTCCCGCCGCACGCTGTTCTCGAACCATTCGAGATAGGGTTTCGCCCGCTCCATGGCGCGGAGGTAGAGCTCGTTGGGCGGGCCGCTCTGGTTGAAGCGCATCTCGCCGATGGCAAGGATCTCCTTGCGCGGCAGCTTCACGCCGACCGCCGCCGGGAACACCTTCAGCACGAACGCTTCCGCCACGTCCTCGACGCCGTCGAACTCGCCCTTGGCGACCAGTTCCTCCACCAGCCCTTTCGCCTCGGTCTCGAAATGCTCGCGCCAGCGCCGGATGACGATCGGCGACAGGTATTTCGTCAGCGTCGCGCGGATCGCCGTGTGCCCGGGCGGATCGTTCTCCAGCAGGCGGTTGGGGATGCGGAAGTCGCCGGGCTTGCGGATGTCCTGGATGCCGATGCCGCCGCATGCGGTGAAGCGGGCATGGTCGTTGAGCACGATCGCCGCCTCGGCGTGGCGGCCGACGGCATAGACGCCGTAGCGGTCGATGAAGGCGGCCGGTCCGGCTTCGCGCAGCCGCTCGTGGAAGGGGTAGGGGTCGCGCAGGACCTCGAGCGAATAGGGATCGACGTCGAGAACCGGCGCATCGATCGTTTTCGTGCTCAGCGCTGCTTCACTCATGCTCGACCATCAGTCTCAAACCACTTGCTCCGGCATCGTCGGTCCCGCCCCGCCAGGCGGGCAGGCCGCCAGCGCAATGCATGGCCGTGGCGGCACGCAAGGTCCGACGATCGGCATCAGAAGACCACCCGGCACGCACCTTAGCTGTCCCCCTTGCTGGGGAAAGCGCCGCGTCCCTTGCCGGAGGGATACGCGTCCTTTCGCCGCAAACCGATCATCGGCGGCATGAGGCGCGCGCCGGACCGACGCCAACGGACGAAGGATGAGATGCTGAACGCGATCGTGATCGTCGGCGCCGGCCAGGCCGGCTTCCAGACCGCGGCCTCGCTGCGCCAGGACGGATTTGCCGGCTCGATCATGCTGGTCGGCGACGAGCCCGGCATGCCCTACCAGCGGCCGCCGCTGTCCAAGGCCTACCTGCTCGGCAAGACCGATGCGCCCGGCCTGTTCTTCCGTCCGGAGAAATTCTTCGCCGACCACCGCATCGATCTCGTCAACAGCGCGGCGGTTGCGCTCGACCGCACCAACCGGCGCGTCAGCCTCGCTGACGGCAGCGCCCTTGCCTATGACCACCTGGTGCTCGCCACCGGGGCCCACAACCGATCGCTGCCGGTGCCGGGGGCGGAACTCGACGGCGTCTTCGGCCTCAAGAATCTTGGCGACGCCGATGCGCTCGCCGCACGCCTGGGAGAGGTCGAGAACGTCGTCGTGGTCGGCGCCGGCTTCATCGGGCTGGAATTCGCGGCGGTGGCGCGCGCCAGCGGCAAGACCGTGCATGTCGTCGAGCTCGCCGACCGGCCGATGGCGCGCGCCGTGTCGAAGGAGACGGCAGAATTCTTCGCCGACGCCCATCGCGGCTGGGGGGTGATGCTCGACTTCGGCCAGGGCCTGTCGCGCATCGACGGCGAGCGGGGCAGGGTGGTCGCCGTCGAACTGACCAACGGCCGCCGGCTTCCCGCCGATCTCGTCGTGTTCGGCATCGGCGTGCTGCCCAATGCGCAGCTCGCCTCCGAGGCCGGGCTCGACATCGAGAACGGCGTCAAGGTCGATTCCTACCTGCTGACGTCGGACCCGGCGATCTCGGCGATCGGCGACTGCGCCATGTTTCCGAGCCAGCATGCCGGCGGCTCCATCCGGTTGGAATCCGTGCAGAACGCCGCCGACCAGGGCCGCGCCGTGGCCGCCAGGCTGGTCGGCAAGGGCGCGCCCTACGCCGCCGTGCCATGGTTCTGGACCGACCAGGGCGATTTGAAGCTGCAGATGGTCGGGCTCTCGGCCGGGCACGACGCCACCGTGCGGCTCGGCGATCCGGCGACGCGCAGCTTCTCGATCCTGCTGTTCCGCCGCGGCCGGCTGATCGCCGTCGAATCGGTCAACCGCCCGGGCGACTTCATGGCGGCGCGCAAGGTTCTCGCCAGCCGCGCCACGCCGCGCTGGGAGGAGGCAGCGGCGGAGGGTTTCGAGCTGCGCGCCTGGGAAGCGGCCAACCGCTGATCGGCGCGGCAGAATTTCACGAGGAGGAAAGAATGACACGCGCCGACCAGATCGCACCGAGGGACGCCAACGAGCGCACCGTGCTTGGGTTCTACACCAACCTGATGAAGAAGGACCTCGACGCCTTCGCCGAGCTATGGGCCGAGGACGCGGTGCAGGACATGCCGTTCGCCGCCGGCGTGGCGGTGCTCGAACCGGCCTGGTACGGCAAGGAGAAGCTGCTGTCCTACTACAGGAAGTCGATCCCCAACCGCCGCGACCACGTCTTCGAGATCGACAAGCTGCACCGCACGACCGATCCGGACGTCATCGTCGTCGAGGCCGCCGGCCGCAGCACGATCGGCGAGACCGGCCGGCTCTACGACCAGCGCTACGTCTTCGTCTTCCATCTGCGTGACGGCAGGATCGTGCTCAACCGCGAGCACTTCAACCCGATCGTCTGGCAACAGGCCTTCGCCGGCACCGACGTCACCGCCAATCCGGATCCGTCGGCGGCGCGCTCGGCCACCGGCCCCGGCACACGCGCCGACGCCTTTCTGCCGCAAACGCCGCAGGAGGCGGTGGCGATCGACTTCTACCGTCTGCTGATGAAACGCGACTTCGACGCCTGGGGCGCGCTGTTCACCGAGGACGCCACGCAGTTCAACCCGTTCATGCCGGCAAAGGAGGGTCTCAAGCAGACCTTCCAGGGCCGCGACTACATCGTCCACCACTACAGGACCGTGCTGGAGAAGCGCCGCGGCCCCGACTTCACCATCTACGGCCTGCACCAGTCCACCGACCCGAACGTGGTCATCGTCGAGGCGGGCGGACGCAGCGAGGTACCGGAGACCGGCCGGGTGTACGACCAGCGCTACGTGATGATCGTCAACCTGCGTGAGGGAAAAATCGCCTCGACCCGCGAATACTTCAACCCGCTGGTCTTCCAGAACGCCTTCGACGGTTTTCTGGTGGGCGAGGGCGCGGTGCCGAATTGACGGCCTGCGGTCAGCGTGACGGTCGATCAGGCAATCGTATATGAGTTTACCCCCACCCCTAACCCCTCCCCACAAGGGGGAGGGGACCGGCTGGCATGTCCGCCAGGCGCTAATTGTCGACGATTTCGTGCGGCATGGCGGACACGAGGTCCCCCTCCCCCTTGTGGGGAGGGGTTAGGGGTGGGGGTACAGAGCCGGGAGCGTTGCCCCATGTTTGAATTCCGCTTCTACTCCGTGGCGCCGGGGCGTATGGCGTCCGAGCTGGCGCTGGTGCACGACATGGGTTTTGCCGGCGCGCCGGACGAGCCGGGCGGACCGCCGGCGCATGCCGGGTCGCTCTGGGACCGCTACGGCGTCCATCGCCCGCTCGGCTCGTGGGCGGTGCTCAGCGGCCGCCAGGCGCCGGGTTTTCTGTACATCATCCGCTGGCCCAGCATGAAGGAGCGTGACGAGCGCTTTCCGCGCTTCTGGACCGACCCGTTCTGGCGCGCCCGCCGCGCCGAGCTCACCGACGGCCAGCCGCTGGTCGACAGCATCGAGACCTGGCTGCTGGAGCCGTCGGCCGCCTGGCGCAAGGCCGGTACCGACCCTGTTCCCGGACCGGTCGGCGGCGTGCATGAGCTGCGCATCGAGAACGTGCTCAACGGCTCGCAGGCGGAAGCCGCGGACAGCCTCGGCAGCGTCGACCTGCCGGCGCTGCGCGAGCTCGGCGCCAGGCTGCTCGGCGTCTTCGAGGTGACGATCGGGCCGGAGCGGCCGCGTTTCGTCACCCTGCTCGCCTGGCCCGACCTCGACACGCAGCAGCGGGCCTGGTTCGCGATGGACCGGCATCCCGTCGTGCGGGCGCAGCGCGAGCGGGAGCGCCGGCGCCACGGGCGCGACCTGTTCGCCTCGGCCGACGCCTATCTGCTGGAGCCGATCTCCTGGAACCTGCCGCATGCCGATCTCGGAGTGGCGCCATGAGCCGGCTCGCCCCGCCGCTGACGATCGACAGCTATTACGAGCTGCGCCTCTACCAGATGATCCCCGGCCGCATGCCGGATTTCCACATGCTGATGAGCGAGGACGTGCCGCCGTTGTTTTCCCGCAACGGCATCCCGGCTCCTCTCGCCTTCTGGGAAGGTTATGCGGGACCGCTTGCGCCGCTCTACGCCTACCTCCTGCACTGGCGCGATCTCGACGACAGGATGAGTGCCTGGAAGCGTTTTTATGCCGATCCGGAATGGATCGCGAGCATGGGCGCCAACTACGGCGGGCAGCAGCGTGTCGAGCGCTCGCACGTCTTCATCCTGCGCCCGTCGCCGGTGTGGGAGCGGTTCCGCGAGGCCGACAGCGGCGAGCCGGTCGGCGGTGTGCATGAATTGCGCTTCCACGACGTGCTCAACCAGGATCCCAATCTCGCGCACCAGTCGCTGGCCGAGCACGATCTCCCCTTCCTGCGGGCGCGGGGCGCCCGCGTGCTCGGTGTCTTCGCGACATGGTTCGGCACGCGCATGAACCAGGCGGTGACAGTGCTCGCCTGGCCCGACGCGGAAAGCTGCCGGCAGGCCAATTTCGCCCACCAGATCGATCCCGGCCTGCTTGAAGTCCGCGACGGGGAGCGGCGGCGCTACGGCCGGCCGCTGCTGCGCGGCACCGACATCCACATCCTGCAGCCGATCGGATACGGGATGGCGCGCGCCAATCTGGCGCCGGCCTGACCGCTCAGGACACGTTCGCCGGCGGCCATGAGGCGGGCACGCGCGTCGCCAGCCAGCGCACGAGATGCGCCGACAGCTCGACAGGCTTCTCCTGCGCCATCCAGTGCCCGGAATCGACGACGCCGATCGTCAGGTCCGCACAGAGGTCCCGCATCGGCTCAGCCAGGCGCGACAGGACTGACTCGCAGGTGATGTCGTACCGCCCGGCGACGAACAGCACCGGCATGTCCAGCCGCCCTTCGTTTTGAGCGCGCAAGGCATAGGCCCGGTTGGCCGCATCGTTCATGTAATAGGAATCCGGGCCGAAGAAGCCGTTCCTGGCGAGGCTTTCGGCATAGGCGCGAAGATCCTGCTCCGACAGCACGGCCTCGTCGCGCGGCCGGTCGGGCGCTATGTCGTCACCGCCAAACCAGCCGTTGTTGGCGAACACCGCCACATGCGGGCTCGGCCGACCCAGCTGCTCCGGCTTGCCGCGCCTGAACAGCGCCTTGATCGTCCGGTATGGTGAAGCCTCGAAGACGCTCCGCGCCCGATCGAAGCGCTCATGATAAAAGCGCATGTAGGCCCACTGCCCGTCGGGATGAACCGCTGCCGGGTAGATGTCGCGATCGACCAGCGAAATCAGGTGCTCGAGGCCAAGTTCGATCGTGCGGTAGGGGACGCAGAGATTGGCGACGCCGTGACACCGCTCGGGATGGTGGCCGGCGATGTTCCAGACGGTGGCGGTTCCCCAGTCATGGCCGACCCACACGGCCTTCTCGACGCCCAGCCCGTCGGCGAGCGCGATCATGTCGGCGACGACGAGTTCCTGCCGGTAGGCGTCATGGGTCGCGTAGACGCTCGACCGGCCATAGCCGCGCATGTCCGGCGCGATCACGCGATAACCCAGCCCGGCTAGCGTCGGCATGACATGGCGCCAGCTCAGCGACAGCTCGGGCCAGCCATGGATCAGGAAGATGACCGGCCCGGAAGCCGGTCCGCATTCGAGGTAGAAGGTGCGATGCTCCGGCGTCGCGAAGGAGTTCTGCAGGATCTCGGTCATTGCCACCCCTGTTTAGAGCATGCGGCGCAGTTTCTGCGATCTTCTGGCTCTATTCCGGCAGAACCCGCACGCTGACGCTTCGGAAGCGCCAGCCGTGCGGCGTGCGGGCGAAGCGGAAGGTATAGGCGCCGCACATCGCGATCTTGCCCGGCCCGTCGCGCCAGTCGGTGATCAGGGCACGGCAGCGGCCGCGTACATCGTCGGGCCCGTCGCCCGGCTCGATCAGCACATCCGTCATCTGGTGGCGGAACTTGCGGTCGAAGCGCTTGACGATCGAATTGTCGATCATCCGCTTGAGCTCGTCATGGCCGGTCACGGTCTCGGCCGGCAGGCCCGAGCCGCCTTGCGCGGCCGGCGGCGCGTTTTCGCGCCTCCAGGTGCCGTCGGCGAGAAAGAGCGCGGCGAAGCCGTCGAGATCGCCGGCGTCTGCAAGATGGACATAGCGCGCCAGCAGATTACGCATCGCAAGCTCGTCGGCGACCGGAACGGCATCGTCCTGCATCTGCATGTTCTCCTGCGTGTTCAGCCTATTCCGTGTAGACGCCGGCTTCGAGCAGCTTCTTCGACGAATAGTCGCCACCCTGCTTCCTGGTGAAGAACCCCGAGGTCAGGCCGCCGTCGATCGGCAGCACGGCACCGGTGACGAAGGAGGCCGCGTCGGATAGAAGCATCAGCGCCACGCTCGCCATTTCCTCCGCCATGCCCATGCGGCCGAGGGGCGTGCGGTCGACGACGGCGTCGATGAAGGCCGGCGGCATGTTGGCGCGCAGCAGCGGCGTGTCGACGAAGCCGGGTGCGATGCAGTTGACGCGCACGCCGTGCCGCCCCCATTCGATGGCAAGATTCTTCGCCAGGCCGCTGACGCCGTGCTTGGATGAGACATAGTGCAGCCGGCCGGCATGGCCGCCCAGCCCGTCGACCGAGCCGATGACGACGATCGAGCCCTTGCCGCGCTCGACCATGCGGCCGCCGAACGCGCGGCAGGTGAGGAACAGCCCCTTCAGGTTGATGTCGAGCACGTCCTCGAAGTCCGCTTCCGGCAGGACTTCGGCGGGCGCCGTGCGGGAGATCCCGGCGCAGGCGAACAGGCCGTCGACCGGTCCGATTTCGCGTTCGAAATGATCCGCCGCCCGCATCGTCGCGTCGGCGTCGCGCACGTCCATGGCAAAGCCGGACGCCTTGACGCCGTGGCTGCGGATTTCGTCGAGCACGGGTGCGATGTCTGCCTCGCGCAGGTCGATGATCGCGACATGCGCGCCATCCCTGGCGAGCGCCATCGCCGCGGCACGGCCTATGCCCGAGGCGCCGCCGGTGATGCAGACGACGCGATCCTTCAGCCCGTAATTCTTCATCGAGGCCTCCCGTCTCGAATGCGCGCCGCCCCGGCAGGCTCCCCGAGCCCCCTAGGGCAGCCCCGGGCTTCAACCTAGCCGCGGCCGCCCGGCCATCTGTCCCCGACATCAGGGACCGTCTTCCCTCGCGATGCAGGCGATGGTGAGCGCACAGACACGGGGAGAAGGCATGGTCGAGATCAGTCTGAAGCCGCTGTTCACGATGCAGGCCGACACCGCCAACGGCGCGACCCATATCGGGCCGGTGCCGGTCGGCTATCTGCGGCGGGTGGTCTTCGTCACCGGCGGCCGCTTCGCCGGCGAGCGGCGGAGCGGCAGGATATTGCCTGGCGGCGGCGACTTCCTGATGATGCGCCCGGACGGCGGCATGCATCTCGACGTGCGACTGGTGCTGGAGACCGATGCCGGCGAGCTGATCTACATGACCTATGTCGGACGCCGCCACGGTCCGCCCGAGGTAATGGAGCGCTACAAAAACTCCGAGGCCGTCGCCTATGGCGAGGACTATTTCCGCACCATCGTCCAGTTCGAGACGGCGGCATCGCGCCTGGCGTGGCTGAACGGCATACTGGCCATCGGCGCCGGCTACCGCACCGCGGAGGGCGCCGTCTACGAGATTTTCGAGATCGAATAGCGGCGCTTGCTAAACTTGGTCTGCCGTTGAACGGCCCGCCGTCCTCATAAGGGATGCTGTATCACGTGGCGATACAATTCTGTTGACGCCCTCACTCGTATCATGGCATGATACGAGTGAGGGGCTGTTGATGATCCGTTCGTACAAGGACAGGATTACGGAAGAAGTGGCACGGACCGCCAAGGCTCCAAAAGGCTTTCCGTCCGACATCGTCAAGCGGGCGGTAAACAAGCTCACCATCCTGAATGCAGCCAACGACATCGACGACCTCAAGTCGCCGCCCGGCAACCATCTGGAGGAACTGCACGGCGACCGCAAGGGACAGCATTCGATCCGCATCAATGATCAATGGCGCATCTGTTTCGTCTGGAACAACGGTGGCGCCGACGATGTCGAGATCGTCGACTATCACCGGTAGCTGGAGGCCGAAATGACCGACATCGTGTTTCCGATCCATCCTGGCGAGATACTGCGAGAGGAGTATCTGGAGCCGCTCGGCATGAGCGCCGGCGCATTGGCCAAAAAGCTCAATGTCCCGCGCACGCGCATCGAGCGGCTTGTCGCCACGCAGACGCCCGTGACCACCGACACCGCTCTTCGCCTCGCCAAATTCTTCAGGACGACGCCGCAGTTCTGGATGAACATGCAGGCCAGCTATGATCTGAAGATCGAGGCCGAGGCCAAGAAGGACGAGATTGCCGCCATCCGGGAACTGGCGGCCAGAAGCCCGCCAGTGCACCGCGAGGGTGCCGTCTTCGACATCGAATAGCGGCAATTTCCGCAAAGACGGCAGCGATTTTCCGCCGGGCGCTGCGAAAAAAACGGGAAACCAGAGCGGTTTTCGTGCCAAAAAAACAGAAAAATTGCCCGCCTACCAAGCGGATTGCAGTATCCCCATCATCTCCGCCTTGCCGGGGATCGGTCGCGCATTGGCTTTCACGCGCGGGTTGGCGAGCGCCGCCTCGGCGACCGCGTCGAGCTGTTTCTCCCGCATGCCGGCATCGCGCAGCCGCGACGGCAGGCCGAGTTCGGCGGCCAGCGCCGCGATCACCTCGGCGAGCGGCATGCCGGGCCGGCCCATCGCTTCGGCGAGCACCGCCTGCCGGTCGGCGTTGACCGCCGCGTTGTAGCGCAGGACGTGCGGCAGCATAATGCAGGAGGTGACGCCGTGGCTCATCCCGGTGACGGCGCTTAGGCCGTGTCCGATGCCATGGCTGGCGCCGTGGCTGATGCCGATCGTCGCCCCCTGGATCGACATCCAGGCGCCGATCTGGCAATCGAGCCGCGCCGCCAGGTCGGCCGGCTCGGCCTTCGTGCGCGGCAGCGCCCGGGCCAGCATGCGTGCCGCATGAAGCGCGGTCGCGTCGGCATAGGGCGCGCGCACCGGCGAGCACCAGGTCTCGACCGCATGGTCCAGCGCCCGCAGCCCGGTGCTGAACCACAGCGCGTCGGGCGTGGCGACGGTCGCCTCCGGGTCGAGGACGACCGCGTCGGCGGCGAGGTCGGGATGATGGAAGGCGTCCTTGACGCCCGTGCGCTCGTCGGTGACGCCGGCATGCTGGGTGTATTCGGCCGCCGACAGCGTCGTCGGGATCGAAATGAGGTAAGGGCGCGGCGATGCCGCCGTCGTCGAGCGCTTCAGCCGGTCGAGATCGGCGGCATCGCCGACATTGTTGGTGAGGCAGATGCGGGCGGCCTTCACCGTCTCCACCACCGATCCGCCGCCCAGCGCGACCACGGCCTCGATGCCGCGGCTGCGCAGCGCGTCGGCGACGCGGATGACATCGGCGCGCGGCGAGTTTGCGGCAACACCGTCGACCCGCCTGACGCAGGTCTCGCCGAGCTCGGCCGCCACCCTGTCCGCCAGCCCGCCGGGCCGGGCGAGGGCCGAGTTGGTGACCAGCACGGCCTGCGTGGCCCAGAAATCCTTGAGGATCTGCGGCAGCGCCGTGCCGGTCGGCTGGCCGTAGACGACGATCTGGCGGGAAGGCGGCTGAAAGCGTCCCATCTGCATCGGGTCCTGTTCCTTTTGTTCGGGCCGACGCGACCGGCAGTGCGGATCAGCCGTTGAGATCGACCCACAGCGATTGCGGTGCCCGGAACGCGAAAGCCGGGGCGTAGCGGACAGGCATGTCGTCGACCCGGCGCATGCCGGGGAAGCGCCTGGTCAGTTCCTCGAGCATCACCCTGATCTCCAGGCGGGCCAGCGGCGCGCCCAGGCACACATGGATGCCGTTGCCGAAGGTGAGGTGCCTGCGGCTGTTCGGCCGCGTCAGGTCGAGGCGGTCTGCGTCGGCGAACTGCTCGCCGTCGCGGTTGGCGGAGGTGAAGGAGATCATGACGTTCGAACCCGCCGGAATGATCGTCCCGCCGATCGTCACGTCGCATTTGGTCCGCCGGCGCCAGTTCACCACCGCGCCGAACAGCCGCAGCCCTTCCTCGACCGCGTTCGGGATGAGACCCGGATCGGCGCAGACCGCTTCCCACTGGCGGCGGTCCGCGAGCAGCGCCTCGATCGTGTTGGTCGCCTGGCTGGTCGTCGTCTCATGGCCGGCGAACAGCAGCCCGAAGGCTGCCGAGTTGATCTCGTTGATCGTCAGCACGGCGTCGTCGCCGCCGCGCAGCCGCAGCAACTCGCTGGCGAAATCGTCGCGCGGCTCGCGGATGCGCCGCGCCATAAGGTCGACGCAATAGTGCCAGAACTTCAGCAGGTTGCGCGCCGCATCGATCTGCTGCGCGCGCGTCGGGCGCGAGAAGCTGAGCAGCAGGCGGTTGGTCGACCACGCCTTGACCTGCTGCGCGTCCTTCTCGGGAATGCCGAGCAGCCTGAAGATCACCTTGGCGGGGAGTTCGTGGGTGAATTCCTGCAGGAGGTCGATGCGCCCGCGTCCCCGCAGGCGCTCGAGATCGGCGACCACCAGCCGGCGGACGTCGTCCTCCATGCCGGCGAAGCGCTTCATGTTCAGCACCTGCGCGGCGAGATTGCGGATGCGCGTATGCCGCGGCGGGTCGCAGTTGACCTGGATGCCTTCCAGCGCATAGCCGCCGTCGCCGAGGATCTTCAGCGCCTCCGGCGGCACGGGCGAGATCGGCGTGTTGGCGTTCGCCGCCGAGAAGCGTTCCGGATCGCGCAGGATGGCGAGCACGTCGGCGTAACGCGTCACCACCCAGTGATCGAGGTCGGGGCTGTAGAAGACCGGCTCCTCGGCGCGCGCCAGAGCCAGCGTGGCATGCATCTCGGCATGGTCGAACGGCTTGTAGCGATGGCCGACGCTGCCCATCGGGCAGGTCGCGGCGGGAATGTCCCAGACTCTGGCGAGATCGCTCATGACTGTGCCTCTCCGCCTGCCGTGCTACGCCCGCGGCCGTCGCGCGTCTGTCACCCTGGGAGGGACCCGGCTCAGTGCGGCCGGTCGAGCGTCGCCAGGAAGCCGAGGATCAGCCGGGACGTCTCCTCCGGCGCTTCCTGCTGCACCCAGTGGCCGACGCCGTCGAGGAAATGCACGCCGCGTACATCGGCGAGCCGCGGCACCGGATCGGCATAGCGGTCGAAGCCGGGGACCATGTAGCGTGTCGGCTCCAGCGTGCCGCCGATGAACAGCGACGGCTGCTCGATGCGGGAATCCGCAAAGGGCCGCATCAGGCTCCAGTCGAGGTCGACGCAGCGGTAGCGGTTGAGCGGGCCGCGCAGGCTGCTGCGCCGAAAACTCTCGGCATAGAAGCGAACGTCCTCGCCGCTGAGCCAGGCCGGCAGCTCGCCCGGGTCAGGCAGCCCGTCGAGCAGCCGGGTGGTTCCGGCCGGGCGGATCAGCACGTTGTCGTCGAGCGATCCCTGCCCGGACAGGCTGCGGAAGAAGATGCGGATGAACCGCTCGAGGTCGGGCTCAAACTCGGCCTCGGCGACGCCTTCCGGTTGGAAATAGGCCTGGTAGAAGACGCGCTCGCCATAGAGGCGCGGCCAGGTCTCCGACGGCTTCTGCGGCGGATGGGCGACCGCCGGAACGGAGACCGTGACCATGCCGCGCACTTTTGCGGGATGCAGCAGCGCCGCCGCTTGCACCTGCACCGCGCCCTAGTCATGGCCGACCAGCACGGCTCCCTCGGGCGCGAGCGCATCGATGACGGCCGCGATGTCGCCGGCGAGTTCGACGATGGAATAAGCCTCCACCGGCCGCGGCTTGTCGGAAGCCCCGTAGCCACGCACCTCCAGCGCCGCGGCGCGGAAGCCAGCCGCCACGACGGCGCCGATCTGGTGCCGCCACGAATACCAGGATTCCGGAAAGCCGTGCACGAACAGCACCAGCGGCCCGGCCCCGGCAAGCGCGACGTTCAGCCGGATGCCGTCCTTGCCGGGAATGGTGCGGAATTCGACCGGTGCGTTCATGCCACCTCCTCGCGATCGCCATCGTTGCCTGTTGCGGCGATCACCGTCGCCGCAAACGCGGTCAGCGCAGCACGACCGGCAGCGACCGCGGCGCGCGGAAGACGTAGGTGTAGGCGTGGTCGATCTTCGCATCCTCGGCCAGCCGTACATCCGGAAAGCGCCTGGTGAATTCCTCCAGCACGATCTTCATCTCCAGCCGGGCGAGTGGCGCGCCGAGGCAGACATGCTTGCCGTTGCCCATGGTGAGGTGCTTGCGGGCGTTCTTGCGGCGCACGTCGAAGCGCTCGGGCTCCTCGAAATGCTTCTCGTCGCGATTGGCCGAGCCGAAGGACAGCATGATGTTGCCGCCGGCCGGTATGGTGACGCCGCCGATCTCGATCTCGGTCTTGGCTCGGCGGCGCCAGCCGATCACCGCGCCGCAATAGCGGAACGCCTCTTCGACCGCGAACGGGATCAGCGAGGGCTCGGCGCAGATCGCCTCCCAGTTCTCCCGATAGGTCAGCAGCGCGCGGAAGGCGTTGGTAAGCTGGCTGGTGGTCGTCTCGTGGCCGGCGAAGACCAGGCCGTAGACGACCGTCGTCAGCTCGTTGAGCGTCAGCACCGAGTCGTCGCCGTCCCGCACCTTGAGCAGGCCGCTGACGGCGTCGTCGCCGGACTCTTCCATGCGCTTGCGCACCAGGTCGACGCAATATTGCCAGTAGGCGACCATGTCCCTGGCGCCGGCGATCTGCTGGTCGTAGGTCGACGGGCTGAAGTTTAGGATGGTGCGGGTGCCCGACCACGCCTTGACCTTCTCCATGTCCTCCTGCGGTATGCCCAAGAGCAGGAACAGCACCTGCGCCGGCAGTTCGTAGGTGAGGTCCGCCAGCAGGTCGGCACTTTGCCGCCCCTCCAGCCGGTCGAGCGCCTTCGTCACCAGATCGCGGATGCCCGGCTCCATCAGGGAGAAGGTCCTGACGTTCAGCAGCTGCGCCGAGGCGTTGCGCACGCGGGTGTGCCGTTCGCCGTCGCAGTTCGACTGTACCTTCTCGGCGGCGAAGTTGCCGGCCTTCATGATGTCGATGGCGTCCTGGTGGACGGGCGAGACCGAGTCGCTGGTGTTTTCCGAGGAGATGCGATCGTGGTCGTGCAGGATCGCCATGGCGTCGTCGTAGCGGGTGACGATCCAGTAGCCGGTCTTGGGCGAATAGAAGACCGGCTCGTCCCGGCGCGCCTCGGCGAGGCCGGCATACATGGTCTCGTGATAGTAGGGGCTCGGACGGCTTCCCGTGCCGTGCACGGGGCAGCCACTGCGCGAGGTGATGCCGGCGACGTCGTTCATTGCCTACCTCCCAGATCAGGTCGCCCATTCTCCGAGACGCGGCTTTGCCGGGATGTCACCCCCGGCGGGTACCCTCAGTTCGGCGAGGATCCGGAATAGAGCGCCATCTGGCCGCCGTCGTTGTTCATGATCAGGCCGGTGACGTAGGAGGCCTGTTCGGAGGCGAGGAACAGCATGGCGTCGGCCTGCTCCTCCGGCTTGCCGATGCGGCCCATCGGGATGCGGCGGCGGCGCTCGACGAACCGGTTCGCGTCGATCGCCTCCATCTCTCTGATCATGTTGGTCTCGGTCAGCCCGGGGCAGAGGCAGTTGACGCGGATATTGTACTGCGCCCACTCGACCGCCAGCGCCTTGGTCAGCCCGGTGACCCCATGCTTGGAGGCGATGTAGCCGACGTCTCCCGGAAAGGCGGCGAAGCCGGCGTTGGAGGAGACGTTGACGATCGCCCCGCCGCGGTTCGAGATCATGCTCTGCGTCGCGGCGGCGCGCGACCAGTAGAACGGCGCGTCGAGATTGATCGCCATGGTCCGCCGCCAGGCGGTGTAATCGCTCGCCGGCTGGATGGTCGACACGCCGGCATTGTTGACGAGGATGTCGACGCGCCCGAACCGCTCGACCACCTCGCGGATGCTGGCCTGCGCCACGGCTTCGTCGGCGACGTCGCCGGCGATCGCCATGGCAGTTCCGCCCGCGTCGCGGATCGAGCCGACGGCTCCGTCGAGGCTTTCCGGCTTGAGATCGTTGAGGGCGACGGTCGCCCCCTCGGCGGCGAACTTGCGTGCCGCGGCGAGCCCCATGCCCGAGGCGGCACCCGTGACGACGACGATCTTGCCCTTGAAGCGCATGTTTCCCTCCTTCAGCCCGGCGACCAGCCGGAGGACAGCGCGATCTGCCCGCCGTCGACGTTGAGCGTCGCGCCGGTGATGTAGGAGGCGTCGTCGGAGGCGAGGAAGGCCATGGCCTTCGCCATCTCCTCAGGCTGCGCCGCCCGCTGCATCGGGATGCGCCGGCGCCGCTCGGCGAAGCGGTTCGGGTCGATCGCCTCCATGTCCTTGATGATCTGCGTGTCGGTGAAGCCCGGGCAGACGCAGTTCACGCGGATGTTGTACTTCGCCCATTCGACCGCCAGCGAGCGGGTGAGCCCGAGCACCCCGGCCTTGGCGGCGATGTAGCCGACGTCGCCGGGATAGGCGACCAGCCCGGCCAGCGAGGAGATGTTGACGATGGCGCCGGCCTTGTTGGCGATCATGCTCTGCGCGGCCGCCGCCTGCGACCAGTAGAAGGGGGCGTTGAGGTCGACGCCGATGATCCTGTCCCACTCGGTATAAGCCTCGGCCGGCTGGATGGTGGCGATCCCGGCATTGTTGACGAGCACGTCGATGCGGCCGTGCCGCTCGATGGTCTCCGCCACGCAGGCCTGCGCCACCTCCTTGCTGGCGACGTCGCCGGGGATCGCCAGGGCCCTGCCTCCCGCCGCCTTGATCACCGCGACGGTCCGCTCTGCGGTCTCGGCCTTGACGTCGTTGACGGCGACGATGGCGCCTTCGGCGGCGAACAGTTTCGACGCGGCCAGCCCCATGCCGGAGCCGCCGCCGGTGATCACGACCACTTTGTTCTTGAAGCGCATGCCGCCGAAATCCTCCCGTGGAAACCGGCACGAGACTTACCGGCGGGACGGTCTGCGTCTGTAACCAGCAGAGGGACAAGGGGGGCGATGCCTCGACCTCGGCTAGGTTGGCCTCGCGAACCAGGTATCGGTCGATTGGCGTTATCGGGTTAACCGGCTTTTGGTCGCGGTTCTGCAATGTCCTGGAGCAGCCGATTCTATACCGACTTTGACGTCCCCATCGTTCCGGCATGGATCCTATGGTCTCCGCGACGGCCTTCGGCCTGCTTCGCCATAGGATGACGAAGTGAAGGGCGTTTCCGCCAAACTCCAACGTTGGCGATTGGCTGCGAACCCCATCGCCTTCGTCAACCTATGGCGAAGCAGGCCGAAGGCCGTCGCGGAGACCATAGGATCCATGCCGGAACGGTAGCGATGTCAAAGTCGGTGAAGAAAGTCCCGCCACCGGGCGCGGGCTCAAATCCGGTAGCTGCCATTCACGGCGACAAGGTCCGGCACTGGATGATGGGCGAGGCCCCACCGTCCAGACGGCGGGTCCTCGCCCACTCCCCGCTCAGGGCGCCAGCTCGAACTTGCCGTCCTTGACCGTGATGACGGCCGCGCCGTAGTTCGGGTTGCGCTTGTCGTCCATCGTCCAGACATGGGTGCCGAGCACCGTCGGCTGGTCGCGCAGCTTGCCGAGCGCGTCCTTCACCTTGTCGCGGTCCGGGCTCGGTCCCGCATCCTTGATCGCCTGCACCGCCAGCGACGCCAGCGCATAGCCCATCGCCGCCCAGTTGTCGGGGCTGGCGCCATAGGCTTCCGTATAGGCCTTGACGAAGTCCTGGTTGATAGGCGTGGGATCGCCGACGAAATAATCGGCGACGACATAGGCGCCTTCCGACGCGGTGCCGGCGGTGGTGATGAAGGATTCCGAGCCGAAGGTCGACGGCCCGAGGAACAGCACCTCCGGCGGCACGCCGCCCTGGCGCGCCTGCAGCAGCACGTTGGACCCGACCTCCGCCGGCGCGGCGACGAAGAAGGCGTTGATATCCTGGCTGGCGAGTTTCGTCGCCAGCGCAAGGAAGTCGGTGTCGGACGACAAAATGCCTTCTTCCGATACGATCTCGACGCCCTGTTCGATCAGCAGCTTCTTGAAGGCGTCCTTCTGGCCAACGAAGCCGTCATTGGCGCGGTCGAACACCAGGCTGACCTTCTTCACGCCGAGCTTGCCGGCCGCGTATTTGCTGAGATGCCCCATGATGTCCATGCCGACCTGCTGGACCTTGTAGGAGTAGGGGCCCGCGTCGAGGATCGCCGTGGACGAGCCGATGGCGAACAGCGGCACCTTCTGGTCGTTGGCGACAGGCGCGCCGCCGGTCGCCTCGAGGCTGGTGGTCGGGCCGAGGATCATCAGCACGTTGTCGCTCTGCGCGAACTTGCTGACCAGCGTGATGGTCTGCGCCTTGTCGCCGGCCGAGTCGGCCTCGACAACCTCGAGCTTGAGATCGCCCAGCGCGCCGGAGCTGTTCGCCTGCTCGATGGCGAGCTTCATGCCGTTCTGGATGGGCACGCCGCCGAAGGCGTAGGGCCCGGTCAGGGCGTTCATCACGCCGATCCTGGCGGTCTCGGCCAGGCTTGGCGCTGCCATCGACGCGGTTGCCAGCAGGAGAGCGCTGCCGGCCATCAGGAGCCTGCGGGTGAGTTTCATCGTGTTCCTCCCTGTCCATGAGGCGCGCGCGGGCGGGTGTCTCCCTGCTCCGGCGCCGCTCGTTGCGTTCGAGTTCATCCCTCCACCCCGGCGACGTTTCTGGGCTCGCCGGACTGTAGTGCATCTATCCGCCGGTCGGAATTTTCCGTCTGTCCCTTCGGCCGGGGGCGGATCCGACGCGTGCCTCAGGCGAAACGCATGCTCGCCACGCCGAGCGGTCCGAAGTCGGCCGTCACCTCGTCTCCCGGCTGCACCGGAAGCGGCGGCAGGCAGGTGCCGGTGGTGACCATCTGGCCCTCCCGCAGCACCAGCCCGAGCCCAGACAACTCGTTGGCCAGCCAGGTCAGCGCGACGCGCGGATCGCCGAGCACGTTGCGGCCGAGGCCTTCGCGCTCGAGCCTGCCGGCGACGCGGCCGACCGGCCGGTAGGCGGCAAGGTCGAGCGAGCGCCAATCCGCGCCGGTGGCCTCGGCCGCGACGAAATAGTGGGCGCAGGCATTGTCGGCGATGAGTTGCGGCGCGCCGACGCGGACATAGTCCTGATAGCGCGAGTCCGGGATCTCGATCGCCGCATGCAGGCTGGCGACGGCGTCCAGGACCTCCTCTACGGAATAGAGCTGCGGCCGCGGCGCAAGGTCACGGCCCATGCGGAAGGCGAATTCGATCTCGGCGACCGCCATGTGGTTCGGACCGGCCGGAATCTCGCCGCCCGAGGGCAGCACGCGCTCGGCCAGGATGCGGCCGGCAAGCGGCCCGTCCACGCCGATATGAGCTTGGCCGGCTGCGCTCGTCGCCGCGATCTTCCAGCCGTAGAGCGGCGTCGCCGGATCCTCGAGCAGGGCCTGCACCGCATAGCCTTCGGCGCGGCTTCGCGGCCGGATGTCGGCAGGCAGTCCCTCGATGAGGGTGCCGGCGCGCCAATGGGCGCGCAGCATGTCCGATGCCGCGCGCAGCGCGTTCTTGTCGAGTGCCGCGTTCACGCGTCGGCCTTCGCTCGGCCGAAATAGTGGTCGGCCACGACGGGGTCGCCGGCGAGCGCGGCGGCCGCGCCCTTGTGGACGATGCGGCCCTGCTCGAGGATTGCCGCGTTGTGCGCGGTCTCCAGCGCCAGCTTGGCGTTCTGCTCGACCAGCAGGATGGTGAGGCCATCCCTGTTCAGCCGCACCAGCGCGTCGAACACCTCGCGGATGATGACCGGGGCGAGGCCCAGGCTCGGCTCGTCGAGCAGCAGTACGCGCGGGCGACCCATCAGCGCGCGGCCGATCGCCAGCATCTGCTGCTGTCCGCCCGACAGCAGGCCCGCCGGCTGGTCGCGCCGCTCGGCGAGGATGGGAAACAGCGCATGCACCTGGTCGAGATCGGCGGACGACGTGCCGCGCATGCCGGCGGCCTGCCGCCCGAGTTCGAGGTTCTCCGCCACCGTCAGCGGCGCGATGACGCGGCGGCCTTCCGGTACCTGGATGAGGCCGGCGCGCGCCACCTTGTGCGCCGGGCGACCGGAGATCGTCTCGCCCTCGAGCCTGATCTCGCCCTCGGCGAGCGGGACGATGCCGCTGGCGGCGTTGAGCAGCGTCGACTTGCCGGCGCCGTTGGGCCCGATCAGCGCGAAGATCTCGCCTTGCGCCACCGAGAGCGTGACGCCGCGCAGCGCCCGGATGCCGTTGTAGGAGACGGAAGCGTTCTGGATCGTCAGCACGGCTCAGCTTCCCAGATAGGCTTCGATGACACGCGGATTGCCGGCGACCTCGTCCGGCGTTCCTTCCGCGATGAGGCGGCCGAAGGCGAGCACGTAGATGTGCTCGCACAGCGACATGACGAAGCGCATGTTGTGCTCGATGAGCAGGATCGCCACGCCCTGCCGCGCCACGTCGCGGAAGATGTCGGCGAGGCTGTAGGCCTCCGCGTCGTTCATGCCGGCGACCGGCTCGTCGAGCAAGAGCACCGACGGCTCCATGGCGAGCGCCCGCATCATCTCGATGCGGCGCTGATGGCCGTAGGACAGGCTGCCGGCCGGGTGGCGCGCCAGCGCCGTCATGCCGAAGCGGTCGAGCAGCGCATGCGCCTTGCGCTCGAACTCCCGGCGCTCGTGATGGGCGGAGGGCAAGCCGAGCATGTTGGCAAGCGTGCCCGCTTTCTCGTGCCGGTGGAAGCCGGCGACGACATTGTCGAGCACGGTGGCGTCGCCGATCAGCCGGATGTTCTGGAAGGTGCGGGCCACGCCGGCCCGCGCCAGCGTCGGCGCGTCGGCCTCGGTCATGTCGTCGTCGCCGACCAGGATGCGGCCGCCGCCGACCTTGAGCAGGCCGGTGATCAGGTTGACGACGGTGGTCTTGCCGGCGCCGTTGGGGCCGATCAGGCCGGTGATCCGGCCGGGCGGCGCCTGCAGGCTGACGCCGTCGACGGCCGGCAGGCCGCCGAAGCTGCGCGCGATGTTGTCGAGCGTGAGCGCCTTCATGCCGTCACCGTACCGGTTTTCGCCTTGGCCGTCGCGATCCGGCGCCGGCGCAGCGCCGCGAGCGCCGTGTCGGCGACGCCGCGCGGCAGGAACACGATCGAGACCATCAGCAGGGCGCCCTGGACCACCATGCGGTATTCCTGGAAGCCGCGCAGCAGCTCGGGCAGCACCGTCAGGATCACCGCCCCCACCAGCGGGCCCCAGATCGATACCCGGCCGCCCAGCACCACCATGGCCAGCACGATGACCAGCATGTTGAAGCCGTATTCGTTGGGCGTGATCGAATAGCTGTTGTAGGCGTGCAGACCGCCCGCCAGGCCGGCGATTGCGCCGGACAGGATGAAGGCGATCATGTGGTGCTTCGGCACCGAAATGCCGAGCGAGACGGCGACCGTCTCGTCCTCGCGGATGATGTCGAAGGCCCGGCCG
Source organism: Kumtagia sp. (assembly GCF_059502445.1). Lineage (NCBI taxonomy): Bacteria > Pseudomonadati > Pseudomonadota > Alphaproteobacteria > Hyphomicrobiales > Phyllobacteriaceae > Kumtagia > Kumtagia sp. Next base: position 121,634 of record NZ_JCACER010000107.1, read on the forward strand.
ATGCTGGACGAGCCGATGACGGCCAGGAAGTACCCGACCACGACCACGGCGACGAGCATGCCGACCAGGCCGACCGTCTTGGGAATGCTGTTGATGCCGAGCGCCCCCTCGGTGAGATCGACCCAGTTGAGCGTGATCGACAGCACGATCTGCACCAGCGCCAGCGTCGCCAGCGCCTGGAAGACGCCGCGCAGCCGGGCGAGCGGGATCGCCACCAGCGCCCCGGCCAGCGTGCCGATGCCGAATGCTGCGACCAGTCCCAGCCAGGTGGGCATGGCGAGCTTGGTCGCCAGGATGGCGGCGGCATAGGCGCCGAGCGCGGCGAACGCCGCCGTGCCCAGCGAGAAGACGCCGGCGCGCAGCACCACATATTGCGAGAAGGCGAGCAGCGCGTTGAACAGCGCAAGCTCCAGCAGCGGCGCGTAGGAGTTGAGGAAGCCGATCATCGGCGGGTCACCCGGGCGACGGCCGCCGTCCCGCCGAAGAGGCCTGTCGGGCGGACGAGCAGCACGAGAAACAGAGCGGAGAAGACGATGGCGTCGGCCAGGCCGGCGGACAGATAGGCGACCGTCAGCGTCTGGATGATGCCGATCAGCAGCCCGGCGATCAGCGCGCCGGGAATGCTGCCCAGTCCGCCCAGGATTATGACGACGAAGGCGCGCAGCAGGAGCGGCTCGCCCATCATGAAATGCACGGAGTTGAAGACGATGCCGATCAGCACGCCGGCGATGCCGGCCAGCGCGCCCGATATGAAGAACACCTGGAAGTTGATGGCGAACGGATTGATGCCGAGCAGCTTCGAGGTGCTTTCGGAGAAGGCGACGGAGCGGATCTGCCGGCCGAAGCTGGTCCGGTAGAGGTAGTAGAGCAGGCCGATTACCATCAGCACGACGATGCCTATTATGACGAGCTGCAGAAGCTGGATGCGCAGCCCGAAGAAGCTGAACACGACGATCGGGAAGATGTCGAAGGGGAAGCGCATCACCCGCGTGGCGGTGAGCTGCTGGGCGAGCGACAGCAGGATGAGGCTTGCCCCGATCGACGACACGATCGAGGAGAATTCGGGCGCCCCACGCTTGCGCAGCGGCCGGAAGGCGACCCAGTCGAGCACCACCGAGACGGTGCCGCCGCCGAGCGCTCCGATCAGCACCGCCACCGGGAACGGCACGTCGAACAGCATGACGGCGTAGAGCCCGGCGAAGGCGCCCCACATGAACACTGTGCCGTGCGCCATGTTCATGATGTGGTTGACGCCGAAGATGAGCGTAAAGCCGAGCGCGAACAGGCCGTAGACGCTGCCCACGACCACCCCGTTGAGCAATTGCTGCATCAGCATGGCGGGACGCGTCCTCCCGCGCCGAATGACAGCGGGCATCCGGGCGATGACCGCCCATCCTCGTGCTTCACCAGTTGATCCTCCCGTCAGCCGCCGGCTTTCGCCGCAAGCTGGTGTCCTCGATCGCCACGTTGCCCTCTCAAAACGTGACCGCGCAACCATTTTGCAGTCGCTGTCGCCAATTTCTGTCACTGCGGCGAGGGACGGCGGGCGCGCCATTTAATCGCCGGCGCCGCACCGCTCCGGCGGCAGCGACGCCAGGCGTGCCGGCAGGGCTTCGACGACGCCGGCACGCGCCTCCTCGGTCATGTCGAACCACAGGAACACCTCGCGCACCGTGCGGCCGCAGCCGACGCAGAAGCCGGCATCAGGATCCTGCCGGCAGATACGCCGGCACGGTGTTGCGATACGGTTCATGTGTCCCGTCACAGGCGCGGAAACATCACTTCCTTGACCAGCAGCCGGTGCGAGGGCGGGCTGCCGACGAAATTCTTCTCGTCGGCCCGCAGTTCGGCCATGTAGGAGGGTGCCGCCCACGCCGCCCGCGCATGGTCGAGGCTGTCGAACCAGAACTCCGAGATGCCGTCATAGGGCACGAAACCCTCGGTCGTCTTTACGGTGTCGGCGCGGGCGTGGTGCTGCACGTAGCGGTTGGCGTATTTCTTGAACGCCTCGTTGCGCGCCACCAGCGCGCCGTGCACCTCGCGGTAATGGCGGCTGAACTCGGCCGGGCTGAGGCCGGCCCTGCGACGCGGCAGGCTCAGTATCTTGACGCCGCGGGCTGGTCCGTCGAGCACCACCTTCGCCTCGGCCACGAACTGCACCATCTGCCCGGGGTCGACGAAGTCCTCCGCGCCGATGCTCTTGCCGAGCGGGCCGTCATGGACGGCGTCGGCGTCGTCCTTCAGCTCGATCTGCACGAGGCCGTCCCACAGCGGCTCCGGCGTGACCTCGGGAATCGCCGGCAGGACGCGGTTCTGGCGATAGCTGGCGACGCTCGACCAGAAGGTGTCGCCAGACAGCAGCCGGGACGCATGCCCGTTGCTCCAGGCTGCGGTGAAGTCCTCGACCGTCAGGCCGGGCTTGCGTTTCAGGAAGGTGAAGTGTCGGAACGTCGCCACGGGGTGAGCTCTCCAGGTTCGGGCTGTGCCGCCGGTCAGGCCGGCAGGGCTATCGCATACGGGGCTACCCCCACCCCTAACCCCTCCCCTCAAGGGGGAGGGGGATATTGCCGCTGTTGTGCCAGACATGAATCGGTGACGATTTCGCTCGGCATGGCGGCCGCAAAGTTCCCCTCCCCCCTGAGGGGAGGGGTCAGGGGTGGGGGTAGCCGGCCGGCCGACGCCTCCAGAGCTTCCATATGCGATAACCCCAGTCAGGCCGGCGTGACGCGGAGCGGCAGCCGCTCAAGGATGCGCAGCTGGTTGTGGATGAGGTATTGCGGCTCGCCGGCCGGCTCGATCGTGCCGACGCGGCGGACGAGCTCGCCCAGCATGCACTCGGCCTCCATGCGCGCCACGTTCTGGCCGATGCAATTGTGGTCGGCGGCGCCAAACGACATGTGGACGTTGGCGGTGTCGCGCATCACGTCGAAGTCGTCCGGCCGCTCCCATTTGCGCGGGTCGCGGTTGGCGGCGGTCGGGAAGGTCGCGATCTTGGTGTCGCCGCGCAGGAAATGGCCGCTGAGCTCGGTATCCCCGGCCGTGCAGCGGTAGACGAGATGGTTCGGCGCCTGCAGCCGGATCGCCTCGTCGAAGACGAAGCGCGCCCGTCCGGGGTTCTGCTTCAGCACCGACCACTGGTCGGGATGGCCGGCGAGCAGCAGCAGCGCCGCCGACATGCCGCTGATGGTGGTGTCCATGCCGCCGCGCACCAGCGAGCGCGTGATGTTGGAGGCGATGCCCGGCAGCAGCTCGCCGGCCTCCTCGGCCTTGAAGAACGCGTCGGCGATCGAGCCGGGAGCGACCGCGTCGCGCTGGCAGGCCGCCATGAACCAGTCGAGATAAGGCTCGCCCGCCTTCAATCCCTTGTAATAAAGCTCGTTCTCGGGACCCGTCTGGTTGAACGACATGTAACCGATGGCGCGGATGGCGTCGGCGTCGAAGCGGATGCCCATCGCCACCGGAAAGCCGCCGAACACGACCGCCTCGACGAGGTCGCGCACGCCGTCGAACGTGCCCTTTTCAAGGATCGCGTCGACCGCGAGCCTGGCCTTCTCCTCGAACAGCGAGCGCCACTTGCGGATCACCAGCGGCGACATGATGCGGTTGGCGACGCGGCGCGTCTCCGTGTGCTGCGGGGGGTCGACCTCCACCAGCGCGCTTGGTGGGCGGCCGCGGAACTCCGGCTTGCGCGCGTCGGTGATGCCGACGCCGCTCGACGCGGTGAAACGGCCGTAGTCGGTCACCACCTGTCGCAGTTCGTCATAGCGGCCGACGCCGTAGACGCCGTATTTCTCGAACCAGACCACCGGCCCGGCATCGAGCAGCGCGCGGTAGAAGGGCAGGGGGTCCTCCAGCACCGCCATTGCATAAGGGTCGAGCGTCATCGACGGCGGTTCGAGCAGATCGGATTTTTGGGCCGGCGCGGCCATGCGTCTTCCTCCCCTGTCGGAACAGGGAAGATGTAGGCGCCCTGCAACGGTCCCTCCGTCCCCCGCGTGTGGGACTGCCGTCCCGCCCCCGTCACCCCGCAAGGGACATACGCTCTTGCCGCCCGCTCGCATGCTGCGAGGGAAACCACAGCTCTGGGAGGAGACCATGCTGTTGAAGATGCTGGCCGGCGTGGCGCTGGCGGCCGGATTGTCGCTGTCGGCGACGGCGGCCTTCGCCGAGACGGTGACCATCCGCTATTCGAACTGGCTGCCCGCCAATTTCTTCCTGTGGGACGATGTCGTCCATCCCTGGCTGAAGGAGATCGAGCAGGTCACCGAAGGCCGGGTGAAGGTCGAGGTGTCGCCGAAGGTCGTGGGTACGGTTTCGGCGCAGTACGATGTCGTGCGCGACGGCCTGGCCGACCTGTCGTGGATGGTGGCCGGCTACACGCCCGGGCGCTTTCCGATGATCGAGCTCGGCGACCTGCCGCTGATCGGCCCGGATGCGGCGGTGCTGGCGCCGGCCTTCGACCGGACTTACCGCGCCCGCATCGCGCGGCACGGCGTTTTCGAGGGCGTCGAGCCACTGTCGCTGCTGGTGATCACGCCGCTGCAGGTCGTGACCAAGGGCAAGCCGGTCGCCTCCGTCGATGGCCTTGCCGGACTGAAGCTGCGCAGCAGCTCCGTGACCTTGACTGAGGTGCTGAAGCTGGTCGGCGCGGTGCCGATCCTGAAATCCGCCGCCGAGGCTTATGAGATGCTGGCCACCGGAACGATCGACGGCCAGGTCACCAACCTCAACACCATTCCCGGCTTCAACCAGCTCGACCTGATGGACGGCGTCTACCATGTGCCGGGCGGCCTGGCGAATTCGGTCATCGTCATGGGCCTGAACGCTGACAAATGGGCCGAGATCTCCGAGCAGGACCGCGAGGCGATCATGGCGATCTCGGGCGAGGTCTTCGCCAGGAAGGTGGGAGAGGCCTACGACAAGGCGGACAAGCTCGCCCTGGAGAAGATGCGCGCCGCCAACTACCGCATTGCCGAAGCGTCCGACGAACAGATCGCAGAGCTCAAGGTCAGGCTGAAGCCGCTCGAGGACGCCTGGATCGCACGCGCCAGGGCGGCGGGTCTCGCCGATGCCCAGGAGGTTCTCGACGCCTACAAGGCGGAGGTCGCCAAGTCCTACTAGCTGAGCACTGGCCGCCGCTCCCAGCGCGCGGCGAAGCCGTTGCGGCAGCGCCGCTATAAGCAAAAAAGGGGGACAGTATATTTTCTTCGGCAGAAAGGCGGCGGCAGTCCAGAAGTCGCGCGGGCCGAAAAAAGCAAACTGTCGACAGCACTTACCTGCTTTCGCCGCGATCCCGGCGGCAGGCAAGAGACGCGTTTCAGCCGATTTCTATCCCCTCCCTTTCCGTCTCGCCGATAATCCCGGCAGTTCCTCCCGCGGGAACACCGGTCGCGACGGTGGTTTGGTGGGGAGGGACCGGCGCCTCCGGTGCGGGAAGACGTAGCCCGCGCCCGGGGAGGCCCGTCCGAAGGTTCCTCCTCCGCAACTATGTGCGGGGCGCACTGGACGAGTGCTGCGGCATGGCCAGCCGAGGCGACGCAAGAAGCCGGAGCCGGAGCTATAGCGAAGCGGAACGGGATGGTGCCCGAAATCGCCGGCGGGGCGCGAAGGCCGCGCCATGTTTTTACTAAAGAGGCTCGGCCCAGCGCCCCGCTTCCCGACTTCTCCCTCCGCGGCAGGGAGCGCTCTTCGAACAATGGCCAGACTGCGAAGGCAGGGCGTGGCGAGGATGGAGCGTGGCTGCGGCTTCCGGCGGCAGGCCCGTCAGCGATGTTGGGCCCGCGCCAGCCGGTCGCGGTGCATCAGGTAAAGCCCGCCCGCGATGATGATGGCGCTGCCCAGCATCGTCCAGCCGTCGGGGATGTTGCCGAACAGGAAGTAGCCGAATAAAGCCGTCCACAGCATCTGGACATAGGCATAGGGCGCCAGCACCGAGGCCTCCGTCGTCCGGTAGGCGCGCAGGAACAGCCAGTGTCCCATGGCGGCGAAGGCGCCGAGCGACAGCAGCACCGCCCATTGCAGTCCGTTCGCCGGCAGCGAGCCGGTCAGCGGAACGGCCGGCAGCATGAACACCGTCGCCACCACCGCCGGCAGGATGAGCAGGCTCTCCTGCGTCTCCATGGCGCTCATGCGCCGCGTCATGATGACGAACAGGCTGTGCGTCAGCATGGCGAGCAGGGCCGAGGCGTGGCCGGCCTTGAACGTGCCGAAGCCCGGCCTGGTGATGACCAGCACCCCGATCAGGCCGACGCCGACGGCGATCCAGCGCTGCCATTCCACCTTCTCACCGAGCAGCGGCTGGGCAAGCGCGGTGATGACCAGCGGTCCCATAAAGATGATGGCGATGAACTCGACGAGCTGCAGCGTGATCAGCGACCAGAAGCTGAACAGGCCGGAGAGGAACAGCAGGATGCCGCGCAGAACGTGCGCGCCGGGATTGGCCGGGGCGAAGCGCTGCGGCCTGACCCAGAGCCTCAGCAGCAGCGACACCAGCACTGCGTGAACGAGGAAGCGCGTCCAGCTCAGGAAGGGCGGCTGCATGCCGGCAAGCACCAGGTATTTCGCGCCGGCGTCGGTGCAGGAGAACAGGAAGAAGGCGCCGAAGAAGCAGAAGATCGACGAGAGCGGCGCGGGACCGTTGGCGGTCATCGAGGTGTTCGACTTCTGCCGCGATGAAGGCGCGGCGTGCGAGCCTGGAGGGGCGGCACCGGTCGGCCGGCGCCGCGAATGGCGCCTATTTGTTGGCGTAGAACTTCTGCACCATCAGGCTCTGCGACAGGCCGCCGTCGCAATTGACGTTCTGGGCGGTGACGAAGGAGGCGGCGGGCGACGCCAGGAAGACCACCGTGTCGGCCAGTTCGCTGGCGACGCCGAGCCGGCCGAGCGGGATCTTCGCCTCACGCTGCGCGATGATGTCGGGGCGCATGTTGGCGCGCGTCAGCGGCGTGTCGATCGTGCCCGGGCTCACCACGTTGACGCGGATGCCGTCTTCCGCCCATTCCAGCGCCATCTGGCGGGTCAGCGAGATCAGCGCCGCCTTGCTCGGTCCATAGGCGCCGCCGTTCGGATAGGCGCTCTGGCCGGCAAGCGACGAGACATTGACGATCGAGGCGTTGCCACTCTTGCGCAGATGCGGCAGGCAGGCGCGGGCGAGCAGCAGTGCGGCATCGACATTCACCAGGAACGAGGTGCGCCAGTCATCGAGCGAGCAGTCCTCCAGCGAGGCCGGGAAGATCACTCCGGCCGAGTTGACGAGGATGTCGAGCTTGCCGAACCGGTCGACCGTCGCCTTGACCGCGGCGTCGATGTCTGCCTGGACGGAGACGTCCATGACCGCGGCGATCGCCTCGCCTCCCGCCTCGACGATCTCGGCGGCGACCCGCACCGCCGGCTCCTTGCGGCGGTCGGCGACCACCACCTTCGCGCCGTTCACGGCCAGCGTCTTGGCCGTGGCCTCGCCGATCCCGCTGCCGCCGCCGGCGACGAAGGAGACGAGATCCTTGACGAGCGCCCCGCCCAGCCAGTCGCGGGGGCGGGCATTGAGGTCGACGGTCTTGGCCATGGCGTTTTCCCGATTGTTGCTGATGGGTCTTCCGCCGCTCACGTGATCGCCGGAAGATGCTGAAGAAGGCTGCGTTCGGGCATAGCCGGCGCGGGATGGCGCATCTGTACCCGCCGGCTGGGACCGGTGTTCATCGGCTCGCACGCTCAGGCTTGGACGGCAGCTTCCGGCGAAGCGGACTGCGTCGTCGCGGATATACCGGCCATGTCGCGGGCGGCGATATAGCCGAAGGTGAGCGCCGGGCCGAGGCTGGAGCCGCCGGCCGGATAGAGGCCGCGGGTCATCGAATTCATGTCGAGGCCGACGGCGTAGAGGCCGCCGATCGGTGCTCCCTGCCTGTCCAGCACCCGCGCCCGCTCGTCGGTCCGCAGCCCCGCGACGGAGCTGAGGTCGCCGGGAACCAGCGCGATCGCATAGAAGGGCGGCTTGACGATCGGTGCGAGGCTCGGATTGGGCTTGTTCTCCTGGTCGCCGCGATAAAGCGAATGCGCGTCGGCACCGCGCCTGAATTCTGGATCCTCTCCCTGCACGGCACCGAGGTTGAAGGTTGCGACAGTCGTCTCCAGTGTCGTCGGATCGACGCCGATCTTCCGCGCCAGCTCGGCCAAAGACGCCGCCTCCACCAGGTAGCCGTTGTCGACCCATTTGCGGACGGGGTAGGGGAACGGCCGCGCCAGGCCCATGCCGTAGCGGCGCAGGAACGCGCGGTCGGCGATCATGTGCACCTTGCCAAGCCCGCGCTGCTGCATCGTCATGACGAAGGTCTGGTAGGAATCGGCTTCGTTGACGAACCGCTTGCCGGTCGCGTCGACGGCGATGGAGCCCGGCATGTAGCGGTCGATCATGATGTGCGGAAAGCGCTTCATCGCGCCGTCGCGGTCCCTGACCATGGAGACCGGCGTGAAGATGCCGTTGGCGGGATTGGTTCGGACCAACTCGCCGCCCGCCTCGACCCCGAGCCGGACGCCGTCGCCGACATTACCTTCGGGCTGCATCGAAACGTGGTGCTCGGGAAGCGGCATGAACTCCTTGCGCATCTCGGCATTGGCGCCGAAGCCGCCGCTGGCCAGCACCACGCCGCGGCGGGCGGTGACCGTGACCTCCTTGCCCTCCCGGGTCACGACGAGGCCCGCCGCGCGGCCGTGCTCCATTACGATGCGCTTCGCCGCCGTTTCACGCCAGAGCGTCACGCCGGCATCGAGCGCGGACTTGAGCAGGCGCCCGGCCAGCGCGTTGCCGCTGGCCAGCCGCGTGCCCCTGCCGTGGCGGGCCTTCTGCAGGGCATAGTTGGCAACCATGCGGGTCGTGTGGAAGAAACCCCCGACGCTGCGGAACGCCTTGCGCAGCGGAATGATGTCGACGCCCGCGACCTGCATGCTGTCGAAGACGGTGAATTCCCTGAGCGGCCGCCGCAGCTGGTGGAGATGCTCGCCGAGCCGGCTGCCGTCATACTCTCTGGCAAGCACGCCGCGATGGCTCGAGGCACCGGGATTCCAGGGCAGGTAGTCGGGCGTGCCCACGGCGACGAACTCCAGCTCGGTGTTGTCTTCCATGTAGCGCAGCATGGCCGGGGCGTTGTCGAGATAGGCCTCGATCTTGGCGGCCTCGTAGTGGTTGCCGAGGGTGGCCCGCAAATATTCGACCGCCTGCGCGCGGCTGTCGTCCTTTCCGATCGCCTTCATGTGGTGGTTGTTGGGGATCCAGGCGACGCCGCCCGAATAGGCTGTCGTGCCGCCGAAGAACTCGGTCTTCTCGACCACCAGCGTCCTCAGGCCATGCCTGGCGGCGACGATCGCGGCACTCATGCCGCTCGCGCCGGAGCCGACCACCACCACGTCGAATTCCGTCACCTCGTTCTCCCGTCGTGCAAAGCCAGTCGTCTCATTGTCCGCCGGGCGTCTCTAGGCCGATCATCAGGCTTCGGCTGTCCCGCCAAATGGGGGCAGATCGATCGTGCCTTCGCAAGGGGATGCACGCCAACATCGCCGTGGGCAATATGCCGAACGCCTTCCCTTGTGGATCGCGGCCAATCGCCCAGGCCACTCAACCCGCAGTCAGGATACGGAGAAAACTGCAATGCCCAAGGGACAGATCGTCGGGTGGGCGCATTCGCCCTTCGGCAAGCTCGACGCCACCGGCGCCGAGGAGTTGATGGCGTCCGTCGTGGCGTCAGCCCTCGGCCATGCCGGCATCGGCCCGCAGGACGTCGACGGCATCTTCGTCGGTGTGATGAACAACGGCTTCTCCAGGCAGGATTTCCAGGGCGGCCTGGTCGCCATGGGCAACGAGGCGCTGGCGCATGTGCCGGCGGTGCGGCTGGAAAATGCCTGTGCCACCGGCTCGGCGGCGATCCATGCCGCCCTCGACTTCATCGAGGCCGGCCGCGGCCGCATCGCGGTCGTCGTCGGCGTCGAGAAGATGACCGCGACGCCGACGGCCGAGGTCGGCGACATCCTGCTCGGCGCCAGCTACCGCAAAGAGGAGGCCGACATCGACGGCGGCTTCGCCGGGCTGTTCGGGCGCATCGCCCAAGCCTATTTCCAGCGCTACGGCGACCGCTCGGAAGAGCTCGCCATGATCGCCGCCAAGAACCACGCCAACGGCATGGCCAATCCCTATGCGCATATGCGCAAGGATTTCGGCTTCGACTTCTGCAACACCGTTTCGGACAGGAACCCCTATGTGGCCGCGCCGCTGCGGCGCACGGACTGCTCGCTGATCTCGGACGGCGCGGCGGCGGCTGGTGCTGGCCGACGAGGAGACCGCGGCCGCCATGTCGCGCGCCATCGCTTTCCGGGCGCGCAGCCATGTCAACGACATCATGGCGATGAGCCGGCGCGACGTGCTCGCTTTCGAAGGCGCGCGGCGCGCCTGGGCGGGCGCGCTCGACACGGCCGGGATTACCCTGGACGATCTCTCCTTCGTCGAGACGCATGATTGCTTCACCATCGCCGAGCTGATCGAATATGAGGCGATGGGGCTGGCCAGGCCCGGTGAAGGTCACAAGGTCGTTCGCGAGGGCACTGCGCTGAAAGACGGTAAGCTGCCCGTAAATCCGTCAGGCGGCCTGAAGGCAAAGGGCCACCCGATCGGCGCCACCGGCGTCTCCATGCACGCCATCGCCGCCATGCAACTGGCCGGCGAGGCCGGCGACATGCAGGTGCCCGGTGCCTCGCTCGCCGGCGTCTTCAACATGGGCGGGGTCGCCGTCGCCAACTACGTTTCGGTGCTGGAGCGGGTGAGATAGCGCCAAGCGCTTGCCGCGTCAGCGGTTCCGCAGCTCCTGCGGCATGGCGCGCAGCAGCAGGAAGCCGAGCACGAGCAGCAGCGCCGCCGCCGCGAGGAAGACCGGCGATGTGCCGTGCCGGTCGATGACGAGGCCGGCGAGATAGACGCCGACGGCCTGTGCGAGGAAGTAGAAAGTGGCAAACAGCGCCACGGCCGAGCCGCGTGCGTCCGGCGCCATCTGCGTGGCCAGCGTCTGCAACGTGTTGTGCAGCATGTAGAAGCCGAGGCCCATGACGGCGATTGCCGGAAGATAGGCTTCCGCAACCGGCGTGATCGCGATCGCCACATAGGTCGCCGCAACCAGCACCGTGCCCCAGAATGACAGCCGGGAAGGGCCGAGCCAGCCGATCAGCCGCCGCGAGAACAGGACGTAGACCAATCCCCCGGCGCAGTAGACGGCAAGGTAGAGGCCGACCGACGCATAGTCGAAGCCGAAGCGGTAGCGCAGGCTGGCGCCGACATAGGTGAAGGCGCCGAACATGGCGAAGGATTCGATCGCGACCATGGCCAGCACGAAACGCACGACCGGCCGGCGGACCAGGCCTGCGAAGGTGGCGAAGCTCTTGCGCAGGCTGGCATCCGCAGCCGGTTTCGCGCGCGTGAGCGCCGGATTGCGAACGATCTCGAACAGCATGCCGGCGATGGCGAGCACATAGACCGCCGCGATCAACAGGAAGGCCGAGCGCCAGCCGAAATATTCGCCGAGCACGCCGCCGCCGATCTGGCCCGCCAGCAGGCCCATGATCTGCGCCGACATGAAGCGGGCGAGCACCTGCTGCCGCTCATCGCCGGGCACCACGTCGCCGACCCAGGCGATGGAGAGCGGCACGATGGCCGCGGCCATCATGCCTGACAGCAGGCGGGCGGCCGCGAGCCCGGGGAGCGTGCCGGAGAAGGCGCAGGCAAGGGTGGTGAGGGCCGAGCCGGCGCAGGCGAGCAGGATAATGCGGTATTTGCCGTAGCGATCGCCGAGCGGCCCGAAGACGAGCTGGAACAGGCCGTAGGCGAAGGCGTAGGCGGTCGCGACGAAGGCGGCCGCGCCGATCGTGACGGCGAACTCATGCGCGATCTGCGGCAGGATCGCATCCATGATGCGCGTCGTGGCGGCGCCGGAGAAGGAGGCGACGGCCAGGAAGAACAGCGCGCGCGTGACCCCTGCGGTCGCAGGCGCCGCTTCGCCGAGGTCGAGCGGGCGTGACGGTTCCGACGTTGTGGCCAATGATCCGCTCCCGGGCGCAGCCGGCGGGTAAGGTTATCGGGCTGCGCGCCGCAGCTTAACGTTGCCTTCCGGCTAAAAAGTCCCTCGCATCGGTGACCGGCGCCGTGTACCGGCCGAAGGGACAGACATCGGCGTGCCGTTGCCGCCGATGATCGCTTCGATCCAGCGGCCCGAGAGGAGAAGGTTTCGGATGATCTACGAGATGCGGCAATACCTGATCGAGCGTGGGCGCATGGACGACAACCACGACCGCATGCAGAATCACACGCCGCGACTTTTGGAGAAGCACGGCGTGCACGTCGTCGGCCGCTGGTCGGCCGTCGCCGGGCCGCGCATGCCGCTGTTCTGCTACGTCATGGAATGGAAGGATTTCGCCGAACGCGAAGCCTGCTGGGGTGCCTTCTACGCCGATCCCGAATGGGCAAGAATCCGCGCCGCCACCAATGCCGGGTCGGAAATGGTGGAGGAGAACCACCTCATATTCATGCGCCCCAACCCATCCTTCGAGCAGGACGACAGGGAGCGCGACCAGCGGATCGGGGGACTGCACCAGCTAGTCACCCAGAAGATCCTGCCCGGCCAGAATACGGCCGTGTCGGAGTTCCTGTCCTCGACCTACCTGCCGCGCATCCAGGCCGCTGGCGCGAAGGTCATGGCGGTCTGCGACATGGTCAGCGGCCCGGCCATGCCGGCGCTGGTCATGCTGTTCTCCTGGCCGGACGAGACGGTCTGGCGGCGCGGCTGGCGGGCCTTCGACAGCGATCCCGTCATGGCGGATGCCTATCGGTCGCAGCGCGCCGCGCTCGGGACGACGCTGCTGGGCAGCTACGACTGCATGCTGATGGAACCGACGCCCTACGCGCTGCCCTTCGCCTCCTTCCGCACGACGCCACGTTGAGTGAGGAGCGGGGATGATCGAGCTGTTCTACTCGTCGAGCCCGAACGTCTACAAGGTCATGATCGGCCTTGAGGAACTTGGCCTGCCCTACGAACTCGTCTTCGTCGATCTCGGCAAGGGCGAGCAGTTCGATCCGGCCAGGCTGGGCGGGGCGCCGACGGCCAAGGTGCCGGTCATCCGCGATCACGCGCCGGACGACGGCGGAGAGCCGGTGACGGTGTTCGAATCCGGAGCGATCCTGCAGTATTTGGCGGAAAAGACCGGGCGGCTGCTGCCTGAAGACATGCGCGGCCGCGGCGAGACCATGCAGTGGCTGTTCTGGCAGATGGCCAATCTCGGCCCGATCGGCGGCCAGTTCTGGCACTTCCGCATGTTCGCGCAACGGCTCGAGCCGGATACGGACTTCGCCTATCCGCAACGCCGCTATGCCCGCATGTTCGATGCCCTGCGCGACGTCATGGAGCGCCGGCTCGCCGGCAGCGAGTATCTGGCCGGCGCCTACTCGATCGCCGATATCGCCTGCTTTCCGTGGACAAAATATCTCGGCGTAGGCGACGGCAGGCCGAGCCTCGCACGCTGGCACGACGCCATCGCCGCGCGTCCGGCGGTCGCGGCAGCGTACCGGCGCAATGCCGACTTCAAGACCGGCTACGAGCGCAACGAGCGCGGCGGGGTCGCCTATCCGTTCGAGGAACTGGCGAAGCACACGCTGGTGGGACGGGCAGGATGATGCGGCCGATCATTCGGCCGCGAGCTTCGCCGCCGCCGGACCTTCTTTGACCCGGGCGAGCAGCGCCTGGGCCCGCGGGTTCTCCTGGAGCAGCTCGTTGGTGCGCCGCACCACGACCCAACCCTGGGCCCGGCGCTCGAATTCCCAGCGCGAGGCGATCAGGCGGATCACCGGGAATTTTCCGTCGATCTGCTTGTAGAGCGTGCCGTGATGCGTCGCCGCCGCGCGGTCGCCGTCGATGACGAGATGCGGCATGGACGAGACGTGGCCGGATCCCGATTGCATCAGCCCCTGATGGAATTCGCCGTAGAAGGCCTGCTTCAGCCCCTCATGGCCTTCATAGACGCCGAGTCCGCCGATCTCGTAGACGCTGTCCTCTGCCCAGATCTCCTTGATCAGCTCCCAGTGGGTGGCGTCCGCCGCCGGCCCGTAGGCGCAGATGAGCTGCATGATCTCGATATAGTCCTCGGCATGGTCGAGGCGCTCCTCCAGCGATTTCGTGGATTTCGGGCGCGGCATCGGCTCCTCCGGCTCTGCGTCAGGTCTTTTTCGGCTGGTCGAATCCCGGCCGCGGCACGGTCGCCAGCAGCGCGGCGCTCCAGCCGCCGTCGACAAGGATCTCCTGGCCGCTGACATAGCTCGCCCGGTCGCTGGTGAGGAAGCAGACCGCGTCGGCGATGTCCTGCGGCAGGCCGATGCGACCCACCGGTACGACCGCCTCGCGCTTCGCCTTCACGACCGGGTCCTTGTAGATCACCTCGGACATCGGCGTCAGCACCATGGCCGGGCTGACGACATTGCTGCGGATGCCTTTCTCGCCCCACTCCAGCGCGAGGTTCTTCGACAGCATCAGCACGCCAGCCTTGCTGACGCTGTAGGCGCCGCTGGTCGGCTGCGGATAGGTGCCGGACAGCGATGCGACATGCACGATGCTGCCGCCGCCATCCGCCATCATGCGGCGGCCGAAGACCTGCGAGCAGACGAAGAAGCCGGTGAGATTTACGCCGAGCACCGCGTTCCAGTCGGCGAGCGAAAGCTCGGCCAGCGGCCCGTTGCGGATAAGGGCGGCATTGTTCACGAGCAGCTTGCACGGCCCGTAGGCCGACGCAGCCGTCTCGGCGGCCGCCTCGACGCTCGACGGATTGGCGATGTCGGCCCGCACCGCGAGCACCTCGCCGCCCTCCTGCCGGATGAGGGCAGCGCTTTCCTCGGCCTTGCCGGCATCGAGATCGAGGATGGCCACCTTGGCGCCCGCCTGCGCAAGGCTGGCGGCGATCGTCCGTCCTATGCCGCTGCCCGCGCCGGTGACGACGCAGGCGGTGCCGGTCAGGCCGAGCCAGTCCTTGTTCATGCGGTATCCCAAGAGATTAATTTGTCAGTTGGCAAGGCGTCGGTAGCCAAATGCGTACTGCGCATCCAATCGCTACGCCAGGCAGACGGTTCGGCGCATCCGGGATGGTGCCCCGAATGCCGAACGCGTGCGTCTCAAAGTCCCATCAATCGCCGTAGCGCTTGCGGAGGTCCTCGGCGAGCTTGACCAGTTCTCCGGCCACATCCTTGCCCTCGCGCTTGGCCCGCTCCTTGGTGCCGACCCACAGTGCGAAGTCCTCCTTCGCATTCTCGGTGTGGTTGTTCCAGTCCTTGTCGAGCGGCGTCGTGATCTCCAGGCGAACGCCGTTGGGATCATGGAAATAGATGCTGAGGATCAGGCCCTTGTGATCGGTCGGGCCGACGACGTCGAGGCCGTTGAGCTTCAGCCAGTCGTACCACTTCATGATGTCCTCGCGCGAGGGAACCTCCAGCGCGATGTGGTTGAAGATGTCGTAGGCCGGGTGCGTGGACTTGGCCGGCGCCGGCAGCCCGGGGGCCTCGAAGAAGGCGAAGGTCGAGCCGTCCTTCATCTTGAAGAAGATGTGGAAATAAGGAAAGGCGTCGCCGGTCGAGGGGACCTTGTCGTCGATTACCGTGCTGGCGATCTCCATGCCCATGATACGGGTGTAGAAGTCGTGGGTGGCCGCGACGTCATGCGTGACCCAGGCGGCGTGATTGAGCATCGTCGGGGTCAGCCCGGGATTGCGCGGAGCCACGCGCGGCGCTTCCAACTGTTGGTCCATAATCGTATTCTCCTCGCAATTCTCTGCGCCCGAGGGCAAGCGGCCGCCCGAGACCGACCCGCGGAAACCATGCAATGGTTCCCGACCGTGGATTCGATCATCGGTTGCAGGGCCGGTCGGGTATGTCCCCCCTTGTTGGGACCGGTGTTCAATCGGTTTATTCGCCGGCAGCGGTTGGCTGGTCCGTCGCCGCATCGCCGACGTCCACCGGCGCCTGGCCGCCACCCTCGGTGTAGCCGTAGTCGCGCAGGACCGTCTGCCAGTCGCCGTCTTCCGGCAGGACATCCGCCGAACGGTCGATGAGCTTGCGCATGATGCGGTGGATCGTGCGGGCGTCATCCTCCGACAGGCCGGACACCAGCGCGTTCTCGGCGGCGAACAGCACCGGCACGACCTGGCCGTAGACAACCTCGCCCTTCTTGCTCAGGCGCAGCACGACGCGCCGGCGGTCACTCGGGTCGACACGGCGCGAGACCATCCGCTTGCTCACCAACTGCTCCAGCGCCCGGCTGATGCTGACCTGGTCCATGGCGGTCAGTTCCGCCAGCGCCTTGGCCGACAGCGGCGAATGGGTGCCGAGTATGGCCATCAGCCGCCATCCGACGACGGACAGACCGAAGCGCTCGCTGTACATCTTCTGCAGCGTCAGGCTGACTCTGTTGGCGACCACCGTGAAGGCGTGCGGCAGCGATGCCTCCGGGGCAAAGAAGCCGTCGGGCAGACGATGACGGCTGATCTCCTCGGCGACCGCCGGGTCCTCCATCTTTTGCGCCTTGGCCATCCTGTCTCCTCACGCGCCTTGCGGGCTTCGCCGCAGGGCTCCTTTCCACATCGGTAGTTGTAGCCGCGCGCGCAACGCCGGCAAGCGCGCGCCGAATACGGCACGAGCTCAAATTGCGTCGGCGACCCCGTGTCCGGCTGTAACAGCGGCGGGGGACAGCGCCGCTCGATGCCCGCTCCTACTCGTTCATCGGGCGCGGCAAGTCCGGCCCGGATCGAAGCCGAGGAGAGCGCATGATATCCGCCGGGCGGGATCTGCTGGAAGTGGACTATCGCTGGGTTCACCTCCAATACGAGGAAAAGGCTGCTTTCGTCGAGACCTACGGCTTCGCCGGCAACCAGGGCGCGGTGAACCTGGAGGGCATCCTGATGGTGCCGAGAGGCCGACCGTCCTCGACGCTGATGATCTTCATGCATCCGACCTCGACCCTGCAGCTGCTGCCGGTGCCGCGCGCCGCGGTGCAGCATGGCGCGCATGTGCTGTGCGCGGCGAGCCGCTATGCCAAGAACGACGCGGCGCTGATCATGGAGAAGGTCCTGCTGGACCTCGGCGCCTATGTCCGGCATGCCAAGGAGGTCCTCGGCTACGAGAAGGTGGTCATCGTCGGGTGGAGCGGCGGGGGCTCGCTGGCGCTGTTCTATCAGTCGCAAGCGGAGAACCCGACGATCACCGAGACGCCTTCCGGCGATCCGGTGAACGTCAAGGGCGCGGGACTCATCCCCGCTGACGCGCTGATCTTCCAGGCCGCGCACATCTCGCGCGCCCAGCTGCTGGCGGACAGCATCGATCCGTCGGTGCGCACCGAGCACGATCCCGACGACCGCATCCGTGAGCTCGACATCTACGATCCCGCCAATCCAAACCAGCCAGCTTATTCCGCCGATTTCCTGGCGCATTACCGGGCGGCACAACTGGCGCGCATCGACCGGATCCGGGGCTGGGTGCTGGAGACGCTCGAGACGCTGCGCCGCCGCAACTCGGGCGAGATGGAGCGCGGCTTCGTCACTCACCGCACCTTCGCCGATCCGCGCTTCGTCGATCCGTCGGTCGATCCCAACGACCGGCGGCCGCGCTGGTCCTATCTCGGCAATCCGGAGACGGTGAACACCGGGCCGGTGGCGCTCGGCCGGTTTTCGACCCTGCGCTCATGGCTGTCGCAATGGTCGATCCGGGATTCGCGCGCCGACGGCGTCGCCTGCGCGGCGCATATCCGCGTACCGTTTCTCGCCATCGAGAACAGCGCCGACGACGCCGCGCCGCAGCCGCATACCGGCATGATCTACAAGGCTGCGGCGAGCGCGGACAAAACCTTCCATGTCATCAAGGGCGCGACGCATTATTACGCCGGGCAGCCAGCGCAACTCGCCGAGGCCATCGATCTGCAGCGCAACTGGCTGGCGGCGCGCGGACTTCTGGAATCGTAACCGGGGATATCATCATGAGCGAACGTCGCGTACCGGTGCTGATCGTGGGCGGCGGCGGATGCGGCCTGTCGTCGTCGATCGCCTTGTCGGAGCTGGGCATCGAATCGCTGCTCGTGGAGCGGCATCCGTCTCCCGGGCGGCTGCCCAAGGCACGCTATCTCAACCAGCGCACCATGGAGGTGTTCCGCCAGCTAGGCATCGCCGACGCGGTCTACAGCCGCTCGATGCCCCTCAGATACATCTCCAGGATCCGCTGGTGCACCAGCCTTGCTGGCGACGGGCCGCTCGACCGGCGCACCTTCTATGCCATCGATTCATTCGGCGGCGGGCCGCTCACCGCCTATGCGGCCGACAGCCCTTGTGAAAGCACGCTTTATCCGCAGGTCAGGCTGGAGCCGCTGCTGCGGACCGAAGCAGAGGTGCGCAACCCGGAAGGCCTGCTTTACAATCATGAACTGGTGACGCTGGAGCAGGACGGCAGCGTCGTGCGCGCCCAAATCCGCAACCGCGCCAGCGGCGACGAGCAGACGGTCGTCGCCGACTACGTCATTGCCGCGGATGGGGGCCGTACCATCGGCCCGATCGTCGGCAGCCGGCTCACCGGCGCGGCCAACCTTGCCGAGATGGTCACCGTCTATTTCCGCGCCGACCTGTCGCAATGGTGGGACGACGACCATGCGATGACGACCTGGTTCGTCAACCCGGAAGGCGGTTCCTGGAGCAGCGGCGTGCTCGGCAAGCTCGGGCCGACGAAGTTCGACCGCCATTCGGAAGAGTGGATGTTCCATTTCAGCTTCCGGCCGGACGATCCCGCCCGCTTCGACGAAGCCTCGCTGCTACCGCGGATGCGCGAACTGCTGAAATTGCCGGACCTGCAGCCGGACATCATCGGCATCGGCCACTGGACCGTCGAGGGCGTGCTGGCCGACCGCTACCGCTTCGGCCGCGTCTTCCTGGCGGGCGACGCCGCGCACCGGCATCCGCCGACCACGGGGCTCGGCCTCAACTCGGCGGTGCAGGACGCGCACAACCTTGCCTGGAAGCTCAGCGCCGTGCTGAAGGGGCAGGCTTGCGATGGTCTGCTCGACAGCTACGAGGCCGAGCGACGGCCGGTCGCCGACCGCAACGTCAAATGGGCGCTGCTCACCTTCCAGAACCATCAACTCACCGATGTCGGCATCGGCCTCGTCCGCGGCGATGGCGAGGCCAGCCGGCGCAATTTCGCGGCCTTCTTCGCCGACGACGACGAGGGGCGCACCCGGCGCGCCCGGCTCCACCAGGTGATAGGGGTGCAGCGCATGGAATGGCAGGCGCACGATCTCGAGATCGGTTTCCGCTACGACCAGGGCGCGATGGTTGCCGACGGCACGTTCCCGCCGCAGCGCGACCCGATGGGCGGGCGCTACGTTCCCACCACGCGACCTGGACATCGCCTGCCGCATGCATGGCTGGAGCGTGACGGGAAGCGACTTTCCACGCTCGATCTCGCCGGCGCCGGCGAATTCGTGCTGATCACTGGCGCCGACGCCGCAGGCTGGCGCGATGCGGCGATGGCGGTTGCGGCGCGCAGCGGGGTGGCGCTGAAAGTGGTTTCGGTCGGCGACGGCGGCGACTGCATCGACGCCGAGCGCGCCTGGCTGCGGTTGCGCGAGGTCAACGAGGACGGCGCCATCCTGGTGCGGCCGGACAACCATGTCGGCTGGCGATCGTTTTCGGCGCAGGCCGATCCGGTCGCGGTGCTGGACGATGCCTTGGGCAAGATCCTGTCGCGGCCGGCGGCCGACCGTAGCGCTGCGGCGCGGGCCGGCAGGCTGGCGGCGGCCTGAGCCGATGAACAGCTATTTCCTGCTCGACCAGGCGGCGAGACGCTTTCCCGACCACGGTGCCGTTTTCCGGGGAACGGGCCAGTTGCTGACATTCGCCGAGCTGCGCTCGCGGGCACTTAGGCTGGCGGCAGGACTGCGCGCCACGGGCCGGCCCGGCGACCGCGTTGCGCTGGTGAGCGAGAACTGCCCGGAATATGTCGAGCTGTTCTTCGGCACCTGGGCGGCGAACATGGCGGTGGCGCCGGTGAACGCCAAGCTGCATCCCAAGGAGATGGTGCAGATCCTGGAGGATTCCGGCGCCAGCATCGCCTTCGTGTCGGCGAAGATCGTCGACGCGCTGGCCGATGCGCTGAAGGGCTCGCCGGCCGAGGGCTGCCGGCTGGTGCGGATCGGCGGCGCCGACTACGCCGCCATGCTGGGGGATGAGTGGCAGGGCCGCATCGAATCGGATCCCGCGGCGCTGGCCTGGCTGTTCTTCACCTCCGGTACGACCGGCCGATCCAAGGGCGCGATGCTGTCGCATCGCAACCTCAACGCCTGCAGCTTCGCGCATCTCGCCGACATGGAGGCGCTCGACGAGAACTGCACATTGCTGCACGCCGCGCCGATGTCGCACGGCTCCGGCCTCTACATCCCCGCCTACATCGCCCGCGCGGCGCGCCAGGTGGTGCCGGACAGCGGCGCCTTCGATCCGGCGGAGTTCCTGGCGCTTTGCGAAAGCCACCCCGGCGTCGGCGCCTTCCTGGCACCGACCATGGTGCAGCGGCTGCGGCTCGAAGCCGAGCGCAGCGGTGTCCGGCCGCGCAACCTGCGCTCCATCGTCTATGGCGGCGGGCCGATGTATGTCGAGGAACTGCGCAAGGCGCTCGCCGTCTTCGGCCAGGTGTTCATCCAGATCTACGGCCAGGGCGAAGCGCCGATGACTATCACCGGGCTGCGCCGCGCCGACCACGCCGCCGACGACTCCGACGTGCTGGGCTCCGCGGGTTATCCCCGCCTCGGCGTCGAGGTGGCGGTAGTCGGCGAGGACGGCACTCCGCTGCCGGCCGGTGAGGTCGGCGAGATCGTCTGCCGCGGCGACATCGTCATGTCGGGCTACTGGAACAACCCCAAGGCGACGGCTGATGCCCTCAGGGACGGCTGGCTGTTCACCGGCGACATGGGCTCGTTCGACGCAAGGGGTCTTCTGACGTTGCGCGACCGCTCCAAGGATG
This sequence comes from Kumtagia sp., assembly GCF_059502445.1. NCBI lineage: Bacteria > Pseudomonadati > Pseudomonadota > Alphaproteobacteria > Hyphomicrobiales > Phyllobacteriaceae > Kumtagia > Kumtagia sp. The sequence continues at coordinate 142,689 of NZ_JCACER010000107.1, forward strand.
TGATCATCAGCGGCGGTTCCAATATCTATCCGCGCGAGGTCGAGGAGGTTCTGCTGCGGCATGCCGATGTCGCCGAGGTCTGCGTCGTCGGTCAGTCCCATCCCGAATGGGGCGAAATCGTCGTGGCGGTGATCGTGCCGTGCGGCGGCAGGCAGCCGTCCCCGGCCGAGCTCGATGCCTTCTGCAACGACAACATCGCCCGCTTCAAGCGGCCGAAGCGCTACCTGTTCGTCGACGCGCTGCCCAAGAGCAACTACGGCAAGGTGCTGAAGCGGGAATTGCGGCAACAACTCCAGTCACCGGGAGATTGAGGCTGGCGGCTGGCCGCACTCGGCCGGATTGCCTCTCAGGGCCGTCGAGCAGATCGACCGGCAGGGCAAGGCTGCGATGCATCACCGACGGCCCCACGCCGGCGGTTCTTGATCTTGACCACTCTCAGCCGTTTCGCTTCGCTCGGCACACTCCCCGCGGACGCGGCGAGCATCGCCGGATTCCGCATCGCCCCGCTGAAATCGGGGACTTCGTCCGTCAGATTGCCTGCAGATGGCGGATCGGCCGTCCGGCCGTGACCGCCTGGGCAGCCGCCACGATGCCTTGCGTGTCGATGCCGTAGTGCCGGTAGAGGTCGGCGATGGTGCCGGTCTGGCCGAAATGCTCGACGCCAAGCGCCCGGGTCCGGTGGCCGTGCACGCCGCCGAGCCAGGACAGCGTCGCCGGATGGCCGTCGACCACCGTCACCAGTACGCAATTGCCAGGCACTGCCGCCAGCAGCCGCTCGACATGGCTGCGGGCGTGGACGAGGCCGCGCTCGCGGGCGCGCTGAGCGGCGGTCCATCCCGCTTGCAGCCGGTCGGCCGAGGTTACGGCGAGCAGCCCGACATCGCGGCGATCCTCCGCCATCAGTCCGACCGCCTCCACCGCCTCCGGCGCGACGGCACCCATATAGGCGATGACGACCTGCGCATTCGGCCCCGGCCTGCGCATCCAGTAGGCGCCGTTGATCATTTCGGCGGCCAGGTGGTCGTCGATGTCGCGCTTCGGCTGCTCGATCGAGCGCGTCGACAGGCGCAGATAGACGGCGCCGCCGAGCGCGTCGCGCAGCCAGTTGACCTCGTCGGGTTCCGCCGCCCCGTCGCGCTGGATGTAGTCAAAGGCGAAGCGCAGGATGACGGCGAGCTCGTCGGCGAAGGCCGGCTCGAAGCTCGCGAGGCCGTCCTGCGCCATGCCGATCAGCGGCGTCGCGATCGACTGGTGCGCGCCGCCTTCCGGCGCCAGCGTCACGCCGGACGGGGTGGCCGCGAGGATGAAGCGCGCATCCTGGTAGCAGGCGTAGTTCAAGGCATCGAGGCCGCGCTCGATGAAGGGATCGTAGAGGGTTCCGACTGGCAGCAGCCGCTCGCCGAAGATGGAATGCGACAGACCGAGCGCCGAGAGCATGATGAACAGGTTCATCTCGGCGATGCCGAGCTCCACGTGCTGGCCCTTCGGCGAGAATTGCCAGTTGAATGTCGAGGGTATGCGCTCGCGCCGGAACAGGTCGGCCATCTCCTGGCGCGCGAACAGTCCCCGCCGGTTGACCCAGGGACCGAGGTTCGTCGACACCGTCACATCCGGGGAGGTGGTAACGATCCGACTCGGGAAGTCGCTGTCCAGCTTGGCGATCTCGTGCATGAGCAGGCCGAAACCCTGCTGCGTCGACATCGATGCCTGCGGGGTGAAGTCCAGTCGCTGCGGCACTGCGATCGCAGGTGCGTCGTAACGGCGGCGGCCCTGGGCGGCGAACGGTACGTCAGCAAGGAAGGCCGCAATTTCTCCATCGTCCAGGCCAAACCCTTCGAACGGCTCCCATTCCTGTCCTGCGCGCACGTTCATCCGCTCGCGCAGGCTGTCGACCTGGGCCGGTGTCATCAGGCCGGCATGGTTGTCCTTGTGGCCGGCCAGCGGCAGGCCGAAGCCCTTGATCGTGTAGGCGATGAAGCAGACCGGCCGGTCGTGCCGGCGCGCCGACTCGAAAGCCTCCAGCAGGGCCGGCAGATCGTGGCCGCCGAGGTTGGTCATCAGCCGTGCGAGTTCATCGTCCGACCGCTTCTCGAGGAGTCGTGAAAGGGCGCCCTGGTCGCCCAGATCGTCGAGCAGGCGCTTGCGCCAGGCGGCGCCGCCCTGGAAGGTCAGTGCGGAGTAGAGCTGGTTGGGGCAGCTGTCGATCCAGTCGCGCAGCCGCTCGCCGGACGGCTCGGCGAAGGCCTCCTGCAGCAGCGAGCCGTATTTCAGGATGACGACGTCCCAGCCGAAATTGCGAAACATCGTCTCGAAGCGCTCCCACAGGCCTTCGCGCACGACGGCGTCGAGGCTCTGCCGGTTGTAGTCGACCACCCACCAGGTATTGCGCAGGCCGTGCTTCCAACCCTCGAGCAGCGCCTCGAAGATGTTGCCCTCGTCCATCTCGGCATCGCCGATCAGGGCGACCATGCGGCCTTCGGGGCGTTCACGGGCCAGATCCTTGGCGTGGAGATAGTCCTGGACCAGCGAGGCAAACAGCGTCTGCGCGACCCCGAGCCCGACCGATCCGGTGGAGAAGTCGACGTCGTCCACGTCCTTGGTGCGCGAGGGATAGGATTGGGCACCCTTGTAGCCGCGAAAAGCCTCGAGCTTGTCGCGCGTCTGGTTGCCGAGCAGATACTGGATGGCGTGGAAGATCGGACTGGCATGCGGCTTGACCGCCACCCGGTCCTCCGGCCTCAGCACGGCGAAGTAGAGGGCTGTCATGATGGTGGCGAGCGAGGCCGAGGACGCCTGATGGCCGCCGACCTTCAGGCCGTCCTCGTTCGGGCGGAGGTGATTGGCGTTGTGGATCATCCAAGTCGACAGCCACAGCACCTTCCTTTCGAGTTCGGCGAGATAGGCAAGCCGCTTGTCCATGAGTCTCCCATTCCCCCTGCGTCATGATCAGAAATCATAGTGGCCGCCACGCGCTCCATGTGGCTATTCTTGATCTAGAACAGCGCCTATGTTGGCTCTGTCAGCCAACATCGATGCTTGTGCAGGGTATCCATGCCAAAATCGGAAATCGACGAAATCGACCGGAAGCTGCTCGTCGCCTTGCAGGAGGATGCCCGGCTCACGACCGAGCAGCTCGGCAGCAGGGCCGGCCTGTCGGCGTCGCCCTGCGCCCGCCGCGTGCGGATGCTGGAGGCCGCCGGCGTAATCAAGGGCTATGTCGCAGTGGTCGACCAGGCGAAGGTGGGCCTGCCGATCAGCGTCTTCGCCTCGATCAAGCTGGAACGCCAGCGCGAGGAGGAACTCGACCGCTTCGCCGCGGCAGTAGCTCGCTGGCCCGAGATCGTCGACTGCTATCTGATGACGGGGCAGCGCGACTATCTGCTGCGCATCGTGGTGAAGGACCTGCCGGCCTACGAAGCCTTCCTCAAGCAGAAGCTTACCCGGCTGGAAGGCGTCGCCTCGATCGAATCGAGTTTTGCGCTCGGCCAGGTCAAGCAGTCCACCGTCCTGCCGATGCTGGAGCCCTGATTGGTTGGAAACCGGTCCGCGACAAGTCGAAGTCTATAATCCGGACATCGCTCGAACGCCGGTCGCCAGCGCTGGCGACAGATCGCCGACCCGGGGTCACTTTCCGAACCGCCTTTCGGCCGCCTCGGTTTGGGGCCTGGCCTTCGTTCCCGGGGGAACGACCGAGACCTTTTCGAGAACGGACCTGGGAGTATCGAAACGGTTATCGGTCGGGAAACCGGTTCGACCACTGTCCCTTGAGAATGGAACCTCCGGGTTCGTCTCAGCCGTGCCGCCCACGAAAACCCAATCGCCGGCCGGGTCCCCTGACGAAGGGACATTGGCCTGCAACCCTGCCAGTTCAGATTTTCCGCGAAAGTGCCGCTCGAAAAATGAAGCAAGCGACAGCTTGCAGGGCGCTTCCTGGGAGGGACACATGACATCGACGAATCTGCTCGGACGCATAACCGCGACCGTTCTTCTTGGACTTGCGCTCGGCGCGAGCCAGGCGGCGGCAAAGGATCTGCGCTACGCAACGGGCTTCGCGCCCAACTCGACGGGTGCGAAGGCGCAGGAGGCATCGGCCGCCTACGCCAAGGAGATCTCCAAGGGCGATCTCGACATCCGCGTCTATCCGCAGTCGTTGCTCAGCTTCACCGAGATGTTGGGCGGCGTGCGCGACAACATCGCCGACATGGGCATGGTGCTGTTCCCGTACTTCCCGGCGGAGTTTCCGAACTCGACCATGGTGTCGGAAATGACCATGCTGTTCTCCCAGCATGATACGGGCGATCGCGGCGGCCTCGCGTGGACGGGCGCGCTGATCGAATACATCACGCTCAACTGCCCCGCCTGCATCGACGAGATGACGGCGCAGAACCAGGTGTTCACGTCCAGCTCGTCGACCGAATACATGATGATGTGCATGAAGAAGGTCGAAACGGCCGCCGACATGCGGGGCGTTCGCATCCGCGCGCCGGGCGCCCACTGGACCCGCTGGGCGAATTCGGTCGGCGCGACCTCGGTGTCGGTGCCGCAGAACGAGATCTTCGAGGGGCTGAGCCAGGGCATTCTCGACTGCTCGCTTTCCGGCGCGGCGGAACTGCTGGACCTCAGCCTCGTCGATGCCGTGAAGTACATCATCCGTGACGTGCCGGGAGGCGGCTTCGGCGGCACCGGCCTGATGAACGTCAATCTCGACGTCTGGACCAGCCTGACGCCCGAGCAGCGCACCGAACTCCTGCGCGTCGGTGCGCATGGTTCCGCCTACGGCTCCTGGAACTACCGCGTCAACAACCTGGCCGCCCTGGAGGCCGCTGAGAAGAAGGGCATCGAGATCGTCGCGCCTGCGCAGGACTTCCTCAAGGCGACGCGCGACTTCACGAATGCCGACCTGAAGTCGATCGCCAAAACCTACGCCGAGAAATACGGCCTCAAGGACACTGACCAGGCAGTCCAGAAGATGTCCGAGCTGTTCGAGAAATGGGTCGACCTCGTCGCCAGCATCGACAGTGCGGAAGCCTATCAGGATCTGCTCTGGAACGAGGCGTATTCGAAGATCAACGTCGAGACCTACGGAATGTAGGCCGTTCCTTCCAGGACCGGGACGGCGACAGGCTGCCCCCGGTCCACCCACGAACAATTCCACGGCGGGCAGGCCGCTGGGCGCGGCAATGTCCGCGCTTCGTCGCGGCGAAATGCGGAGGAGCGCATGTCCGGTCTCGGTAGATTCATCTCGAGATTGATCGATCTGTTCACGAATCTCGGCGGCATATTCATCATCGTCATGATGATCCACATCACGGTGGACGTCATACTCCGCTATTTCTTCCATTCGGCGGTGGAGGGGACGATCGAGATCGTCTCCAACTACTACATGATCATCATCGGCTTCCTGTCGCTCTGCTTCACGGAGGAGAAGAACAGGAACATCTCCGTCGAGCTGGTGACGGACATGATGCCGAAATGGCTGCAGCGCCATCTCGAGGGCTTCTCCTACCTGTTCGCGCTGGTGATCTTCGGCTTTCTCGCGGTGCGAACCTTCATCGAGGCGGGCAAGAAGCAGGCCGTTGGCGCGTTCGTCACGCAAGGCACGTCCGACGTGATCATCTGGCCGGCCTACTACATCATTCCGCTGGGCTGCGTGCTCGTCCTGATCGTCGTCGCCTACAAGCTCGCCTGCTACGTCACGGGATCGGAATCCGGGCTGAACGAGAAGCTGGAAGACGCTGATCCTTCCGCCGAATACGGGGTTCCGCAATGACCGAGGTCCAGATCGGCTTCGCCGGCCTAACGATCCTGCTCGTGCTGCTGGCGATCCGCATTCCCATCGGACTGGCGCTGATCGGCGTCTCGTATTGCGGCATCTGGGCGCTCGTCGGCTGGAACGTCGCGTGGGGCGCGATCGGCATCATTCCCTACCAGTTCTCGGCCAACTGGGTGCTGAGCTCCGTTCCAATGTTCCTGCTGCTTGGATTCGTGAGCTATCACGCCCAGCTCACGAAGGGCCTGTTCGACGCGGCAAAGGTCTGGCTCTCCGGCCTTCCCGGCGGGCTGGCCATTTCCGCCGTGCTCGGCTCGTCGGCCTTCGCGGCGGTGTGCGGGTCTTCCGTCGCATGCTCGGCGGCGATGGGGCGTATCGCCGTGCCGGAAATGATGCGGGCACGCTACCATCCCGAGCTCGCAACCGGGACGGTCGCGGTCGCCGGAACGATCGGCGCGCTCATTCCGCCGTCGATCCTGATGATCCTCTACGGCGTCATCGCGCGCCAGCCGGTTCCTCAACTCTTCCTCGGCGGCTTGGCGATCGGCATCCTGTCCGCGGTCGCCTACATCACGGTCATCTGGGTTCGGGTGAAGCTCGATCCGGCTCTCGCCCCGCGCGTCGTCCGCCATGTTCCGCTTTCCGAGAAGATGGCCGCGCTGGCGGATACCTGGCCGATCCTGCTGGTGATGATCGGCATCTTCGCCGGCCTGTTCGGCGGCGTCTTCACGGCGACGGAGGCCGGCGCCGTCGGGGCGTTCCTCGCCTGCGTCGTCGGCCTCGCCAAGCGCACGCTGACCTGGCGCCGGTTCAAGGCCGCGGCGATCGAGTGCCTGCTGACCACCAGCGCGCTGATCATCATCGGCGTCGGGGCCAGCCTGTTCACCCGGTTCCTCGCCATTTCCGGCGTCGGCGGTGTCATCTCGGACGCCGTGCTCGGCGTGAGCGACAACCAGATGGTCATCATGCTGATGATCGTCGCCGTCTACCTCGTCCTCGGCTGCTTCCTCGAGCCGATCGGCGCGATGCTGCTGACGCTGCCGATCGTCCTGCCGATCGTCTCGGAAGGCGGCCACAGCCTGATCTGGTTCGGCGTGCTGCTGACCAAGCTGCTCGAGATCGGCATGATCACCCCGCCGATCGGCATGAACGTGTTCGTCATCAAGGGGGTGGTCGGCAATCTCGTCTCGCTGACGGCGATATTCCGAGGCGTGATGTGGTTCCTCGCCGTGGACCTCTTCCTGGTTCTGATCATGGTGCTGTTCCCGCAGCTCACGCTCGCCGTGCCGCAGTACTTCCTGAACTGAGGTTTTCTCGACGATCCGGCGCGTCCATCCGGCCGAGGCCGGCCGACGCTCCCATGGAGAAAGAGATGGATGGAAGCCTTTCCGAACGTGATCGGGCCTTTCAGGCCGAGGTCCGCTCGTTCCTTACTGAAAAGCTGACACCCGACATCCGCGCCCGGGCCGCCCGCCAGACGGGTGTGGCGGCGGAGCGCGAGCTGGGAATCTGGTGGCACAGGACGCTGTTCGAGCGCGGCTGGATCGCTCCCGCCTGGCCCGTCGAGCATGGCGGCACCGGATGGAACGCCATGCAGCGGCACATATTCGAGGAGGAGTGCGCCAGCGCGAATGCTCCGCAGCTCTTCCTCGGCGGGCTGCAACTATGCGGCCCGGTGATCATGCGGTTCGGTGCGCCGGAGCAGAAGGCGTTCTTCCTGCCGAAAATCCTGTCGGGAGAACACTACTGGTGCCAGGGTTTTTCCGAGCCCGGCTCCGGGTCCGATCTTGCATCGCTGACGACACGCGCCGTGCAGGACGGCGACGACTATGTCGTCACCGGATCGAAGATCTGGACGACGCAAGCGCACAACGCGAACTGGATCTTCATGCTGGTCCGCACCTCGACCGAGGGCCGGCAGCAGGCCGGCATCAGCTTCCTGCTCTCGCCCATGGACGCGCCGGGCATCGAGGTGCGCCCGATCATCTCGATGTCGGGCGAGCACGAGGTCAACCAGGTCTTCTTCGACGGCCTGCGCGTGCCCGTAGCCAACCGGGTCGGCGAGGAGAACCAGGGCTGGGCAATCGCCAAGTACCTGCTCGAATTCGAGCGCGGCGGCAGCTATGCCGCCGTCGCCCGAGCGCTTCTGCGCGACACGCGCGTCGCGGCGCAGACATCGGATCCGGTCGACGGCACCCGACTGTGGGACGACCAGTCGTTCCGCCGCCGCTATGCCGAGCTGGACATCGAGATCACTGCCCAGAGCTGGACCGAGAAACGGGTGATATCGAGCCTGTCCGCCGGCGAAAATGTCGGCGACATGATGGCGTCCATCCTCAAGGTCCGCGGCTCGGAGGTGCAGCAGGCCGCCGGCGAGCTGGCCATGCGCGCCCTTGGCGAACTCGCCATTCCCGACCAGCGCCGCGCTCTCTCGCCCGGCAGCGACGCCCAGCCGATTGGGCCGGACTTCGCGCTCCGGCACACGGCGCGCTTCCTCAACGACCGGGCGCGTTCGATCTACGGCGGCTCCAACGAGATCCAGCGCAACATCATTGCGCGGTCCGTCGCCGGCGGCTGAGCCGGCACGCGGATCGGAGCAATCCAGAGAAAGGACATGCCATGACACGGGTTTTCGAAAGTCCCGGTGAACTGAACGCGGCCGTCGGCCAGGCAATCGGCCCCGGCGAGTGGCTGACCGTCACGCAGAAGATGATCGACGACTTCGCTGAGGCGACCGGCGACAAGCAGTGGATCCATGTCGATGTCGAGCGGGCCGGGAGGGAAGCCCCGGGCGGCAAGACCATCGCCCACGGCTATCTGACGCTCGCGTTGCTCGGCGTTCTCCAGCCGCCGCTCTATACGGTGAAGGCCTCGCGCATCCTCAACTACGGCGTGGACAAGCTGCGTTTCCTGAACGCCGTTCCCGCCGGGTCGCGCGTTCGTCTGGTCACGTCGATCAAGTCGGTTGAGGAGGCCTCCGGCGGCCTGCGGGCGACGGCCGAGCTCACCATAGAGATCGAGGGCGAGAAGCGTCCCGCGCTCGTGGCCGACATCATCTTTCTCTACTTCGCGTGAACCCGCGCGGCACGTGCGTGGCCGCTTGGGATCGCGCCTTCCTGGAGGGCAAAAATGAGCATTGTGGACGACAGTCCGGAGGAAGCGGCGGCGCGGGCCGGGATCGCCAGCGTCGCCGACATCGTGCGCTGCCATGCGGCGCGGCGCGGGGCAAAGACCGCGCTCTATTACGAAGACCAGTTCCTTACCTACGCGGATTGGGACGAGCGCAGCAGCCGGGTGGCCAACGGCCTGATCGCCGCCGGGTGTAAACCCGGAACCCGTATCGCCTATCTCGGCAAGAACGATCCGCGTTACTTCGAAGTGCTGATGGGCTGCGCCAAGTCCAACACCGTGCTGACGGCCATCAGCTGGCGTCTGGCGCTTCCAGAAATCCATTACCTGCTCGAGAATTTCGATACCGAATTCCTCTTCATCGACATGGATTTCGCGGCAAAGCTCGAGGAAATCAGGGCGGCTCGGCCGGATTTTCGCGGTATCGTCGTGATCGGCGGCCATGTCGAAGGCGCGGAGAGCTTCGACGCCTGGCGCCACCGGCAGTCGGCCGTCGACCCGAAGCTGCCCGTGTCGCCGGACGACGTCGTGCTGCAACTCCACACATCCGGCACGACCGGGCGTCCCAAGGGCGCCATGCTCACCAACGCCAACGTGCTGAATTCGGTCCGGCACACCGAAAGCGGTGAACTGGGCGAATGGAGCACAGAGGACATCGTCTTGACGCCGCTGCCGCTCTTCCACAGCGGCGGCACCTGCTGGGCGATGTACGCGCCCTATGTCGGCGCGGCGAACTACATCACCCGCGAGGCCGGCAGCCCTTTCATCCTCCAGGCGCTGGCCTCCGCGCCCATCACCAAGGCGGGCTTCGTGCCTGCCGTCATCCAGCAGATCATCAACGATCCCGCCTTCGACCGCAGCCATGCCAAATCCCTCCAGGTCGTCGGCTATGGCGGCTCGCCGATTACGGTCGATTTGCTGCGGCGGGCGGTCAAGGAACTGGGGTGCGGCTTCGTCCAGATGTTCGGCATGACCGAGACGACGACCATGGGGACGACGCTGCTTCCGCAGGACCACGATCTCGATCGTCCGGAACTGCTGGCCTCCTGCGGCCGACCGCTGCACGACATGGAAATCCGCATCGTAGATGCTCAGGGCAACGACCTTCCCGCCGGCGAGAGCGGCGAGATTCTGCTGCGCGGTGGCGCCGTGATGCAGGGTTATTACGGCCGGCCCGAGGCGACGGCCGAGGCGCTGCGCGACGGCTGGTACCATTCGGGCGACGCCGGCTATTTCGATGCCAATGGCTATCTCTATATCCGCGACCGCATCAAGGACATGATCATCTCGGGCGGCGAGAACATCTATCCCGCTGAGGTCGAGCAGGCGGTGGCGGAGCATCCGGCCGTGCTCGAGGTGGGCGTCGTCGGCGTGCCGTCGGAGAAATGGGGCGAGGAGGTGAAGGCCTTCGTCGCGCTACATCCCGGCCAGCAGGTTTCGGAAGCCGAGCTGATCGCGCATTGCCGATGTCGCATCGCCTCCTTCAAATGTCCCAAGTCCGTCGCGTTCGTCGATGCGCTGCCGCGCAATCCATCGGGCAAGATTCTGAAACGCGAGTTGCGCGCACCCTACTGGGCGCAGCGCGAGCAGGCGATCTGAGCGATGGATCTATCCTTCACGGCCGAGCAGACGATGCTGCGGGACACGCTTTCCGGCTATCTCGCCGGACGACGCACGGACCTGACCACGGGACCACGGCGCGGCGATGCCGTCCTCTGGCGTGGCCTCGTCGACGACATCGCCCTGCAGTCCTCCCTCGTGTCCGAAGAGTTCGGCGGTTTTGGCGGCGGTCCGGTCGAGGTCATGCTGATCATGGAGGAGCTCGGCAGGGCGCTTGCCGCCGCGCCTTTCCCCCAGACGGTGCTGACGACGACCGCGCTGGCGGCTGCCGGAGGCGAGCCGGCCGGCAGCCATCTGCGAGCCATAGCGGCCGGGCGGGCGCTCACGGTCCTTGCCCACTCCGAATACGCGACCCGCTTTCGACTGGCGAATGTCGGCGCCGGCGCGACGCGCGACGGCTCGGTCCACCGCATCTCCGGCAGGAAATCCGTGGTCTCCTGCGCGCCTCTGGCCACACACTATCTGGTGACCGCAAGGGTCGGATCCGGCACGCCGTCGCTCTTCCTCGTCGATGCCGCGGCGGCCGGCTTAACACGCGAGGATTTTGACGCGATCGACGGCGAGGCTACGTCAAACATCGGGTTCGCCGGTGCGGTCGGGCAGATGATCGGACGCGAAGGCGACGCCGTCGGGCTGCTGGAGCCGGCCATCGACTCCGCCATCGTCGCGCTCGGCGCGGAAGCGGTCGGCATCATGCGCGAAATGACAAGCCAGACGTCGGCATATCTGCGCGACCGCAGGCAGTTCGGGCAACCGCTCATCTCGTTCCAGGTGCTCCGGCACCGGCTGGCGGACATGGCGATCGCGATCGAGCAGGCCGTATCGATGGTCTACATGGCGACGCTTGCCCTCCAGGACGGCGATGCCCGCGAACGGGCGGCCGCAGCTTCGTCCATGAAGATCGCTGTCGACCGCCAGCTCCGCTTCGTGAGCCAGCAGGCGGTGCAACTCCACGGCGGCATGGGCATCACCGACGAACTGGCGATCGGGCGCTACTTCAAGCGGGCGCTGGTCATCGCCGCCAGCTTCGGCAGCGAGGACGACCACTTCCGCCGCTACGACGCGCTTGCCGTCTAAAATCGGACAGGAGCCGACCGGCCGTGAGCTTCCAAAACATTCTCTATTCGGTCGACGACGGGATCGCGACGATCACGCTGAACCGGCCCGACAAGCTTAATGCCGTCAGCGAAGCGATGATCGACGAGATCATCGCCGCGCTCGATTGCGCCGATGCCGACGACGATGTCCGGGTGGTGGTCGTCCGCGCGAACGGCAGGCTGTTCTGCGCGGGTGCCGACCTGTCGCAAGGGGCGGGCACGTTCGACTATGGCAGCCATGCGCCGGCCGGACCGAGCTCGCCGGTCCGCCCAGACGGCAGCATAGATTATTCGCATGAGAAGGTCCGCGACGGCGCGGGCCGCCTTACGCTCCGGCTCTATCGCAGCCTGAAGCCCGTCATCGGCGCCATCCACGGCGCGGCGGTCGGCGTCGGCATCACCATGACGCTCGCCATGGATGCCCGGTTCGCGGCCGACGATAGCCGCTTCGGCCTAGTGTTCACGCGGCGGGGCATCGTGCCGGAAGGCGCCTCGACCTGGTTCCTGCAGCGCATCGTCGGCCTGGATCGCGCGCTGGACTGGTGCCTGACGGGGCGCATGGTCTCGGCAGGCGAGGCGCTGGAGGCCGGCCTGGTGCGTTCCCTCCACCCTGCCGCCGAGCTTCTTCCGGCCGCCTACGCCTACGCCCGCGAGATCGCCGACAACACCGCGCCGGTTTCCGTCGCGCTCACGCGGCAGATGCTCTGGCAAATGGCGGGCGCCCGGCATCCGATGGAAGCGCATAGGCTCGACAGCCGCGGCGTCTATGCCCGCGGCCGTTCGGACGATGCACGGGAGGGCGTCGCGAGCTTCCTGGAGAAGCGTCCGCCGGCCTTTACCGACCGCGTCTCCCGTGACATGCCGGACTATTTCCCCTGGCGGGAGGATCCCGACTATTCGTGAACCGGGTCGGCTCACGCCAGCTCGGACGGCAGGCTGGCGAAGCGCCTCTGGTGGAAATCGATATCGCCGAGCAGGGTCTCGACCATCAGCAGCCGCTTGAAATAGTGTCCGACCGCCAGCTCGTCCGTCATGCCGATGCCGCCATGCAGTTGCACCGCGGCGCGGCCGACGAAGCGCGCGGAGCGCCCGACCTGTACCTTTGCGGCCGACGCGGCCCGGGCCCGTTCGAGCGGCTCTCCATCCGCGACGCTGGCGGCGTAGAGCGTCAGCGCGCGGGCGCATTCCAGCTGGACCCGCATGTCGACGACGCGGTGCTGGATGACCTGGAAGTCGCCGATCGGCTGGCCGAACTGCTGTCTTATCCTGACATAGGCCAGAGTTTGTTCACAAAGCGCGCTCATAGCGCCGACGCCTTCCGCGCAGAGATAGACGAGCGCGCGGTCGGTTGCGGCAACCACCGCCGGATAAGCTGCCTCCGGATCGCCGAGCACCTCCTCGGCGACCGCCCCATCCAGCACGAGATCGGCGGCCTGCCGGTCGTCGACGGTCGTGTAGGAGCGCAGCGAAACGCCCTGGCTTTTGGGGTCGAGGATGAAGAGCCCGAGCCCCGCCTCCGCGGCGATATCGCCGGCGGTGCGTGCCAGCACCATGATCCTGTCGGCGCCCGGAGCATCGAGAACCAGGATCTTGCGCCCGCTGAGCACATGGCCGGCTTCGGTGCGCGCCGCGCGCGTCCCGATCCTGCTGAGTTCGAAGCGTGACTCCGCCTCGGCATGGGCGAAAGCGATGCGCAGCCGGCCGTCGCCGATGGCTGGCAGCATCGCCGATTGCTGTGCCGCCGTGCCAGCCAATGCGATGAGGCCGGCCGACAGGACGATCGATGAAAGATAGGGCTCGACGACGAGATGCGATCCGAAGGCCTCGCCGACCCCGGCTTCCTCGATCGCGCCGAGACCCATACCGCCGGTGTCCTCGGGCATGGCGAGGCGCAGCCAGCCCATGGCGGCAAAGCTGTCCCAGTTCTCCAGGGAGTAGGGCGGCCGCCGCGCGGTGAGCCTGCGCCACTGCTCGAAGCCGTAGTTGCGCGCCAGCCAGCCCGACAGGCTTTCCCCGAGCATCGCCTGCTCGTCGTTGAGACGAAAATCCATGACCCGTCTCCTCAGGCTCCGGCGTAGATCATCTTGGCGAGGATGTTCTGCTGCGTCTCGGTCGAGCCGCCATAGATGGTCGCGGCGCGCAGGAACAGGAACTCCTCCATTTTGCCCTGGGCGATCTCGGGCGCCGACGGCGAGTGGATGCGACCGTCCTCCAGGCTGTCATAGGCGAGGCCGGCGTAACCCATGGCCTCTACGGACAGCTCCGTCACCGCCTGGATGATCTGCGATCCGCGCAGCTTCAGGAGGCTGGCCGACAGCATGTTGTCGATGCCCTGGTCCATCTCCCAGGCGACGCGCAGCCCCATACGTTCGAGCGCCAGGAGATCGATCTCGATCGCGGTCGTCTTGTCGCGAAAGACGGGATCGTCGGCGAGCGTGGCATCGCCCACGGCCGTCTCGCGCGCCATCTGGCGCAGCCGTTGCAGGCGGCGCTTCGACCGCGCGATCTCGGCGATGGTGAAGCGCTCGTGGCCGAGCAGGAATTTGGCATAGGTCCAGCCCTTGCCCTCCTCGCCGATCAGGCTGGAGCGCGGCACCCGGACGTTCTCGAAGAAGGTTTCGTTGAGGCTGTGCCCGCGGTCGATCGAGATGATGGGACGCACCGTGATGCCGGGCGTATCCATAGGAAAGACCAGCATGGATATGCCCCGCTGGGGCTTCACCGCGGGATCGGTGCGCACCAGGCAGTAGATCATGTTGGAGTTGTGGGCGAGGCTGGTCCAGATCTTCTGGCCATTGATGATGTAGTCGTCGCCGTCGGCGATGGCGCGGGTCTTCAGCGAGGCGAGATCGGAGCCCGAGCCAGGCTCGGAGAACCCCTGGCACCAGTAGTCCTCGCCCGACAGGATGCGCGGGAGGTAGTGCGCCTTCTGCTCCTCGCTGCCGAAGGTGTAGATGACGGGGCCGACCATGTTCACGCCCTGCCCGGCCAGCAGGGGGAGGGGGGCGTCGGCCATGCACAGCTCTTCGTCGAAGATATAGCGTTGCAGCGCCGTCCAGCCCGGCCCGCCATACCGCTTCGGCCAAGCGGGGGCGGCCCAGCCCTTTTCGTGAAGGATGCGCTGCCAGCGCAGCATATCCTCCGGGTGCAGGTGAAAGGACCGCCGCGTCTTTTCCGCTATGTCGACGGGCAGGTGCTCGCGGAAGAAGGCGCGGACCTCTTCGCGAAATGCCCTGTCTTCGGCGTTCAGGGAAAGATCCACAGCCTGTCCTCCGTATCGCCCGGTGTTCAGGCGGCCGGCTTCGCCAACGTGTCGAGCCGCTCCTGCATCCTGCCCTCAGTACCCGGCGTCGTCGGGTCGGCGGTCGACAGGTCGTTGATCCGGTCGAAGGCCCGGTCGAAAAGCTCGACTGTTATCGGCTGCGAGGGATCGAACTGGACGCCCTTGGTCTCAAAGAAATGCAGGCGGCCGAAGCCGCCGGCGGCGGCGGTGATGATGGTGGCGGTCACGTCGCAGCGCTCGCTGGCGAGCCAGGCGACGGCCGGCGAGACGAAGGCCGGGTCGAGCTTCTTCATGAAGCTCTCGTCGAGCCCGAGATTGTCGGTCATGCGCGTCAGCGCGCCGGGCGAGATGGCGTTGACGAGCACGTTGTTCTTGCGCCCCTCGATCGCCAGGCAGTTCATGAGGCCGAGCATGCCCGCCTTCGCCGAGCCGTAGTTCGACTGGCCGAAATTACCGCTGGTCCCCGCTACCGACGTGGTGAAGACGACGCGCCCGTATTTCTGCTCGCTCATCGGGCCCCAGGCGGCCTTGGTGCAGAAGACGGTGCCCCAGTAGTGGACCTGGAACACCTCGGCGAAATCCTTCAGGTCCGATTTGCCGAAGGATTTGTCGCGAAGGATGCCGGCATTGTTGACGAGGATGTCGATCTTGCCGAACGCGTCGACGGCGGTCTTGATGATTCTTTCGGCGCTCTCCTGCGTGGACACGCTCTCATAATTGGGGACCGCCGTGCCGCCCTCCGCCTTGATTTCGGCCACGACCTTGTCGGCCGCCGCGGAATCGCTGCCGACGCCGGAGGTGCTCCCGCCAAGGTCGTTGACCACCACCTTTGCGCCCTGCCTGGCGAGCAGCAGCGCGTGCTGGCGCCCCAGTCCGGCGCCCGCCCCGGTGACCACCGCCACCCTTCCGTCAAGTCTCAACGTCATGTCTCGTAGCCTCCGGATTTCGCTTCGATGATTGTCGGCTCAGGCCTCGAGCGGCCGGAACATGGGCGCGGCTATTCCGTCCACGTCGCGGAAGGTGACCTGCACCTTCTGCTCGACCTCGATCGCGTCGAGATCGCAGTCGATGATGTTGGTCATCAGGCGCGGGCCCTCGTCGAGTTCGACGAAGGCGATGGCGTAGGGATCGCCGCGGCGCATGACGCTGAAGGAGTAGATGCGCCCCGTCCCCGCGCATTCGACCCAGGCGAGCCTGTCGCTCAGGCAATAGGGGCAGACGACGCGGGGATAGTGGAACGCATCGCCGCATTCCTCGCATCGCTGGATCAGCAGCTTTCCGCCGGTCGAGCGCCACTGCGGCGCGGTATCGCGTTCGGGCGTGATCGTGTCGACGGCCGCATCCATGATCAGACCCTCTCCAGGATAAGCGTGGCGCTGCCGTGCCGCGTGGGCAGATAGCCGCCGGTTCCGTGCGCGAGCGCCAGATCGCAATTCTTCACCTGCACGGCGGGATGCGTCTCGCCGCGCAACTGGCGGACGGCTTCGATGACCTTCGTCATGCCGCCGCGATTGGCCGGGTGATTGCTGCAAAGACCGCCGCCATCCGTGTTGAAAGGCAACTTGCCGACGCCGGATATGAGGTTGCCGTCCGCGACGAAGCGGCCGCCTTCGCCCTTCTCGCAGAAGCCGAGATCCTCGAGCGTGATCGCTACGGTGATTGTGAAGGAATCGTAGATCGAGACGTATTTGATGTCGGATGGCTTCACCCCCGCCTCGGCGAAGGCGGCCGGTCCTGACCAGACTCCGCCCGAGAAGGTGATGTCGTTGCGGCCGCCATTGGGATGCTTGATCGCCTCGGCGGCTCCGCGCACCTTTATGAGCGGCCGCTTCAGGCTTCTGGCGATCTCCGGCGAGACCACGATCAGCGCACCGCCGCCATCGCTGATCACGCAGCAGTCGAGCCGGCGCAGCGGGTCGGAAACCATCGGAGAGTTGACGACGTCGTCGACCGTGACGACGTCGCGCAGCATGGCGTGCGGATTGTGCTGTGCATGGTGGGAGGCTGCCACCTTCACCCAGGCGAGCTGCTCGCTGGTGGTGCCGTACTGATACATGTGGCGCTTGGCCGACATGCCGTAGAGATTGGCGATCGTATGCCTGAACGGCAGTTCGTAAGGCACGTCCGGGCAGATCGGATCGTCGAAGAACGCGCCTTCTCCCTTGGGTCCCCGCCCCGTGCGCGGCATGCCGGCAAGCGTTATCAGCGCGACCGAGCATTTGCCGGTCGCGATCGCCTGCGCGGCATGTCCGACGGCGAGGATATAGGAGGAGCCGCCCGTGTCGGTGTTGTCGACGTAGCGGGGGCGCAGGCCGAGATACTCGGCCATGTTGAGGCCGCCCATGCCCGGCGCGTCGCTGGCGCAGAAGAAGCCGTCCACGTCCCGGCTGGTGAGGCCCGCGTCGGCTAGCGCTCCGGCCGCCATCTCGGCGTGGAGCTGCGGTATCGTCTTGCCGGTCGCCTTGCGTATTGGATGCTCGAAGGCGCCTGCGATGTATGCCTTGCCGTTGATCGTCAAGAACAGGTCTCCTCAGGAAAGCCGGCGATCATATCGCCCTGAAATCCGCGGCCCGCTTCTCGCGGAACGCGGCGACGCCCTCGGCGAACTCGGCGCCGGTGCTGGCGACCTGCTGGAGATGATCCTCCAACTCCAGCTGCTCCTCGAAGGAATTGCCGCTCGTCTCCCAGTAGAGCCGGCGGATCATGCCGAGCGCCGAGACAGGTCCGTCGGCAAGCTGCCGTGCCAGCGACAGCGCCTCCGGCATCAGCTGGGCATCGTCGAAGACGCGATTGACGAGACCCCATTCCAGTGCCTGTTCGGCGGTGATCCTGTTGCCGAGCAGCGACATCTCGCGTGCTCGCGCGGCTCCGACGAGGCGCGGCAGCAGCCAGCTCGACCCGCAATCGGGCACCAGCCCGATGCGCCGGAAGGCTTGCAGGAAATAGGCCGAGCGCGCGCAGGCGATGATGTCGCCCATCATCGCGAGACTCATGCCCGCGCCGACGGCGGCGCCGTTCACCGCGGTCACGATCGGCAGCTCGCAGTCGCGCAGCAGTCGGAGCAGCGGATGGTAGACCCGTTGCAGCACCGACGCCGCGCCGTCGGACGCGACCGCGTTGCCGCTGGCCTCCGACAGGTCGGCACCCGAGGAAAATCCGCGTCCGGCACCCGTGATGACGAGGCAGCGAACGCCGCTGCCCGGCCTGGTCAGCTCGAGGAAAGCCTCCTCGATGACCGCCACGACGCCGGGCGAGACCGCGTTCATCACCTCCGGGCGGTTGAGCGTAAGCACGCCGATCCCATCGTGGATCTCGCGGCCTACCCAATCCTTGCTCATGCATCTCCTCCTGTCGATCGCACCGAGTAAGCTGGCGGCCCGCGGCACCTCACATCCCCTCTCACAGGGACCGTCAGCCGGCTTTTTTCCTGCTCTCATGCGGCGAGCGGGAGAGGAGGTCGCGAAAACGGCCTATGCGACAGGGAGGGAGGACCATTTGCTCAAGGATGTGATCGTCATCGGCGACAGGATGGTCACGCGGGCCCAGCTGTTCGAGCAGGGTCTGCGCGCCGCCAGCGGCTTCCATTCGCTCGGGCTTGGCGAGAACGACGCCGTCGCGATACTCATGCGCAACGACTTCTCCTTCTTCGAGGCGAGCCGGGGAGCGTCCACGATCGGCGTCTATGCCGTCCCGCTGAACTGGCATAACAAGAGTGACGAGATCGCCTATGTGCTGGCCGACGCCAGGCCGCGCGTCCTCGTGGCCCATTCCGACGTTTTGCTCGGCGTGGACGACGCGATCCCCGAGACCATGGAGTTGTTCCTCGTGCCGACCGAAGGCAATTCGGCGGAGGAGTGCGAAGCGACCGTCAAGGCGCGGCAACTGTTTCCAGCGGCACGTATCTGGAAGGAATGGCTGCAGGAGTTCGACCCCTGGACGGAGGCCCCGAAGCCACCGCGCGGCGCCATCCTCTATACGTCCGGGACCACCGGCCGCCCGAAAGCCGTGCGCAAGCCGTGCATGACGCCGGAACAGATGGCGCAGTTCACCAAGTTCCAGCGGCTGACCTTCGGCATCGGCCCCGGGACGCGGACTCTGGTGCTCGGCCCGCTCTATCACGCGATGCCGGACGCGAGCGGAAGGGCGGCGGTCGCCGAGGCGGAAATCGCCGTTCTCCAGCCGAAATTTGATGCCGAAGCCGTGCTCAGGATCATCGACGAACACAGGATCACGCATGTCGCCCTTGTGCCGACGGCCTTCGTCCGCTTGCTGAAGCTGCCGCGAGAGGTGCGCCGCCGTTACGACCTGTCCTCGCTGAAATCCGTGACGCACACCGGAGGCCCGTGCCCACCCGAGGTCAAGCGCGAGATGATCGACTGGTGGGGACCCGTCATCAACGAGGTCTACGGCGGTACCGAACAGGGTGTGACGTTCTTCTGCCGGTCGCCGGACTGGCTGCGCTATCCCGGCACGGTCGGCAGGCCGCTTGAGGGAACGCGGTTCGCCATACTCGGAGACGCAGGCGTTCCGCTGCCTTCAGGACAGATCGGCGAGATCTATGCGCGCAATCCCGCCTATGGCGACTTCACCTATGTCGGCCGCGATCAGCAGCGGCGCGAGGTGGAGTATGACGGGCTCATCACGCTTGGCGACGTCGGCTACGTCAACGAGGAAGGTTTTCTGTTCCTCTGCGACCGCAAGAACGACATGGTCATATCAGGTGGGGTGAACATCTATCCGGCGGAGATCGAGGCGGTTCTTCTGATGCATCCGGACGTCCGCGACTGCGCCGTCTACGGCGTGCCCGACGACGATCTCGGCGAAAGCCTGGTCGCGGCCGTCCAGCTGCGCGACTGCGCCGCCGGCGACCCCGAAGGTATCCGGGCCTATCTCAAGGAGCGGCTGACCAACTACAAGGTGCCGCGCAGGATCGAGTTCCATGGTTCGCTGCCGCGCGAGGACAGCGGAAAGCTCCTGAAGCGCAAGCTGCGCGATCCTCACTGGAAGGGTCGTCAGCGTGCGATCTGAACCGGAGAGGCTGCGCTCGACCTGCTGGACACCACACGGCAAGCCGCTGGCGCTCCCCATGGTCTGTGCGCCGATGTTCATCGTGTCGGGGCCGGAATTGCTTCTGGCGCAGTGCAAGGCAGGTGTCGTCGGCTCCATGCCGGCGCTAAACGCGCGTACGCCGGAAGTCTTTGACGCGTATCTGTCCCGCATCGGCAGCGAGCTTGCCGCCTACGACGCTGACCATCCCGACAAGCCGTCCGCGCCCTATGCGATCAATCTCATCGTGCATGGCTCGAACAAGCTGCTCGACGAGCAGGTCAGACTCTGCGTGAGGCATGAGGTTCCCGTCGTCATCACCTCGCTCGGGGCGAAAACCGAGGTGAACGACGCGATCCGTTCCTATGGCGGCATCGTGCTGCACGACGTCGTCAATCTGGTCCACGCGCGCAAGGCCATCGAACGCGGCGCCGACGGTCTGATCGCGGTGGCGGCGGGCGCCGGCGGCCATGCGGGCGCGCTGTCGCCTTTCGCGCTCGTCCAGGAAATCCGCGAATGGTGGGACGGTCCTCTGCTTCTTTCGGGCGCGATCTCGACCGGCCACGCGCTGCTCGCCGCACAGGTGATGGGAGCCGACCTCGGCTACTGCGGCTCGTGCTTCATCCCGGCGACGGAAGCCAATGCCGACGCAGCCTACAAGCAGATGGTGATAGACGGCTCGGCCGCCGACATCGTCTACACCGACAGGGTTTCCGGAACGCCGGCCAACTTCCTCAGGACGTCGCTGGAGCGGGCAGGTGTCAGGTTCGACGGGGCTCGGCCGCAAGCCGACTATGGCGACCTCCTCGACGGTTCCAAGGCCTGGCGCGACATCTGGAGCGCCGGTCACGGCATCGGCGTGCTGCATGACCAACGAACCGTCGCCGAGATCGTCGCGGCCCTCACCACGCAATACCGAGCCGGCCTCGACAGGACCCAGGGGCTGCATAGTGCCGGCGATCGAGAAGACTATGCGCCAGGCCATGCGGGAGGGAGAGAACGAGCTTGCGTTTGATCGAACTGCGTCAGGTGTTGTCCAGCAACAACGCCTTGCCCACGGAACTCGAATTGCGGCGGCTCTGCCGCCGCGCAACGATCGCGATTCCTGACGAGCAGAAGTCGGACGACCTCTACCGTGCTCTCTGTTCCGTCCTTCATGCTGCCGAACTCCTCGAGCGACAGGGCGCGCCCACATACTACCTGCGCAACACGGCACTGCACGTCGTCAAGATCATCGAGGAGGAACGACGATATCCGGTCGTTCCGGCCGGTCGAAATCATCATCGCGATCACGGGCTGATGCGCTATCCTTCACAGTCGCCGAACTAAGGTCGGCTCGCCGCGCCTGGAGCATTTCCAGGACCGCGTGTGTCTGGTGGACGTTTCGCTGACGGCCAATGCGTCGGCTCGGCCATCTCCCTTCGGCATCTCCGATAAGGTGAAGACGCTGACAAAAATCGCACGGTCCGTTTCGGTTTCTACAGGAAGCTCGGCATCTCTTCGCAGACCCAACTGCTGTCGCTCTACTTGAAGAACATGTAGCCGGGACCGCTGCCGGATTCGGCGGTATGCGGATAGACCGGAGCTGCAAGAAAAATGGCCGAATCCAAGGATTCGGCCAAGGTGTGAAGGTCAAAACCTCCAGAGGGGAACGCGTCGGGCGTAATGGGAGGAGAACGCCCGACGCATGTCGAAAATAGGAGCCGGCAGAGAAGGTTTCAATGGCGACACTGCATCTCCATCGAACCATCGGCGCCGAATCATTGTGCCAGGCGGATACTTTCAGCATCTTTGAGGCGCCGAGTTCCGCCGCGGCGATACGCGGATCGCCCATCTGCCGCCAAAGCGGGGCGCATGGTGTCGACGCCTAAGGTGCAGGGGATCGACTTCCGATGGCCTCGATGCGCCCGATGAGAGTGATTGCCCGACGGGTCGAGGCGCCAGCCGACATGAGCATCTGCGGCAGGATCATCCATTCGAGCGTCCAGGCGGCACCCGAGCGCTCCTGCTCGTGCACGAGGGCGTGGTGCATTCCCGATAGCTGGACGGCATTGTAGCGGGCAAGCGTCACCAGCATCTCGGCGTCGACCGGATTGCGCTTGTGCGCCATCGCGGAGGAAGAGCCGCCACCGGCGAGTTCGACTTCGCCGGCCTGCGCCATCAGCGCCACGTCCTGCCCGAACTTGCCGAGCGTGCCGGTCACCAGGGACAGCCAGCCGGCCAGGTCGGCGAGGCGGTCGCGCTGGCTTTGCCACTGCGGTGCGTCGGCAAGTCCGAGCCGCGCGGCCAGAGCGGAACGCAAGGCGGGCCCTTTGTCGCCGAAGCCGTCCAGCGTGCCCGCGGCCCCGCCGAATTGAACGACCGCAAGGGAACTGCGCACCGCTTGCAGTCGCTCGAGGTGCCGCAGGATGGGCGCGCGCCAGCTTTCGATGCGGTCGCCGGCGCGGATCGGTATCGCCGCCTGCATGCGTGTCCGGCCCGTCAGCGGCCTGTCGCCTAGGCGCCGGGCGAGATCGGCGAAGGCCGATACGAGCGTCGCCAGCCGCGCTTCCAGTAGGTCGAGGCATGCGCCAGCGCGCAGCACCATGGCCGTGTCGATCACGTCCTGGCTGGTCGCGCCGAAATGCACATGGTTGGAATGCGGCTCTCCAACTGCCTGCCTGATCTGGCGCACCAGTTCCGGCACGACGACACCGTCGCGCGCGGTTCCTTCCCCGAGCGCTTCGATGTCCGACCGGAAACCGGCCAGCGTACCCGCGATGGCCGATCCGGACTCGGCCGGTACGAGGCCAAGCCCGGCCTCGGCTTCGGCGAGCGCCGCCTCGAAGCGGAGCATCGCCGCCAGCTCCGCCTCGATGCCGAGCAGGGCCGCCATCTCCGCGTCGCCGAGCAGGCCTGCCAGAAGCGGGTGATCGAAGGGTGAAATCATATGTCGAAGAAAACGGTTTCGTTCTCGCCCTGGAGATGGATGTCGAAACTGTAGGTGTCGCCGTCCCGTGGCGCAATCAGAGAGGCTGTGCGCGGCTGCTCGATGCGCGCCAGCACCGGATCCTCTGCGTTGGCTTGCGCCTCGTCTCCGAAATACATGCGTGTATGAAGGCCGATATTGATGCCGCGCGCGGCGATCCACACGGTGATGTGCGGCGCCATGGGACGGCCATCGAAGAACGGCACGCGGCCCGGCTTGATCGTCTCGAACACGCATTCGCCGCTCGTCATGTCCGTCGCCTGCCTGCCCCAGCCGAAAAAATGCGGATCGGCCGCGCCGCGCTGATCCGACGGGGAATTGTAGATGCCCGCCGCGTCGGCCTGCCAGACCTCGACCAGCGCGTCCTTCAGCGGAACGCCGGCGCCGTCGATCACTCGGATCTTCACCTTGATGCGCTCGCCTCTGGCCTTCTCCCCGACCATCGCCGCGCCGAGGTCTGCGGCATAGACACCTTCGATGCCGCAGAAATTGGGGGTCAGGCCGATATGCACATAGGGTCCCGCGGTCTGCGAGGCGCTTTCCCTGAGCCGTTCGAGGCTTTGGGCCATCAATTGCCCTCCCTGCGGTTCTCGAAAAGCGTGGAGCGGCGGCCACGCAGGACGATGTCGAACTTGTAGGCGCGTGCGTCCATCGGGATCGTCGCCTGCATGTCGAGCGCGGCGGTGAGGGCCTCGACGGCTTTGGGATCGCCGATCGTGCGCACGATCGGGCATTTCCAGATCATCGGATCACCCTCGAAATACATCTGGGTGATCAGCCGCTGCGCGAAGCCATGGCCCATCACCGAGAAATGGATGTGGGCCGGTCGCCAGTCGTTCGGCCCGTTCGGCCAGGGATATGGCCCGGGCTGGACCGTGCGGAAACAATAACTGCCGTCTTCAGCCGTGATGGTGCGGCCGCAGCCGCCGAAATTCGGATCGAGCGGCGCGAGATAGGTCTCCCTTCTGTGCCGGTAGCGGCCGCCGGCGTTCGCCTGCCAGACTTCCAGCAGCGCACCGCCGACGCCGACGCCCCGCTCGTCGAGGACGCGGCCGTGCACGATGATGCGGGGGCCGATCGCCGCT
Organism: Kumtagia sp.; assembly: GCF_059502445.1. Lineage (NCBI taxonomy): Bacteria > Pseudomonadati > Pseudomonadota > Alphaproteobacteria > Hyphomicrobiales > Phyllobacteriaceae > Kumtagia > Kumtagia sp. The sequence goes on from NZ_JCACER010000107.1 coordinate 166,687, forward strand.
TCGCCTGGTGCCGCGAAATTGTGGATGAGGTCGTCATCGAGTTCGCCCAGAATGTCGTGGCCGAAAACCGGTCCGGTGATCTCCGACAGCGTGTTGTCGAGCGACAGCAGCGGCCGCCGCGGCGAGCGCAGAACGGATGACTTGTAGCCGGGCGTGAAGGCTGGCGGGTGCCAGGCGCGGTCACGCTGGAAGAACGCGCCGGTCTCCGGCCTGTGGTTGGAAGGCGGATTCTTGCCTGTCATGTCTGGGCGGCCTGCGCGTCCATTTCGGCGAATGTCTTCTTGGCGATTCTGATGGCGCGATTGGCGGCCGGCACGCCGGCATAGATCGCCACATGCAGCAGCGCCTCGCGGATATCCTGGCGCGTCGCGCCTGTGTTGGCGGTGGCGCGCACATGCATGGCCACCTCCTCGTCATGGCCGAGTGCGGCAAGCAGCGCGATCGTGATCATCGAGCGCTCTCGTGCGGTGATGTCCGGCCGCGACCAGACGTGGCTCCAGGCGGCTTCGGTAATGAGATCCTGAAAGGGCTCGTCGAACTCGGTTCTGGCCGCCTCGGCACGATCGACATGGGCGTCGCCGAGCACCGCGCGACGCGTCGCCATGCCTTGCGCATGCCGCGCGCCCTGCGGTGGCTTGCTCATGCACGCCTCCGTTGCATGTCGTCGGTCATGAACCCGCGAATGAGAGCCGCCAGTCGGTCGGGCTGCTCGACGCAGGGGATGTGTCCGGCGCCGGCGATGATCTCGAAGCGCGCTCCGGGGATCGAGCGCGCCAGCCCCTCCACCAGCTCGGGCGGCGTCGAGCCGTCCTGATCGCCGACGACGCAGAGCGTCGGCACCCGGATCGTCGTGGCGGTCGTTCTGAAGTCGGCATCCCGGATCGCCGCACACGCGGCCGCGTAGCCAGCCGGCTCCTGGCGGGTCAGCATGGTTCTGTATCCGGCGAGCTCGTCGCCGCGCTTCTCGTGGAAGTCGGGCGTGAACCATTTTTCCATCACGCCGTCGGCGAAGCTGGCGATGCCATCGGAGAGCGCCGCCCGGATGCGGCCGTTCCACATCTCGGCGGTGCCGATCCTGGAGGCCGTGTCGCAAAGCACGAGCCCTTCGATCACGTGCGGGTGCGTGCCGTAGAGGCATTGTGCGATGACGCCGCCGATCGACAGGCCGCAGATGACGGCGCCGGCGACGCCGAGATGGTCGAGCAGCCCGGCGAGGTCGGTCGCATGGGTCTCGATGCGATGCGGCGCCTCGCCGAGTTCGCTGAGACCGTGGCCGCGCTTGTCGTAAAAGACACAGGCGTAGTCGTCCGAGAGCTGGCGCGCGACCGCGTTCCAGATGCGCAGGTCGGTGCCGAGCGAGTTGACGAACACGATGGCCGGCCTGCCGGCGTGGGGCCGGTAGCGATAGTGGAGGCTGACTCCGTTGATGCGGGCGAATTGCATTGCGGCTAGATCCTCGGCATTCCCTTTGGCCGCATCATGCGCTTCTGCGCGGCAATGCGGAACGGGGCATTCGGCGCGCCGTAGCCCGCATAGGCGCCTCGTCGCTCGACGATCTCCAGGATAAAACCCTCGCCGAAGGTCGGCGCATAGAGCTGGAAGAACTCGCCATGCTCGTCGCGGTCGTAGAGGATGTTTTCGGCGCGCAGCCGGTCCGCCAGGTCGGGATCGAGCCCGAATCGCGCCTCGACGTCGTCGTAATAGTTCGGCGACATGTGCAGCGGCTCGAAGCCGCTCGCCCTGAGCCGGACCGCGGTCGTGAAAATGTCGTCCGTCGCCATCGCCAGGTGCTGCAGGCCCGAGCCGAAGGTCTCGGCGATGAAGTGGCCGGCGAGCGTGCGATGGCTCTCGGCGCCGTTCAGCGTCAGCCGGAACCGCTTGTCCAAGCCTTCCACCACCTGGCTGCGCACCAGCCCGGCCGGGTCGACCACGTCGACCAGCGGCGTCTTGGCGGTGCGGAAGATCGAGACGTAGAACAGGAGCCAGCTCGGCATCTCCTCGTGGCTCATCGTCTGGCCGACATGGTCGATGCGGGTCAGTCCGGCGTCCTCGCCGCGTTCCGGCTGGTCGGCCGGCCGGAACTCGATGTCCCAGACCTTGCCGAGGTCGGTCTTGCCGTCGACGAAATAGACGAGGCCGCCGCCGACGCCGCGTATGGCGGGAATGGTCAGTTCCCCTGGGCCGACCGGCTGCTCGAACGGTTCCGCGCCCAGCGCGCGGGCTCGCGCCACGGTCGCCGCGGCATCCTCGACCTTGAGGCCGATCGCATAGGCGGACGTTCCGTGCACGACGAAGGACGAGTGCGCGAAACCTTTGCGGTCGGTATTGACGACGATGTTGATGCCGCCCTGCCGGTACAGAACGACGTCCTTCGAGACATGGCGGGCCACCTCGCGGAAGCCAAGCGTCCGGAGCAGCCCGGCGATGGCCTTGGCTCCCTGGTCGTCGGCTGCGAACTCGATGAACTCGATCGCCTCGACGCCGACGCGGTCGGGCATGGGCGGCATGTCGATGTGCAGCTCAGGCTCTTCCCGGCGCACGCGGTCCATCAGCCAGATGAGCGAGCGCTTGCCGTCGGCCGAAATGGATTTGGCGGAGCCGCCCCGGAACTGGTCGTTGAAAATCTCCAGCGAAAGGTAGCCGTCATAACCGGTCGCGGCGACGGCCTGCATGAATTCGCGCACCGGCAGGTCGCCTTCGCCCGGCATGTTGCGGAAGTGGCGGCTCCAGTAGAGGAGGTCCATGTCGATCTGCGGGGCGTCGGCGAGCTGAACGATGAATATCTTGTCGGCCGGTATCGAGCGGATCGATGCGAGGTCGATCCGGCGCGCCAGCGTGTGAAAGGAATCGAGGATCAGCCCGATGTTCGGATGGTCCGCGCGGCGCACCACTTCCCACGCGTCGCGGTGGTCGTTGATGTGCCTGCCCCAGGCGAGCGCCTCGTAGCCGACGCGCAATCCGCGCCGGGCAGCGCGCTCGCCGAGCGCATGAAAGTCGGCGGCGGCACGGTCGACGCCGCCGAGCGAAACCGGCGACACCGAGGAGCAGACCAGCATCAGCTCGGTGCCGAGTTCCTGCATCACGTCGAACTTGCGCTCGGCGCGGTCGAAGGCGCGGCTCCGCTGCGGCTCGGGCAATCCCTCGAAATCTCGGAACGGCTGGTAGAGCGTGATCGCCAGGCCGGTGTCGCGCGCCATGCGGCCGACGTCGCGCGGCGAACCGTCGAAGGCGAGGAAATCGTTCTCGAAGATCTCCACGCCGTCGAAGCCGGCCGCGGAGATGGCCGCGAACTTCTCCTCCAGGTCGCCGGCGATCGACACCGTGGCGATCGAGGTCTTCACCGCGACTCCTCCCTGAAGTCAAATGAACGAACCAGTTCGTACATTATTAGTGCAAGGCTCGTTGACCGACAAGAGGGGAGGGCTACTCCTGGTCTATTCGGCGGGCGCCCCGTCTTTCGCAACGAAACGCAGCAGCATTTCGACTGTGTTGCGCTTCAGCCGTTCGAGCTGGGCCGGCGCGCCGAAATCCCGGCCGAAGATCATAGAGAAGGTGGCGCGGTTGGAGACGTTGAAGAAGCACAGCGCGCTGATCTGCCAGTGCAGCTCGACCGGGTCCAGTCCGGGCCGGAACACGCCTTCCTCGACGCCGTGCGAATAGATGCGTGCGATGTGGTCGATGGCCGTGACATTGAGTTCGCGGATCGCCTTCGACTGTTCGAGATACTGGCCGTGATGGATGTTCTCGATCATCACCATGCGGATGAATTCCTCATGCCGATGGTGGTGGTCGAAGGTGAACTCGACCAGCCTGGTCAGCGCCGCCACCGGCGAAAGGCCTTCGATGTCGAGCTGCGCCTCGCCCTCGCGCACCTGCCGGTAGGCGTTCTCCAGCGCGTGCAGATAGAGCCCCTCCTTGTCGCCGAAATAATAGTAGATCATGCGCTTGCTGAAGCGTGTGCGCGCCGCGATCTCGTCGATGCGCGCTCCCGACAGGCCGTTCAGGGCGAATTCCTTGGAGGCGATCTCCAGGATGTTGCGGCGTGTTCCCTCGGGGTCCTGCGCGCGCGTCGCGCCCGTTTCCTGCTTCGGCTTCCGCTGCTTGCTGTCTAAGGCCATGCATTTTCCGATCCACCGGCGGCGGCCGGCAATTGACTATACTAACTAGTTCGTACAATATCCACGGAACGGGATCGCCTTTCTTATCGGCGGTGCCCGCGAGAACACAAGGGCACTTGGGCAGCGTGCCCCGAAGTGACCCGCCTGGGAGGATTGCCTGGAATGGCCGACAGCCTTGTCGACCTGCTGGGTCGGCTCGTCGCCGATCATCATGGAGCCGGGCCTGATGGCGACAGGGTCGTCATCGGCCTGGTGGGGCGCGGCATCCAGGCCTCGCGCACGCCCGGCATGCATGAGCGCGAGGCCCGGCGTCTCGGCATCGACTATTCCTATCTCCTGCTCGATTTCGACCGGCTGGGGCTGCCGGACGAGACTTTGGGCGAGGTCGTGCGGGCCGCACGGGCCGCCGGATTCCAGGGCCTCAACGTCACCCATCCCTTCAAGCAGGCGGTCATCCCTGCGCTGGATGCCCTGTCGCCCGAGGCGCGAGCTGTCGGCGCGGTGAACACGGTTGTGTTCGGCGATGGGGGCGGGACGGGCCACAACACCGACAGCTGGGGTTTTGCCGAAAGTTTCCGCGAAGCTATGCCCGGCGCCGCCATGGACCGCGTCGCCATGTTCGGTGCCGGTGGCGCCGGTGCCGCGGTGGCGCATGCCCTGCTGGAGTTGGGCACCGCGCGGCTGTCGGTGGTCGACAGCGACGCTGGCCGCGCCCGCGAGCTCGTGGCGCGGATGGGGGTCCTGTTCGGCGACCGCGTCCAGGCGAGCCAGGATGCTGCCGCAGCGGTGCGCGAAGCAACAGGCATCGTCAACACGACGCCCGTCGGCATGGCGAAGTATCCGGGAACGCCCTTCGACACGGCTCTGCTCACGCCAGACAAATGGGTTGCCGACATCATCTATTTTCCCGCCGAAACGGAATTGCTGCGGGCGGCCCGGGCGATCGGCTGCCGTACGCTGCCGGGCATCGGCATGGCGATCTATCAAGCAGTCCGCGCCTTCGAGCTTTTCACCGGCCGGCCGGCCGACCGCCACGCCATGGCCGACCATTTCGAGGCGGCAGCATGAACGTGATGGCGCCGATCTCCCGAATCGAATGCGTCGTCCACGGCGGCGACCGCCTCGGCGAAACGCCGCTGTGGTGCGATCGGACCGACACGCTCTCGTGGATCGACATTGAAGACCCGCGACTGCATACCTTCGACTCCGCCACCGGAGCACATGCGACAGTGGCGCTGCCCGGCACCTTCGCCGGCACGCAGGCACTGACCAAGGCAGGCGACAGGCTGCTGGCGGAGGACCTGACGCTCTACGCCCGCGATCCCGACACCGGCTACCGCTGCGACCTGATCACCTTCGAGCAGGGGCTCGACAACAGGCTCAACGATGGGCGGGTGGACGCGCGCGGGCGCTTCTGGGTCGGCACCATGGACAACGGCCTGACCCGCCCCATCGGCGCGCTCTACCGCGTCGATCCGGACGGCACGGCGACTTGCATGGAGCGCGACGTCGTCGTCTCGAACGGCATCGCCTTCTCGCCGGACGGGCGCACGCTCTACTTCACCGACACGCGCCGCTACACGAGCTATGCCTACGATCTCGACATCGATGACGGCGTGATCACCAACCGCCGCATCTTCGCCGACTACTCCGCGACGCGCGATCGCCCCGATGGCGCCTGCGTGGACGCCGACGGATGTGTCTGGGCCGCCTTTTTTGCCGGAGGCCGCATCGTGCGATACCGCCCCGACGGGCGCATCGACCGGACGATCCCCCTGCCGGTCACCAATCCCACCTGCCTGGCTTTCGGCGGACCGGATCTCAGGACACTCTACGTGACGACAGCTCGAAAATTCCTCACGTCCGGGCAACTCGCCGCCGAGCCGCTGGCGGGCTCGCTGCTGGCGATTGAAGAGGCAGGGCAGGGACTGCCGGAGCATCGCTTCGGCTCGTGAAGACAGGAGGAGACGGATGATTTCCATGACGAGACGGCTGCTGCTGGCGGGCGCCGCCGCGCTCGGCCTGATGGGTAGCGCGGGCGAGGCACTGGCGGAGCCGGTCAAGCTGCGCTTCGCCGATTCCACCACGGCCGACGCCCCGCGCTCGCAGGCCCTCATCAACATCTTCGCCAAGGAACTCGGCCCGGATTTCGTCTTCGAACCCTATTTCGGCTCGACCCTGTACAAGCAGGGTACCGAGATCGTCGCGGTGCAACGCGGAAACCTCGAGATGGCGCTGATGCCGCCGTCCGATTTCGCCAAGCAGGTGCCGGCATTCTCGATCCTCACCGCCGCCTATCTGGTGCGCGACCCGGCGCACCTCAAGGCGATCTTCGACGGCGAGGTCGGCGCCGAGTTCAGGAAGCTGGCGCGCGACGAGATTGGCGTGGTGGTCCTGGCTCCGGCCTATTACGGCGCCCGCCACGTCAACCTGAAAGGCGACAGGAAAATCATGAAGCCGGAGGACCTGGCCGGCGTGAAACTGCGCATGCCGGGTGGCGAGGCCTGGCAGTTTCTCGGCGAATCGATCGGCGCCAATCCGGTCGCGATGGACTATGCCGAGGTCTACACCGGCTTGCAGACGGGCGCGATCGACGCGCAGGACAACCCGCTGCCGAACAACAAGCTGATGAAGTTCCACGAGGTAACCGACCAGATCGTGCTCACTGGCCACAATGTCGGCTTCGGCCTGCTGATGGTCAGCGCCAAAGTGTTCGATGCGCTGACCCCCGACCAGCAGAAGAAGATGCAGGACGCCGCTAACGCCGCCTTCGCCTGGAGCGATGCGGAGTACATCAAGCAGGAGGCCGAGCTCGTCGAGTTCTTCAAGGCGCAGGGACTGGACGTCTACACGCCGGACGTCTCCGCGTTCCGCGCCTATTCCAACAGGAAATACCTGGAATCGCCGCTGTCGAAGGATTGGCCGGCCGGCATGGTCGACCGCATCAACGCGCTCTGAGGGGAGCGCGAACCGCAACACCAAGATGGGAGGAAATGACATGAGACTGCAATCGACCCGCCGCCAGTTCCTGGCGGCAACCGGACTTCTCACCGCGGCGGCCGCTTTCCCTGCCTTGGCGCAGGACAAGCCGAAGCTGCGCTTCTCGGCCGTGTTTTCCGACCAAGACATCCGCGCCGAAATGATGAAGACGTTCGCCGAGGCCGTCGCTGACGACTTCGCCTTCGAAGGCTACTATGGCGGCAACCTGTTCAAGCAGGGCACCGAGCTGGTCGCCATCCAGCGCGGCAATCTGGAGATGGGCAACATCGCGCCGCAGGACATCTCAAAGCAGATTCCGGCCTGGTCGATCGTGACGGCGGGTTACCTGTTCCGCGATGCCGCGCATCTCAAGGCCTTCTTCGCCAGCGATGCCGGAGCCGAGCTGAAGAAGATGACCGAGGACCAGCTCGGCGTGAAGATTCTCGGCCCTACCTATTTCGGCGTGCGTCAGGTCGGGCTGAAGCCGGACAAGGAGATCAAGACCCCCGCCGATCTCGCCGGCGTCAAGCTGCGCATGCCGGGCGGCGACGCCTGGCAGTTCCTGGGGACGGCTCTGGGTGCCAATCCCACGCCCATGGCCTATGCGGAGGTCTATACCGGTCTGCAGACGGGCGCCATCGACGGGCAGGACAATCCGCTGCCCAATGTCGAGAACATGAAGTTCTACGAGGTGATGAGCCAGATCGTGCTGACCGCGCATCTCGTCGGCTTCGACCTGCTTAGCATATCGAAGAAGGTCTGGGACGAGATGGGCGCCGACAAGCAGGCGAAGGTCCAGGCGGCGGCGGACAAGGCGATCGACTTCTCGACCGAAAAACATCTCGCCCGCGAGAAGGAGCTGGTCGAGACCTTCAAGGCGAAGGGCCTGAAGATCTACGAGCCGGACGTCACCGCGTTCCGCAAGCACGTGCAGGAGCAGTATCTCGTCTCCGACCTCGCCAAGGACTGGCCGGCAGGAATGGTCGACAAGATCAATGCCATGTGAGCTGATCGTGCGGGGCCGGCGCCTGCCGCCCCGCATTCCTGCCATCGCGGCCAGGCGCCGCGCCACTGGATTGGACGCATGAACCCGGGACTGAGCCGACTGGGCGGCTGGCTTTACCGCCGCGCGGAGAACGTGCTGGCCGCGATGCTGGCGGTCATGTTCTTCGCATTTCTTCTGCAGATTTTCTTTCGCTACGTGATGAACTGGCCGACCGGCTGGACCAACGAGCTTTCCGCCATCCTCTGGATCTGGATGGTGCTCTGGGGGGCGGCCTTCGTCCTCACCGAGCAGGAGGAGATGCGTTTCGACCTGATCTACGCGTCGGTCGGGCCAAGGGTGCGCAGCGCCATGTTCCTGATATCGGCTTGCGCCCTTGTCACCCTCTACGCCGTCTCCTTTCCGGCGGTGTTCGACTACGTCTCCTTCATGAAGGTCGAGAAGAGCGCCTATCTGAAACTGCGCTTCGACTGGCTGTTTTCCATCTACGTCATTTTCGTCATCGCCATCATCGTTCGCTACCTGTGGCTTTCCTGGCAGGTGCTGCGCGGGTCTGCGCCCGACGAGTTCGACCCGACCAAGGCGGGATCCGGCGTATGACGATCGCCAGTCCCTTTTCCATCGCCATCGTCGCGATCACGGCGCTGGCGCTGCTCGGACTGCCGGTCGGGCACGCGATGATCGCCGGCTCGATCCTCTATCTGCTGCTGGCCGGCCTCGACATGGGCACTGTCGCCGAGCAGTTCCTCAACGGCATGTACTCCAATTACATCATCCTGGCCGTGCCGCTGTTCATCCTGGCCGCCGAGCTGATGAACATCGGCTCGATGACCGAACGGCTGATGACCTTCTGCAACGCCATCGTCGGCCGCTTCCGCGGTGGCCTGGCGCAGGTCAACGTGCTGCAGTCGATCATCTTCGCCGGCATGTCGGGCTCGGCCATCGCCGATGCCGCCGGCTCAGGCAAGATCATGCAGAACATGATGACGGCGGACGGCAAATATCCCGCCAGCTACGCCGCGGCGCTGACGGCGGCGACCTCGGTCATCGGGCCCATCATCCCCCCCTCCATACCGATGATCATCTACGCGCTCGTCTCGGACGCATCGATCGGTTACCTGTTCCTCGGCGGCGTCGTCCCCGGCCTGCTGATGGCGCTGTCGCAAATGATCCTGGTCGGCATCCATGCGCGCGCCCGCAACTTCCCGGTCGAGCCGCCGACGCCGCTGCGCAAGATTCCGGGCATCACCTGGCGGGCCCTGCCGGCGCTTCTGATGCCGGTCGTGCTGCTCGGCGGCATCTATTCCGGAATCACGACGCCGACCGAGGCGGCAGCCGTCGCCGCCGCCTACGCGCTGCTGATCTCGGTGGTGCTCTACCGGAGCGTCAGCTTCGCCGAGTTCTACCGTTCGATCCTCGCCAGCGCCCGCACCACCGCCTCGATCGGCATGCTGATCGCGGGGGCGCTGGTGTTCAACTATGTGGTGACCGTCGAGAACATCCCGCATGCGTTGAGCGCCGTCCTTACCAACTGGGACCTGTCGCCGACCGGATTCCTCATCCTCGTCAACGTCGTCCTGCTGCTGCTGGGCTGCGTCCTCGAGGGAACGACGATCATCCTCGTTATCCTGCCGGTGTTCATACCGACGGCGAATGCACTGGGTATCGACCTCGTCCATTTCGGCGTCATGTGCGTGGTCAACATCATGCTCGGCCTGGTGACGCCACCTTACGGCCTGCTGCTGTTCATCATGACCCGCATCGCCAAGGTGCCGCTCCGGGATATCGTACGCGACGTGCTGCCGTTCCTCTATGCCATGATCGGCGCGCTCGTTCTCATCACCTTCTTTCCGTCGCTGGTGCTGTGGCTGCCGCGACTGCTCGGCTATCAGGGGTAAGTCATGAGCAAGACGCCGATCTTCGTCCTCAATGGACCCAACCTCAATCGCCTCGGCATGCGCGAGCCGGAGATCTACGGAACGACGACGCTGGCCGAGATCGAGCAGATGTGCCGGGAGGCTGCGGATGGTTGGACGGTTCGCTTCCACCAGTCGAATTTCGAGGGTGAAATCGTGAACTGGATCCATGAGGCAGTCGATGCCGGCTCAGGCATCGTGATCAATCCCGCGGGCCTGAGCTTTACCTCGATCCCGATACTCGACGCGCTGAAGATGTCCGCCCATCCCATCGTCGAGCTGCACATCTCGAACATCCACCGTCGCGAGGAAATCTACCACAGATCCCTCGTGTCGAAGGTCGCCACCGCGGTGATCGCGGGCCTCGGCCCGCGCGGTTACGCCGTGGCGGTGAGATCTCTCAAACAGCTCATGGAAGGGTGAATGCTCCTCGCAAAGGGGCGTTAGCACGCATGGATAAACTAAATAGTTAGTATAGAATCGACAATGGGGTGGAGAAACCAATGTGTCCTCCGGGATGTCTACATTCGATCTGTGAACAAGCTACACGAAGAGGCCTTCTGAAAACCGGCTTCACGCTGGGTCTGGGCGCTGCCGCTGCCGCAGCCCTTCCGGCCGTGCCCCCGGCGCAGGCGGCTGCGACGAGTTTCACCGAGACGGTCGATCTCTCGCACACGCTCTACGAGGGATTTCCGACATTCAGCGGCGAGAAGTGGTTCACGGTGGAACAGCTCGTCACTTTCGCCAAGGACAGGGTGAACCTCAATCGCTGGACGATCGTCGAGCATAGTGGAACGCACATGGATGCGCCGATACACTTCTCGGCGGATGGGATGACTGCGGATCTGATCCCGATCAGGGATCTCATCGTGCCGATCGCGGTCATAAACATCTCGGCGCGCGCGGCCGAGGACGCGGATACCGCGCTCACGCCCGACGACATCAAAGGCTGGGAGTCGAAAAACGGTCCGCTTCCCGAGGGTTGTTGCGTCGTCATGAATTCCGGCTGGCACAAGCTCGTCGGCGACCCAAAATTCACCGGGAACGACAACGAAAAAAAGAACCACACACCTGGCTTCCATATCGAAGCAGCGCAATTCCTGATGAGCGAGCGTAACGTCAAGGGCATAGGTGTCGATACGCTGTCCCTGGACACAGGATTGAATTCCGGCGGGCAATTTCCCGTCCATTACGAATGGCTGGGCAGCGGCCGTTGGGGCGTCGAATGCCTGGCGAATCTGGACGCCATCCCCGAGACAGGGGCACGTCTGTTCCTGGGAATTCCCAAGGTCAAGGGAGCTACGGGCGGACCGACCCGGGCGATAGCCCTTATCTAGGAAGCCGTCCTGAAACCCGGCCGTCGGGTGAATGGCCGGGTTCGGGCGTGGTTCCGAGCGGTCGTCGACGCCTCGGACCGAAACGGACTTCCCGGGCACGGCTGCCGGCGTGCCCGACCGCTGAAAGACGCGATTGATCCTCTGGATCGATAAATGCGACTTGCGCCGGGCCGGGCGGCACCGTTTCGATCCGGCTGGACGGTTCGCTCGGTCCAGTCGCAAGAAGACCAAGGCCAGCCGGCTCTCGAGCGGCGGCGTCGCGATGGCCGACGTCGCCCGGCCGGCCGGCACGTCGATTGGCCCCCCGGCAAGCAACAACGCTCTTGACTGCCGCCCGGGCAGGAATAGGGTAGGTGGGAAATACCGGCCCCGGATGCCGGACGGCACACATGCCTCGCTAGCCCCGCCTCATCCTGGCGACGGCTGCGGGGCATTTTCGTTTTCAGGCGGCCCGTGAAGAAGCAAATCGAGATAGGCATCCTTTATGCGCGCTCCGGCACCTACCGGCTGATCTCGGAGGCGTGCAGGACGGGCGCCCTGAGCGCCATCGCCGATGTGAACGCCGATCCCGCCGGCGCCTTCGAACTGGTGCCGGTCGAGCGCGACCCGAAAGGCAATATCGACCAATACGCGCCGCTCTGCGACGACATCCTGCGCAGCAGCGGCGCCCGGCATGTCGTCGGCTGCGTCACTTCGTGGAGCCGCAAGGAGACGATCCCGGTCCTCGAAAAGGCCGGCGCGACGCTCTGGTACGCCTGCCCCTATGAGGGGTTCGAGGCGAACGAGCACGTCGTCTACATGCACGCCTGCCCGAACCAGCATCTCGTGCCGCTGCTGGCCCACGTCGTTCCCCGGCACGGCGCCGACGGATTTCTGCTCGGCTCGAACTACATCTGGGGCTGGGAGACGAACCGCGTTGCCCGCGACCTGATCGCCGACGCCGGCGGGAAAGTCCTCGGCGAGCGCTACCTCCCGATCGGCGAGGCCGACGTGCAGCGGCTGGTCGACGAGATCCGGGCGACGCGGCCGGACTTCATCCTCAACAACCTGATCGGCACCTCGTCCTATGCCTTCTTCGAGGCCTATGCCCGGCTCGCCCTCGAGGACCCGCATTTCGCACCGGAGCGGTGCCCGCTGCTGTCCTGCAACCTGTCCGAATGCGAGCTGCCGGCCATCGGCGAGGCCGGCCGCGGGCATCTGTCGGCGGGTCCGTATTTCCACAAGCCCGCCGGCGGCCCTTCCGTCTACGGCGCGTTGTTCTCCGGCCGGCCCGCTCCGGCCTCCTCCTTCGAAGCCGCGGTCTACGCCTCCGTGCAGGTCCTGGCGCAGGTGCTCGCGGCGAAGCCGGACGCCGGCTTTGCCGATCTGCCGGAGATATTCCGCAGCCGCGTCTTCGAGACTCCTTTCGGCCGGACAAGCATCGATCCGCAGACGCAGCACGCCACCCTGCCGGTCGAGATCGGCCGCATCGCCGGTCAGGCCTTCGAGACGGTGAGCCGCATCGATGCCGTGGCGCCCGATCCGTATCTCTCGCGCTACGACCGCACCGGTACCTTCCGGCGGCCGCGACTGAAGGTGGTGTGATGAGCCGGGTCTCCCGCATCCCCAACCTGGGCGGCGCCAAGGCATTCGTCCTGCACCGGCCGCACCCCACCGTGGCGGCGATCATGCGCCAGTTGACGGCGATCGGGCTCGAGGCGACCGAGTGCTGGCCCGAGCTGCCGCCGGAGGCCCTGGCGGCCGACTTCGTGTTCTTCGACGTCGATTTCGGCTTCGACGAGCAGTTTCCCTGGCGTCCCGGGGAGGCGCCGATGCCGCTGATCGCGCTGATCGGCTCGGAGGCGCCGGGCCGTATCGAATGGGCGCTATCGCACAAGGCCGACGCGCAACTGCTGAAGCCGATCGGCAATGCCGGTGTCTACAGCGCCCTGCTGATCGCGCGCCAGTCCTTCGGCGCGCGCCGGCGGCTGGCCGACGAGATCGCAGCGCTGCAGGCGCGCGTGGCGGAACGGCAGACGATCGTGCGCGCCGTCGCCGCGCTCACGACGCAGGGCGTGGACGACGACAGGGCCTATGCGCAGCTGCGTTCGCTCGCCATGAGCTGGCAGATCAGCATGGAGGAAGCGGCACGCCGCGTCGTCGCCATGACGCGGCCGGACGAGAGGGAGGGCGATGACCATTCCCATCTCGCCTGACGTCGGCGCTGCTGCGACCGCGATCCGGCCCCGGACCGGCGTTTGGCGCGCCCTGCTGCGGCGCAGGCTGGCATTGCTCGGCCTGCTGGTCATCGTCGCCACGATCGGCGCGGCTATCCTCGCGCCCTGGCTCACGCCCTACGATCCCAATGAGCAGATGTTCGACGGATTGACGCTGGAAGGCGCGCCGCTGCCGCCGAGCGCGCAATTCTGGCTCGGCACCGATCTGCTCGGCCGCGACCTCGCCACCCGCATCCTTTATGGCGCGCGCACCTCCCTCATCATCGGCATCGTCGCCAACGGCGCCGCGCTGCTGATCGGCACGCTGGTCGGCGTGACGGCCGGGTTCTTTCGCGGCTGGATCGGCGGCGTCCTCATGCGCTTCACCGATCTGATGATGGCGTTCCCCGCCTTGCTGCTCGCCATCTGCCTGGCCGCCATCCTGCAGCCCAGCCTGTGGATCGTGGCGCTGGTGATCGCGCTGGTGAACTGGGTGCAGACGGCACGCGTCCTCTACACGGAGACGAGCTCGCTCGCCGAACGCGAATTCATCGACGCCGAGCGGACGCTGGGCGCCGGCACGCCGCGCATCCTGTTCCGTCATATTCTGCCGCATCTCCTGCCGACGATCATCGTGTGGGGAACGCTCGGCATCTCGACCACGGTGCTGCTCGAGGCGACGCTCTCCTATCTCGGCATCGGGGTGCAGCCGCCGACAGCGTCGTGGGGCAACATCATCTTCGAGAACCAGACCTATTTCCAGGCGGCACCCTGGTTGGTCTTTTTCCCGGGCGCGGCAATCCTGGCGCTGGCGCTCGCCTTCAATCTCGTCGGCGACGCCTTGCGCGACGTGCTCGATCCGACGCAGCGGGGCCAGGCATGATCGCCTATCTCAGCCGCCGTCTCGTCCAGTCCGCGCTCATTCTGCTCGGCGTGTCGATCATCACCTTCGCGCTGCTCTATCTCCTGCCTGCCGACCCGGTGCGCCAGATCGCCGGCCGCAGCGCCACCCCGGAGACGGTGGAGAACATCCGCCGCCAGCTCGGCCTCGACCAGCCCTTCTTCGTCCAGTACTGGCGCCATCTGCTGAATCTGCTCAGCGGCGATCTCGGCCGCTCTTATATCCAGCGCTCGCAGGTCAGCGAACTGATCGTGTCGCGGCTGCCGGCGAGCCTGCTGCTGATGCTCGGCGCCATCCTATGCGAGCTGGCGATCGGCTTGACGATGGGCATCGTCGCGGCGGTCAAGCGCGGCAGCGCCACCGACCAGGCCCTGATGGTAGGCTCCTTCGTCGGCGTGTCGGCGCCGCAATTCGTCGTCGGGCTGCTGCTGCTCTACGTCTTCGCGGTGCGGTTCGGCTGGTTTCCGATCGGCGGTTACGGGACCTGGCGCCATCTCGTGCTGCCGTCGCTGACGCTGGGCGTGCTCGGCGCCGGCTGGTATTCGCGCATGATGCGCTCGTCGATGATCGACGTGCTGCGCCAGGACTACATGCGCACCGCCCGCGCCAAGGGGCTCGCCCGCGGCACCATCCTTTTCCGCCATGCCCTGCCCAACGCCATCCTGCCGGTGATCGCCATGATCGGCATCGACGTCGGCATCTTCATGGGCGGCATCGTCGTGGTGGAAAGCGTGTTCGGCTGGCCGGGCATCGGCCAGCTCGCCTGGCAGGCGATCCAGCGCGTCGACATTCCGATCATCATGGGCGTCACGCTGGTTTCGGCCTGCGCCATCGTGCTCGGCAACCTGCTGGCCGACATCGTCGCGCCGTTCATCGATCCGCGCATAAAGCTGCGTTGAGTAAGAGAACCACAATGAAGAAGGGAACACTGGCATGAAAACCTATCTGGCTTCCACCGTGGCCGCATCGGCGCTTGCGCTGATGCTCGCGCTCTCTCCGGCCAAGGCGCAGGAGGAAAATCTCGATCCCAGCGCCAAGGCGGGCGGCGAGGTCGTGATCACCTACAAGGACGACGTGGCAACCCTCGACCCGGCCATCGGCTACGACTGGCAGAACTGGTCGATGATCAAGAGCCTTTACGACGGGTTGATGGACTACGAACCCGGAACCACCAACCTGCGGCCCGACCTGGCGGAGAGCTACGAGATTTCGCCGGACGGCAAGACCTTCACCTTCAAGCTGCGCAAGGGGGTGAAATTCCACAACGGCCGCGAGATGACGGCGGACGACGTCAAGTACTCGCTCGACCGCGTCACCAACCCGAAGACGCAGAGCCCCGGCGCCGGCTTCTTCGCCTCGATCGTAGGCTTCGAGGACGTCGCCGCCGGCAAGTCCGAGAGCCTGTCCGGCGTCACCGTCGTCGATCCGTCGACGGTGAAGATCGAGCTGTCACGCCCCGACGCCACCTTCCTGCACGTCATGGCGATCAATTTTTCACACGTTGTGCCGAAGGAGGCGGTCGAGCAGCACGGCGCCGATTTCGGCAAGAACCCGGTCGGCACCGGCGCCTACAGGATGGCGGAGTGGACGCTCGGCCAGCGGCTCGTCTTCGAGCGCAACCCGGATCATTGGCGCAAGGGCCTGCCCTATCTCGACAAGATCACCTTCGAGATCGGCCAGGAGCCTATCGTCGCGCTGCTGCGCCTGCAGAAGGGCGAGGTCGACATTCCGGGCGACGGCATCCCGCCGGCGAAATTCCAGGAGGTGATGAACGATCCCGAGCAGAAGGCGCGCGTCGTGGTCGGCGGCCAGCTCCACACCGGCTACGTCACCATGAACACCACCATGGCGCCGTTCGACAACGTCAAGGTTCGCCAGGCCGTCAACATGGCGATCAACAAGGACCGCATCGTCCAGCTTATCAACAACCGCGCCGTGCCGGCCAACCAGCCGCTGCCGCCGTCCATGCCGGGCTACGACAAGGCCTTCAAGGGTTATGCCTATGAGCCGGAGAAGGCCAAGGCCCTGCTCGCCGAAGCCGGCCATCCCGACGGCTTCGAGACGGAGCTGTTCGTCATGAACACCGATCCCAACCCGCGCATCGCCCAGGCGATCCAGCAGGATCTCGCGGCCATCGGCATCAAGGCAAGCCTGCAGTCGCTGGCGCAGGCCAATGTCATCGCCGCCGGCGGCGACAAAGCCGGCGCCCCGATGATCTGGTCCGGCGGCATGGCCTGGATCGCCGACTTCCCCGATCCGTCCAACTTCTACGGCCCGATCCTGGGCTGCGGCGGCGCGGTGCCGGGCGGCTGGAACTGGGCCTGGTACTGCAACGAGGATCTCGACAAGAAGGCTGCGGAAGCAGACTCCATCGTCGATCCGGCCAAGGCCGAGGAGCGCTACAAGCTGTGGAGCGAGATCTACGGCAAGGTCATGGAGGACGCGCCCTGGGCGCCGGTGTTCAACGAGCAGCGCTTCACCATGAAGTCGCCGCGCATGGGCGGTGCCGACAACCTCTATGTCGACCCGGTCCACATCCCGATCAACTACGACTACGTGTATGTGAACGATGTGCAATAACTGCGACTACACCATCCACGGGCGCAATCATCATTTCGGCTGGGACAACTCGTTTGTCCCAGCCGAGCGGGTGGCACCGGGCTCGACCATCGAATTCGAGTGCCTGGACTCGTCCGGCGGCCAGTTCGATGCCGACAGCACCGTCGTCGACGTGCCGAAGCTCGACTTCGCCAGGGTCAACCCGGTCACCGGCCCGATCTTCGTCGAGGGGGCGGAGCCGGGCGACGCGCTCAAGATCACCATCGAGCAGTTCAAACCGTCCGGCTTCGGCTGGACGGCGAACATTCCGGGCTTCGGCCTGCTTGCCGACGATTTCACGGAACCGGCGCTGAACATCTGGAAATACGATGCGTCTTCACTGGAGCCCGCCCTGTTCGGCAAAAACGCGCGGGTCCCCCTGAAGCCGTTCGCCGGCACCATCGGCAACGCGCCGGCGGAGGCGGGCCTCCATTCCGTCGTGCCGCCGCGCCGCATGGGCGGCAATCTCGATATCCGCGATCTCGCGGCCGGCACCGTGCTCTACCTGCCGGTCGAGGTCGCCGGAGCCCTGTTCTCGGTCGGCGACACGCACGCCGCGCAGGGCGACGGCGAGGTCTGCGGCACGGCGATCGAAAGCCCGATGAACGCGGTGCTCACCATCGACCTGGTCAAGGACGCGCGGCTGCGGTTCCCGCGCTTCACCACGCCGGGTCCGGTGACGCGCCATCTGGACGCGAAGGGCTACCAAGTGACGACAGGCGTCGGGCCGGACCTGATGAGCGGCGCGAAAGCCGCGGTTTCGCAGATGGTCGATCTGCTCGCCGGCCGCTACGGCCTCGACCCGGTCGAGGCCTACATGCTCGGCTCGGTCTGCGGCGATCTCAGGATCAGCGAGATCGTCGACATGCCCAACTGGGTGGTGTCGTTCTATTTCCCGCGTGTCGTGTTCGAATGATGACGGTTGCGTGTCCAGACACCTTGGGGGATTGCAGGTTAATCGTTGATCGCCCGCATCCCTTCGCACCCCCCTCTGTCCTGCCGGATATCTTCCCCGCAAGGGGGGAGATTGGCAGCTTCGATTTTGCCGCTCGTCCTGCAAGATTGGAGATTGGCGAAAGCGGAGTTGACAGCCAATCTCCCCCCTTGCGGGGGAGATGTCCGGCAGGACAGAGGGGGGTGCGAAGGAATACCGACTTCGGCGGGTGGCCGTCCTGATGACAGCCGCCCCCATCCTCACCGTATCCAACCTCACCGTCTCCGTCCGCGGCGAGGAGGGCGAGCGCGAGGTCGTGTCCGACCTCTCCTTCGCCTTGCAAAAAGGCGAGACGCTCTGCATCGTCGGCGAATCCGGGTCCGGCAAGTCGATGACCTCGCTCGCCATCATGGGGCTGCTGCCGCGGCCGGCGGCCCGGATAAAATCAGGGACGATCCGGCTCGGCGACACCGAGCTGACCGCGCTTGACGAAGGCCGCATGCGCCGCATACGCGGCGACCGCATCGCCATGATCTTCCAGGAGCCGATGACCTCGCTGAACCCGGTGCTGACGATCGGCCGGCAGCTCATGGAGGCGATCGAGGCGCACACCGCGCTGCCGCGCAACGAAGCGCGCCGAAAGGCGATCGAGGCGCTGAACGCGGTGCGCATCCCCGCGGCCGAAAGCCGGCTGAAGCAATATCCGCATGAGCTCTCGGGCGGCATGCGCCAGCGCGTCATGATCGCCATGGCGCTCGCCTTGCAGCCGGACGTGCTGATCGCCGACGAGCCGACCACGGCGCTCGACGTCACCGTACAGGGCGAGGTGCTCGAGCTGCTGCGCGACCTGCAGCGCGAGAACGGCACCAGCGTCATCCTGATCACCCACGACATGGGCGTCGTCGCGGAGATGGCGGATCGCGTCATCATCATGCGGCACGGCCGCATGGTCGAAACGGGCAGGGCGCTCGACATCTTCGCCCGCCCCCGGGCAGACTACACGCGCGAGTTGCTGGCGGCGGTGCCGCGCATCGGCAAGGGCCGCGAAGGCGGTGCGGCGGGCGGCGCGACAGGCTTCAGCTCCCAACCCGAAACCTCCCGCAACGTGGCCGAAGTGCGCGACCTGCATGTCCGCTTCGATCTGCATGGCGGCTTTTTCGGCCGCGTCGACCGGCGGGTGCATGCGGTGGAGGGGGTCAGCTTTTCCATCGCTCCGGGTGAGACGCTGTCGCTGGTGGGCGAATCCGGCTGCGGCAAGTCTACCACCGCCAAGGCGATAGCCGGGCTCGTGCCGTACACCGGCGGCATCGCGATCAACGGCCGTGACCTTGCCTCGCTCGGCGCCGCCGGGCGCAAGGCGGCGCGGCGCGACGTCCAGATGATCTTTCAGGATCCCTACGCCTCCCTCGATCCGCGCATGCGCGTGGGCGACCTCGTCGCCGAGCCGCTGGTCATCCATAGGATCGGCGACAGCGACGAGCGGCAGGCAAGGGTTGCCGCCCTGTTCGAGCGCGTCGGCCTTTCGCCCGAGCACATGGACCGCTATCCCCACGAATTCTCCGGCGGGCAGAGGCAGCGCATCTGCATCGCGCGGGCGCTGGCGCTGCGGCCGAAGCTGATCGTCGCCGACGAAAGCGTATCGGCCCTCGACGTATCGGTTCAGGCGCGTGTGCTGCGGCTGCTGAAGGATCTCCAGCGCGAGTTCGGCGTGGCCTATCTGTTCATCTCGCATGACATGGCGGTCGTGGAAAACATCTCGGATCGCGTGGCGGTGATGTATCTCGGCCAGATCGTCGAGATGGGCACGCGCGATCAGGTTTTCTCCAGTCCGGGCCATCCCTACACCAAGCGGCTGATCGAGGCCGTGCCGGTCCCTGAGCCGGCGCTGCGCCGCGTCCGCTTCGCCCGGCTCGACAGCGAAATCCCGAGCGCCGTCAGGCGCGTCGGCGACGCGCCACCGAAGCTGCGCCTGCAGGACATCGGCGGCGGCCATCTGGTGGCGGCGTGAAACGGCAGGTATTGCCGGTCAGGGCTGCGGGGGATGGTCGGCCATCCGGTAGAGCGCGGCGGCGTTGTCGTGAAAGATCGCCCGCTGCTCGGCCGCCGAAAAGCGCGCCGCCACCCGCCTGAAGACGTCGATCCATTCGGCGAAGCCGATATGCAGGCCGGCGACGGGGTAGTCGCTAGCGAACATGCTGCGTGCCGGGCCGAACAGGTCGATCGCCGTCAGCATCACGTCGGCAAGGCTGTCGAAGCTCCAGTGCGGGTCATAGGCGACCGGGTCGGAGATCTTGATCGACACGTTGCCGGCCTTGGCCGCGGAAGCCAACCCGGCGCGCCAGCGTCGCATGCCGCCGGCATCCCGGTCCATCGGACTGCCGCAGTGATTGAGGATGAAGGAGATGTCCGGAAAGGTCTCGGCCAGCCTGCGCACGTCGTCGAGCTGCCAGGGCGAGACGAGCAGGTCGAAGCTGAAGCCGTAGCGGCTGAGAAAGCCGAGGTTCTGCCGCCAGACCGGGCTGGTCAAGCGATCGTTGTCGGGCAGACGCCGCTTGGCGGGATCGGGATGCCAGCTCAGGATCTCGCGGATTCCGGCCACGCGCTCGTGCGCGGCGTGCCTTTCCAGGATCCCGGCGGCGCGGGGTTCGAGCAGCGGGGCGTAGGCGACGTAGCGCGCCGCGATGCCCGCCGGCCGCTCGAGCCCGTCGAGCCATTCGGTCTCGCCCATCGGATCGGCCGGATCCCAGTTGCCCTCGACATGGACGCTGCCGACGATGCCGCAGCCAGCCGCCATCCGCGCATAATCGTCGGGGAGGAAATCGCGCCGCAGCGGCGCGATTTCGTCACCGGCCTCGCCGCTCATCAGCCACGGATGCCTGCCGAGACCGAAATCCCAGAAATGGTGGTGGGCATCGACGATCGGGCCGTCATACATGGCGGCTCAGCCGGCGAGGCCTTCGGGGCCGGCGCCGCACACCAGCGCGCAGGCGTTGCTGCCGGCTTCCAGCCTCAGCCGGCCCGTGCGCAGCGCCGCCACCGCGGCGGCGCCGCTGAGGTCGGCCGCGAGGCCGAGCTCGAACCAAAGCCAGCGCGCCGCCTCCACCATCTCCTCGTCCTCGACCAGCACGACCTCATCGATCGCGTCCTTCGACAGCGCGAACACCGCCGGCTCGGTCTTCGCGCAGGCCATGGTGGCGACCCGGGTCGTCACCTTGTCCAGCGCCACCACCGCACCGGCGGCCAGCGAGGCGTGGAAGGTCGGCGAGCCGGTCGGCTCGATGCCGACGATGCGGATGGACGGCTTCAGCGCCTTCAGCGCCACCGCCATGCCGGTGATCAGGCCGCCGCCGCCGATCGCCACGAGGACGGTGTCGAGGTCCGGCTTGTCCTCCAGCAGCTCCAGCGCCACGGTTCCCTGGCCCGCCAGCACCAGCGGATCGGCGAACGGGTGGAAATAGGCTGCGCCATGACGCTCGGCGAACGCCAGCGCATGCATATTGGTCTCGTTCCAGATCGATCCGACCACCTCGACCGTCGCGCCGAGTTTCCGCAGCTTGTCGATCTTGGCGGGGGAGGCGTTCGTCGGCACGAAAATGGTGGCGGGCACGCCGGCGATGCGCGCGGCACGCGCTACCGCGAGGCCGTGATTGCCGCCGGAAGCCGTCACGACGCCGCCGGCCAGCTCGGCCGCGGGCGTCGCCAGCAGGCGGTTCGTGGCGCCGCGCGCCTTGAACGAGCCCGTCGCCTGAAGGCATTCCAGCTTGAGCCACAGCGAGGCCTCGGTCGGCGGCCGGTCGAGCGCTGTCGCACGCAGCAACGGCGTGCGCCTGACATACGGCGCGATGCGCAGGGCTGCGGCATGGATGTCGTCGAGCGTGATCACGGTCGGTCCTCGCATTTCGACGCGACAACCATGCAGCAGTTGCCGGGCTTGACCCGGCCCGGGTGCCGGCGGCCGTAGACGATGCCGTCCGCGCCATGCACCAGTTCCTCCGGCGTCCGCTGCGGATCGGTGAGGAAGTGGATGCGCCCGGCCGGCTGCCCGGCGCTCACCGCCGCGCCGAGGTCTTGATAGGGCTCGAACACGCCGGCTTGCGTGGCCATGACATAGGAGCGCGGACCGGCAATGGCGTAGAGCGTGTCGCCTGCCGCGCTCGAAGCCGGCGCGACCTCACCTTCCAGCACACCGAGATGGGTAAGCACGTTGCGCACCCCGTCGCGGCAGATGCGCACGGCCTCCGGCGACACCGTGCCGGTGCCGGCCATCTCGGTGCCCACCGTCACCAGCCCTGCCCGGACGGCCGACGCGGTCGAGGTGCGCGGATCGCCGAAATTGGAGATCACCACGGTCATCGGCGCGCCGAAGGCCCGCACCGCCGCGCGGATCCTGCCGGCCAGCTCGGCATCCTCGGCCGGCTCGACGATGGCGCTCGGGATGATCGACAGCGACGAGCCGCCCGAATGCAGGTCGACGAAGGCGTCGGCCAGCGGAAACAGCACGTCGTTGACATAGGCGGAGAGTTGCTGGGTGATCGAGCCCAGCGGGTCGCCGGGAAAGGTGCGGTTGAAGTTCAGCCCGTCGAGCGGTGAGACCCGGCGCGCCGCCTCGACCGCCGGCGTATTGATGGCGGGCACGATGATCAGCCGGCCATTGATGTGTTCGGGCGCCAGATCCCGGATCAGTTCGCCGAGCACGATCGGCCCTTCATACTCGTCGCCGTGGTTGCCGCCCTGCAGGATCACGGTCGGTCCCGTGCCGTTGCGGATCACCGCCAGCGGCACCCGCACCACGCCCCAGGCGTCGTCATGGACCGACGACGGCAGGTTCAGGAAGCCGACCTGCTTTCCCGTCCGCTCGAAGTCGATGTCGGTGAAGCCGATGGATTGGGTCATGGCGGCCTGTCGTGGTCGGAGGCGGAGAGGCCGAACGGCCATGTTTTCCAAATATGAAAAAGCTATTTGACATAAGATACAACGGCCCCGATGCTGTCAATGACCTCATCCTGTATGGATGGGCGGACGAATCGGGACGGGTTGAAGATGGCGAAGCGGCCGACGGCGCCGGAGCGCAGCGAGGAGGTCGCCACCTACCGGGCGCCGGCGCTGGAGAAGGGCCTCGACATCCTGGAGCTTCTGGCCGGCCAGCCCGGCGGGCTAATCCTGTCGCAGATCGCCCACAGCCTCGACCGCTCCGTGCAGGAGGTCTACCGCGTCGTTGTCTCGCTGGAGCGGCGCGGCTACGTGGCGAGACGGCCGCCCTCGGACGCGTTCTTCCTGTCGATGAAGCTGTTCGACCTCGCCTGCAACCACCCGCCGACACGCATCCTGCTCGACGCGGCGCAGCCGATCCTGCAGATGCTCGCCACCCGCATCAACGAGTCGGTCATCCTGTCCGTGCTCGACGGGCTCAAGGTGCGGGTGATCGCCGTCGCCGACAACCCGGCGCCGATCGGCTTTCGCGTGCGCCTAGGCACGCAGAGCCGGTTGCTCGGCACGGCCTCCGGCCGGACCCTGCTGGCCTTCCAGAACGACAGGCAGCGCGCCGGCCTGCTCGAGGCGCTGGTCGAGGAGCATCGCGCCGCCGGCGGCGATCCCGCTCCCCTGCTGGCGCGCATCGAGCGCATCGCCGAGCGCGGCTACGAGGTCGTCGCCGACGAGACGCTCAAGGGCATCACCGACGTCAGCTTCCCCATCCTCGACGGCAGCGGCAGCGCGCAGGCCGCGCTCACCATGCCCTTCGTGCTGTGGGTGACCAACCAGGTTCGCCTCGCCGACGCCTCCCGGCATCTCTACGAAGCCGCCGTCATGCTGAACGAACAGATGGGCGGCCGGCTGCCGGTCGGCGACTTCACGCTGGACGAGGGGTGACGCTTCGCCGTTCGGCAACGAGCTTGTCTCTCTACAAGACGCCAATCGTTGATGGCTCGGCACAAGGTAAAGCCCTCCTCCCTTGAGGAGAGAGGTTAGGGGTGGGGGGTAACTGATGCGATGGCCCTTCTCCTTGAACGACCCGCCGAGAGCGATGGGCGACACCAGCGTCAGATCGTCGTCCGCACATGCGGGTCACGCCCGTAGAACGACACCAGCAGGACGATGACTGCGCCGAGAACGGCCTGCACGACCGAAGGCTGCAGCCCCAGCCCGATCAGCAACGTGTTGATCTCGGTCAATACCAGCGCGCCGGCGACAGTGCCGACATAGGAGCCGCGGCCGCCGACCAGGGCGGTGCCGCCGATGACCACGGCGGCGATCGTCTGGAAGAGGTAGGGCTGCCCGACCTCGCCATAGGCTGACCCGGTGAAGCCGAGCAGCAGGATGCCGGTGACGGCGGCGAAGCCGGCGCTGACGGCGAAGGTGATCGTCCACATGGCGATCGGATTGATCAGCGCCAGCGGCGCCGCGCGCGGATTGCTGCCGAGGGCGAAGACGCGCCGGCCATAGGGCGTGCGCGCCAGAACGACGACGATGAGAGCGGCCAGCACGACGAAGCACGGCACCAGCCACGGCACCGGCAGCACGCCCGCCGAGCCGCCGATCGAGACGAACTCCGACAGGGCGGGAGGAGCAGAGCCCGACGGAAAGCCGCCGGTCCATAGCAGCACGGTACCCTGCACGATCGTGCCGATGCCCAGCGTGACGATCAGCGGATGAAGCTTGAGGGAGGATGAGATCAGCCCGTTCACCGCCCCGACGAGGCAGGCAAGTGCGACGACCACGACGCAGACCAGCGCGAAGTTCATGCCCTGGCCGTAGAGCTGCGCGGTGACGACATTGGCGAAGCCGATCAGGAACGGGATCGACAGGTCGATGCCGCCGATGATGACCACCAGCGTCTGCCCGATCGAGGCGATGGCCAGCAGCGAGGCGAGCACCAGCATCGCCCGGATCGAGAATTCGGAGCTGTAGCCGGGGATGAGCACGGTGCCGAGCACGTGCAGGCCGACCGCCACCGCCAGCGACCCCGCGACCCGCCACTGGTCGCTCGTCCAGCGCGACATCATGCCGTCTCCTTCGCCCGGCCGAGCAATCGCTCGTGCAGCGCGGTGAGCACGATCGCCAGCACCAGCACCACGCCATAGGCGATCTGCAGCACGAAGGTCGACAGGTTGAAATAGGTGAGGGCGCTCTGTAGCAGGAAGATGTCGATCGCCCCGATCGCCGCGCCGAGTAGGCCGCCCCTGCCTCCGGCCAGGCTGACGCCGCCCAGCGCCACGGCCGAAATCGCCATGAGGGTGTAGGTCGGCCCGATCGACGGGTCGGCCGAGCCGATCAGCGCCGTCATCATCAGCGCCGCGACGCCGGCGAAGGCGCCGGTGATGACGTAGGACAGGAAACGGACCAAGGTGACCGGAATGCCCGCGGTATAGGCCGCGCGGTCGTCGCTGCCGACGGCCATCAGGTGGTCGTAGTAGGGCAGCCGCCGGATGGCGATCCAGGCCAGGAAGACGGCCGTCAGCGGCAGGATCGACAGCGGCCCGCCGAGCGCTCGCAGCCAGGCAGGCACCGTGCCGGTGGGCGCGGGCAGGATGGTCAGCGTGATGCCGATCAGGATCAGATAGGTGCCCAGCGTCGCGACGATCGGCTGGATGCGCAGCACCGTCGCCAGCACGCCGTTGCCCGCGCCCACCGCCGCCCCGATGAGGACGGCGGCCGGCACGATGATCCACGGCGTCTCGATGCCGAGGCGCTGCACCAGCACCAGCACGATCAGCGCATTGATGAAGCCCATCAGCGGCCCGACCGAGATGTCGATGCCGCCGCGTCCGCCGAGAATCGCCGGCGTCGAGGCGAGCGCCGCGCCGATCAGCGGCGCGGCAAGGCCGATCAGCGTTCCCCAGGCGCCGGGCGCAAAGCGGGCCGGGTTGACGGCGATGTTGACGGCGAGCAGCAGCACCAGCAGCACCGGGCCGAAGCCGGCCTGCTGCCATGCCGCCCGCGCCCAGCCGAAGCCGCTACCCTTGCGATCCGATCGCACAACCGCGCTCATTGCGCGCGCCCGAACATGATGGAGATGATGCGCTCGGCCGCGAGGTCGTCCCCGGTCACTGTCGACGCCACCTGCTGCTCGCGGAAGACGAGGATCCGGCGGCAGAGCAGCAGCATTTCCTCGATCTCCGTGGAGAGGATGACGAGCCCGACCCCTTCCGCTGCCAGTTCCCTGAACACCGCGTAGAGCGTCTGGCGGGTGGCGATGTCGACGCCGCGCGTCGGGTCGTTGAGCAGCAGCACATCGGGCTTGTGGGCGAGCGCGCGGGCGAGCAGCACCTTCTGCTGGTTGCCGCCCGACAGCGTCGTGATGGCGTTGCGCGGTTGTTGCGCCACGATGGAGAGCCGTTCTCGGTAGTAGTCGTAGCGCCTGCGCCGCTCGCGCCGGCTGATCAGGCCGAAACGGCGGTCCTGCCCGAGGGTCGCAATGGCGAAATTGTCCACGATCGACATCGTCGGAAAGATGCCGGTGGCGCGGCGGTCGCGCGGCAGGTAGGCGACGCCGCCGGCGATCGCCCTGCGCAGGCTGGTTACGGCATGATCGGCGCCGTGGCGTCGGGACACGACGCTGCCGGCGGCGGGCGCGTGAAGGCCGGCCAGCACTTCGATGAACCGCTCCTGCCCGTGTCCGTCCAGCCCGGCCAGGCCGACGATCTCGCCGGCGCCGACGTCGAGGTCGAAGGGCTCGGCGCCGGCCTTCAGGGCGATGCCGCGCGCCGACAGCCGCGGTTCGGCGTCAGCCATGCCGCAGCCCCCGGGCTGTCTCGGGAGCCATCAGCGCCAGCAGCTCGTCCGGCTTCAGAGCCTCGCGCGTCAGCGTGCGCACCACCCGCCCGCTGCGCAGCACGGTGACCTGGTCCGACAGCGACATCACCTCGTCCATCCTGTGCGTGATGAAGATCACCAGCCGGCCCTCGGCCGCCTGGCCGCGCATAAGCGCGAAGACCGCCTCGCGGTCGGCGAAATCCAGCGCCGCGGTCACCTCGTCGAGGATGAGCACGCGCGGCTCGCGCAGCAGCGCGCGGGCAAGCACCACCAGCTGCTGCGCGGCAAGCGGCAGGTCGGCGGCGAGCGCATCCAGCGGCACAGGCGACACGGCGAAGCGGCCAAGCACGCGTGAGGCGGTCTGGCGCCGCTGGCTCCGCGGTATCAGCCGGCTGAACAGGCCGTCATAGCCGAGCAGCACGTTGTCGACGACGGTGCGGTCCGGCGCGATCAGCACCTCCTGGAACACCGTGGCGAAACCGGCGGCCCTGAAACCGCGCGGATCGCGGGCGGCGATGTCGCGTCCCTCCAGCCGGACCGCGCCGCGGTCCGTCGACACGATGCCGCTCAGCAGCTTGACCAGCGTGCTCTTGCCGGAGCCGTTCTCGCCGAGGATCGTATGGATCGTGCCCGGCCTGAACGAGATCGACGCGCCGTCGAGGGCGACGGTCTCGCCGTAGCGCTTGGAGAGATCGACGATGTCAAGCATTCACACCCCATGGCGGGAACGACCACGCTACGATACCGCACCATTCGCGGTCCGCACCCACCCCGCGCCGTTTCCCACAAGAGAACAAATGCCCGCCCATCGAGGGCGGGCATTTGCCGGGATGTCGAGGTCGGGCCCGCGACCCCGACAATCCAGGCTGGCGCTAATTCGCGGCGCAGGGATCCGGCGTCTGGCCGTAGTCGAAGAGGGGAACGGCGGCCGGCTTGGCGAAATAGGCGTCCATCATCGGGTCGGGCAACGGATCCTGCGGCGCGACCGGGAACACCGAAACCGCGTCCTTTGTCATGCAGGAGGCGTACCATTTGTCGAGTTCGGCCTGCTTCACTTCCGGCACCGGCACCATGATGATGTTGAGCTTCGGCTGCTGGCCCTCCAGTACCCGCACCCCGACGCGGAACAGCGTCTGCGCGGTCCAGGACGGCATCAGCGCGCCGCCGGTGAACTTGAACTTGTCCGGGTTGTCCTTCCAGTAGCCGAGCGCGTCGCCGGAAATGCTGCCCGAGACCAGCGGAACAGGCCTCCCGGCCTGCTCAAATGCTTCGTCGACGATGCGTGCCTCGCTGCCCGAGGTCCAGACCGCGTCGATCGGCTGCGGATTGGTGGCGAGCACCTGCAGCACCACCGTTTTTGTGACGTTGGGCGACCAGTTGCCGTTGACGTCGCGCACCACCTTGACATCCGGGGCCTCGGCGAAGGCCTTGTCGGCGCCGACGCGCTGCTGCGCCACCAGCGGGCTGCCGGCGATGCCCTCGACACGCAGCACGTTGCCCTTGCCGCCGAGCCCGTCGACGATGCCCTTGGCAAGGTCGTAGCCGAACTTCACGTAGTTGGAATCGACATTGACCGCATAGGGGCTGGTGACCGCGCCGGCACCGGTGACGAACGGTATTCCCGCCTTGTGGGCGGCCTCGATCGCCTCGTTCAGCGCCGTCGAAGAACCGGCGAAGGAGGTGATGATGCTGCACTTCTTGTCGATGAAGGCCCGGACCTGCGCGATCTGCTGGCTGGTGTCGCCGTTGGAATCCGACATCTCGAAATCGGACACCCAGCCTTCCTTCTGGTAGAGGCCGACCAGGCGCTTCAGCTCGTTGGTGACCGAAACGCGCCAGGGATTGCCCTGGTACGATTCCGAATGGCACCATTTCCACGGTTTCGGCGGTGCCTTGAAGTCGTCGAAGGCGGCGGGCTGCACGGTGTCCTCGACGCCGGTATAGAGCGCCTTGATGTCGTCGGGCAGCGTGGCGAAGGAAGGCGGCAGTTCGGCCGCCCCGGCGCTGCTCGCCGCTGCCAGCATTCCGCCGGCCAATGCCATCGCGACCACGCCTGCGGCCGACCTTGCCTGCCTCTTCATTCCCTTTGCCTCCTCTTCCCGGGAAAGAATATGTGCCCGCTGCGGGCCGCTCATACCGGACATCTCGCTTCTTTTTCGTATTTGAGAAATCCTGTTCATATGAGATAGATTGCCTGCGGGACTGTCAACTGGAATATTGGAACGGTTCTGGCCGTTCCGGGAACGTTTCGTGGGATTTCGTATGCTGCATGTGTTCGTCGGTTGCCTCAATCGGACCGCACCCTATTTCTCGCGGGCGCACGGCGTGGGGCTCGCCGTCTACGCCTTCGACGAAGACAGCCTGGCTTTCGAGAAGCGGGCGGAAACGGGCGATGTCGATAATCCGACCTTCCTCTCGGTCGATCCTGAGAAGCGCTGCGTCTATGCCACGTCCGAAGTGTACGAGTGGAAGGAGGGGACGGTCAGCGCCTACCGCTTCGATCCCGACGGCGGCGTCCTCACCTACCTGAACAAGCAGGTCACGCTCGGCAGCATCGCCGCGCACAGCAGCCTCTCCCGCGACGGCCGCTTCCTGATGGTCGCGAACTACGCCATGGGCGAGGGCGGACCCGACCGCTCGGTTTCGGTGTTCGGCCGCAATCCGGACGGAAGCCTGACGCCGGCGGTGTCCGGCGTGGTCCATAGCGGGTCCGGGCCGAACCGGGAGCGCCAGGAGCGCAGCCATGCGCATTGCGTGCTGCAGCTTGCCGATGACGGGCTGGTGCTGGTGGCCGACCTCGGCCTCGACCGCGTGTTCGGCTACCGCCTCGGCTCGGACGGGACGCTGGCGCGGCAGACGGAAGTCGCGGCTGCGCCCGGCGCCGGGCCGCGCCACATCGCGCTCCATCCCGACGGGCGCACCGTCTTCGTCTTCAACGAGCTGGATTCGACGGTCGCCTCCATGCGCCTGCAGGCGGACGGCTCGTTTGCTGTCCTCGACGTGGTCGCGGCGCTGCCGGCCGGGGTCTCGCATTCGCACGCCGCCGACATCCACATCTCGCCGGACGGGCGCTTCCTCTACGGCTCCAATCGCGGTCACGATTCCATCGCCGTCTTCGGGGTCGAGCAGGGCAGCGGCAAGCTCACGCCGCGCGGCCATGTCTCAAGCGGCGGCAGGACCCCGCGCAACTTCACCCCGACGCCTTCCGGCCGCCATCTGCTGGTGGCCAATCAGGACAGCGACGTAATCGTGCTTCTGGCGCGCGATGCCGAGACAGGCGATCTTACCGACACCGGCCGCCGGCTGGAGATCGGCACGCCGATGTGCGTGCGCGTCGCAGCCCTGTAGCGCTGTTCTGCCGCTTGCGCGCGTCTGCCGCGCGGGCGTCAGCGCCAGCCCAGACCCGGTGGGACGTGGGTCAGGATCGCCTCGATCACATGCGCGTTGTAGTCGACGCCGAGCTGGTTGGGCACGGTGAGCAGCAGCGTGTCGGCTTCGGCGATGGCCTCGTCGCCCTTCAGCTGCTCGATGAGGGCGTCCGGCTCGGCGGCATAGCTACGGCCGAACACCGCGCGCGTATCCGCCTCGATGTAGCCGAACTGATCCTTGCTGTCGCTTCCGCCGAAATAGGCGCGGTCGCGGTCGTCCACCAGCGCGAAGATGCTGCGGCTGACCGACACCCGTGCCTCGCGTTCGTGGCCGGCCGCTTTCCAGGCCGCGCGAAACACCCGGATCTGCTCGGCCTGCTGGATGTGAAAGGGTTTTCCGCCCTCGTCGAACTTGAGCGTCGAGCTCTGCAGGTTCATGCCCAGTTTCGCCGCCCATTCGGCGGTCGCGTTGGTGGCCGCGCCCCACCAGATGCGCTCGCGCAGGCCTTCCGAATGCGGCTCGACGCGCAGAAGACCGGGCGGATTGGGGAACATCGGTCGAGGGTTGGGCTGGGCGAACCCCTTGCCGCGCAGCACTTCGAGCAGCACTTCCGTATGCCGCCGTGCCATGTCGGCATCGGTCTGTCCGTCTTGGGGGACGTGGCCGAAGTAGCGCCAACCGTCGATCACCTGCTCCGGCGAGCCGCGGCTGATGCCGAGTTGCAGCCGCCCGCCGGCGATCAGGTCGGCGGCGCCCGCGTCCTCGGCCATGTAGAGCGGGTTCTCGTAGCGCATGTCGATCACCGCCGTGCCGATCTCGATGCGCTTCGTCCTGGCGCCGACCGCCGCCAGCAGCGGGAACGGCGATGCCAGTTGGCGGGCGAAGTGATGGACGCGGAAATACGCCCCGTCCGCTCCCAGTTCCTCGGCTGCGACGGCGAGGTCGATGGATTGCAGCAGCGCGTCGGCCGCCGTCCGCGTCTGCGATTGCGGCGAGGGCGACCAATGGCCGAACGACAGGAAGCCGATTTTTTTCATGCTGCTGTTTAGCGCGCCCGCCCATGGCGCGCCACGTTGAAATTCGGGCAAACGGCCATGGGCTCTCAGCCGTTCTCCAGGCGCTGCTTGAGCTCGACCGCGGGGCAGCCGAGCTTGACCCGGCCGCGCTCGACGACCACCGCGCGATCCACCGCCCCGGCCTTCGACCGAGGCGTCGGTAGCGGATTGTCAGACCACGCCGGTCACGAGGCCGAGCCCGACGACCGCCACGACCGCGCCGGCCACGCGCACCAGCGTCTGCCCGATCTTGCCGGACTCGCTGCCGATCGCCACGCCGAGGCCGATGCCCGCCGCGTGCAGCAGCGCCGTGGCCGCCACGAAGCCGGCTCCATAGGCGAGGCCGCCCGCGTCTTCCGGCATCTCGGCGCCGTGCGCGTAGCCGTGGAATACAGCGAAGAAGCCGACCAGTGCCATTGCGATCGGCACCGCCGCCCGCAGGCGGAAGGCCACCGCGGCGCCGAGCACGACCACCGACAGACCGATGCCGAGTTCGACGAAGGGCACGGCAACGCCGGCAAGGCCGAGCGCGCCGCCGAGCGCCATCACGGCGACGAAGCTGGCTGGCACCAGCCATACGGCGCGCGCGCCGAGCTGGGCAGCGAACACGCCGACCATCACCATGGCGAGGATGTGGTCGAGCCCGCCGATCGGATGCATGAAGCCGTGGGCGAAGCCGCTGGTATCGCCAACGCCGGTATGCGCCTGGGCCACGCCCGCGGTGAGCGTGAGAAGCGGTGCCGCAAGCAGCGCGGCCAACGGTCTGGTGGTCATGGTCTTTCCTTTCATCGATGGAACGGGCTCCGCGCGGCGGACATGGAAGCCTCACTTGCGCCGAGGCGCCGGCGCGCTGCCGAAGGCCGCGCGCACGCTGATGGAGAACAGCAGTTCGGCGACGCGACGGGCGGCAACCGCATCGGCGGCGAGGCAGCGCACGCCCCAGCCGGCGCCGTTGGGCAGCGCGCTGACGCCCACGACCGCGCGGCCGTCCGGCGCCGGGGCGGCCAGGTCTTCCCTGACCGGCAGACGCGCCGGGTCGCCGAGCAGCAGGAAACTGGAGACGACGCGCCAGCCGCCGACCGGCGAGGAGGGCCCGACCAGGGCCTCGCCGGTGACGCGAAAACAGTCGCGCAGCAGCAGGCGGCCGGCGGCGTCGCGAACGACGACCTCCGACGCGAGCCGGTCGAACGGCCGCGCCGCGCCCAGCGGATCGTGCAGGGCGAAGGCATCGGCGAGCAGCAGCACCGCCCCCGGCGCCATTTTCGCCTCCAGCCGGTTGACGCAGGAGGCGCCGGGAAACAGCACGAGCGGGTCGGGCGTCAGCGCCAGGAACGCGTCCTCCTCCAGCGCGATCTCGACCGTCTGGCGGGCCGGCTGGCCGTGGCAGTCGTGCACGACGGTCGCCGCCTGGGTAGTGACGTGCGCGGCCGCCCGCGCTCCGATATCGTAGCGGCAGGCGAGGCGCTCGGCGCGATACAGCCCGCCCGAAGAGGATTGGTGGTAGACGGTGAGCAGCGACGGGATGGCGGAATCCAGCGCGAACGGCCGGGTCAGGTGAAACGGGTAGGATACGAACTGGCGGCCGATCGCGGTGCGGCCGCCGTGGCGCAGGAAGGCGAGCTCGAAGCGGCCGGCGGGCACGCCCGTAGTGGCCGCCGGCACGCTCGCTTCGCCCGGCGGCGGCGGCTGCCAGTGGCTGGTCATCGGAACAGCACGGCGGACAGGATCTTGTCGGCGATCGCCTCGATCCCCTCCGCCTTGCGGCAGTTGGTCAGCACGATCGGCCGCCCGCCGCGGGCCGCCGTCGCCTCCGCTTCCATGCGGGGCAGATCGACGCCGACATAAGGCGCCAGATCGGTCTTGTTGACGACCAGCAGGTCGCATTTCAGCACCCCCGGCCCGTTCTTGCGCGGGATGTCGTCGCCGCCGGCGACGTCGATGACGAACATCCACCAGTCGACGAGGTCGAGCGAGAAGGTCGAGGCGAGATTGTCGCCGCCGCTCTCGATTAGGATCAGTTCCGCGTCGGGAAAGCGCGCCTCAAGCTCGTCGGCGGCGGCGATGTTGAGGGTCGGGTCCTCGCGGATCACCGTGTGTGGGCACGCGCCGGCCTCGACCGCGGCGACGCGCGCCGGGTCGATCAGCCCGGAGCGGCGGATGCGCTCGGCGTCCTCCGCCGTCACCAGGTCGTTGGTGACGATCGCCAGCGACACGCCGCGCGCCGCAAACGCCGGGATCAGCCGCTCTATCAGCGCCGTCTTGCCGGAGCCGACCGGGCCGCCGATGCCGACGCGCGCCGCGCCGACGCGCGAGGCCGTTTTGCCGTGGGGGGAAAGCCGTGCGTCCATCGTCTCACCTCAGCATGTAGCGCTGCGCCAGCGGCAGTTCGTGCGCCGGCTCGCAGGTCGCCAGCTCGCCGTCGACGAACACGTCGAAGGTCTGCGGGTCGACGCGGATGTTCGGGCAGGCGTCGTTGCGCAGCATGTCCTTCTTCGACAGCGCCCGGCTGCCGCGCGACGGCAGCAGCGCCTTCTTCAGGTCGAGCGTGTCCGCCAGCCCGCGCTCGATCGCCAGTGGGTTGACGAAGCAGGCCGACAGCGCCTGCTTGGCGCGGCCGAACGCGCCCCATTGCGGCCGCAGCAGCAGCGGCTCGCAGGTCATCAGCGAGGCGGCGCTGTCGCCCATCGCGCCCCAGGCGATGAAGCCGCCCTTGATGATCAGCTCCGGTTTGATGCCGAAGAAGGCCGGCCGCCACACCACGATGTCGGCCAGCTTGCCGTCCTCCAGCGAGCCGATGTGCTCGGCGATGCCGAAGGTGCGGGCGGCGTTGATGGTGTATTTGGCGACGTAGCGCTTGATGCGCTCGTTGTCGCCGAAGCCGGTCCTCTCCTCGGGCAGGCGGCCGCGCTGCTTCTTCATTTTGTCGGCGAGCTGCCAGGTGCGGCAGATCACCTCGTTGATGCGGCCCATGCCCTGGCTGTCGGAGCCGAGCATCGAGATGGCGCCGATGTCGTGCAAAATGTCCTCGGCGGCGATCGTCTGGGCGCGGATGCGGCTTTCGGCGAAGGCCACGTCCTCGGGAATCGCCGGGTTGAGGTGGTGGCACACCATCGTCATGTCGAGGTGCTCGTCGAAGGTGTTGACCGTGTAGGGGTTGGTCGGATTGGTCGACGAGGGCAGGCACCACGGCACGCCGGCGACGCGGATAATGTCCGGCGCGTGGCCGCCGCCGGCGCCCTCGGTGTGGTACATGTGGATGGTGCGGCCCTTGATGGCGGCCAGCGTGTCCTCAAGGAAACCCGACTCGTTCAGCGTGTCGGTGTGGATCTGGACCGGGAAATCGAGCTGGTCGGCCACCGTCAGGCAGGTGTCGATCGAGGCCGGCATGGTGCCCCAGTCCTCGTGCAGCTTGAGGCCGAGGCAGCCCGTCTCGATCTGCTCGACCAGCGAGGCCGGCCGGTGCGAATTGCCGCGGCCGAGGAAGCCGAAATTGATCGGCCAGTGCTCGGCCGCCTGCAGCATCTTGCCGACGTTGAACGGCCCGCCGCAGTCGATGCCGACGGTGATCGGCCCGAGCGAGCCGCCGAGCATGGTGGTGATGCCGGAGGCAATGGCGTGCTCGCAGAGCTGGGCGCTGTCGAAATGCACATGCACGTCGATGGCTCCGGCGGTGGCGATCAGGCCCTCGCAGTCGCGCACCGTGGTGGCGGCCGAGACGATCAGGCGCGGGTCGACGCCGTCCATGACCGCCGGGTTGCCGGCCTTGCCGATGCCTACGATCCTGCCGTCCCTGATGCCGAGATCACCCTTGACGATGCCGACGACCGCGTCGATCACCGTTACGTTGCAGAGCAGGAAGTCGAGCGCGCCCTCGGCGCTGGTGACGCCGGCGGCCAGCCCGGCGCCGTCGCGCAGGGTCTTGCCGCCGCCATGCAGGCACTCGTCGCCGTAGACGCCGAAATCCTTCTCGACGATGGCGACGAGTTCGGTGTCGCCGAGGCGAAAGCCGTCGCCGGTGGTCGGGCCGTACATGGCGGCATAGTCGCGGCGGGACAGGGTTGCCATGGAAACTTCTCCTCTCAGGCGCCGCGGAAGCCGCCGGCGCGGGCGCGTTCCAGCGCCGCCGCCTTGGCCGCGGGGTCGTCGGCGTTGCCGTCGGACAGGCCGTTCAGGCCGGAAAGCCGCTGCTCGCCGCCGAAGGTGGTGAGCGTCACCTCCTTCTCCTGTCCCGGCTCGAAGCGCACGGCCGTACCGGCGGCGATGTCGAGACGCATGCCGTAGGCGGCGGCGCGGTCGAAATCGAGCGCCCGGTTGACCTCGAAGAAATGGTAGTGCGAGCCGATCTGCACCGGCCGGTCGCCGCCGTTGACGACACGCAGCGTCAGCTTGCGGCGGCCGGCATTGAGCTCGATGTCGCCGTCGCCGGTGACCAGCCCGCCCGGTTCGACCGTGTCCACCTCGGCACCCGCCACCGGGCGCAGCGGCTCGTGCACGGTCACCAGCTTGGTGCCGTCGCGAAACGTCGCCTCTACCTGCAGCATCGGCAGCATCGCCGCAACGCCGGGCATCACCTCGGCCTGCGTCAGGATCCGCGAGCCCGCCGACATCATCTCGGCGACCGAGCGGCCCTCGCGCGCGCCCTCCAGAATCTCGTCGGAGATGATGGCGACCGCCTCGGGATAGTTGAGCAGCAGCCCCTTGGCGCGGCGTTTGCGGGCAAGTTCCGCCGCCGTGTAGATGGTGAGGCGTTCGAGCTCGGTCGGCGTCAGAAGCATCGGGGCCTCCTCAGTTGGAAAACAGCCGTTGGCCGGCGGCGCCGTGCAGGGCAACCGCGATCTCGGCCAGCGGAATGAAGGAACGGATCGGCTCGTCGTCGGCGACGGGTGCTGCGCTGCCGGTCTCGATCAGCGGCAGCATACGGGCGAGTTCGGCCTGCGCCTCGATGGCGCCGACCAGGCCGAGCCGCACCGCCGCGGTGGCGAGCGAGGCGGCCGCCTGGTAGCCGGAGATCGCCACCGCGGTCGCCTCGTCGAGGCCGAGCGCCTGCCACAGCAGCCCCTGCACCACCGCGAGATGGCCGGGGGCGGCGCCGTCGCGCAGCATGGCGCGGTAGGCGGCGGCCCCCGGCGTGCCGATGCGGGCGTGGGTGGTCAGCAGCGCAGCGCCGTTGCGCCGCGAGCCGGCGCGCAGACCTTCGATGAGGGTGGAGGCCTCGACCTCGTGGTCGAGCGCCGCCAGCCTGGCGAGGTCTCCGCGCAGCCGGTGCGCGCGCACCATGGCGACGCGGTCGGCCTCCGCCCAGCGATGCCTGATCTGCGCCTGCACGAAGCCGGCGAAGTCGAAGGCGCCGAGCCGCTCCGCCAGTTGCGACGACGCCTCCAGTCCCTGCGAGAAGGCGAAGCCGCCGGACGGAAACTGGCTGTCGCCGTGTTGCAGCGCCACCAGCAGGCCGAGGTCGCCGGCCGCGCTCATTCGCTCTCCTCGGAGACGGTGACCCGCCCGCCTTCGATCATCGGCTCGATGCGCGCCGCATAGATCGCGGCAGGCCCGTCGAGCGACACCAGCAGGTCGTCGCCGTCGAAGCGCACCCGCCAGTGCAGATTGCCGGCATGGTAGCCGAGCTCCAGCGCGTCGCTCGCCGAATGAGGCGACAGCCTGAGCCAGCGCTGCTCGCCGGCGCGCACGACGATGGCGCGGGATTCGTCGAGCAGCAGCACCGCGCCGTCGAACAGCTTCTGGTCGCGCGGCAGCGTGATCGCCACCTCCTCGCCCCTCTCGGTGCGCGCCAGCAGGCGGCGCCGGTCGAGATCGGCCACGGCGATCTTGACCACCTCGACTGCGCCGCGATGTTCCATATGGTGCAGCCGGTCGTGCAGGCTGTGATCGGTGCTGGCTCCGAGGAGGCTGTCGACGCGAAGCATTTTCTCCACCCTTTCTGCGGTCTGCGGCGCCGTTGCTTCGACGCCGATCGTTGCGGCGCTACAGGCCCATGTGCCTGTGGATGAGGTCGTTGCTGAGATCGGCCGCGGTGCCGGCCGCGGCGACCCGACCCTTCTCCAGGATGGCGAAGCGGTGGGCGGCGGTGCGCGCGAAGCGGATTTTCTGCT
Source organism: Kumtagia sp. (assembly GCF_059502445.1). Classification (NCBI taxonomy): domain Bacteria; kingdom Pseudomonadati; phylum Pseudomonadota; class Alphaproteobacteria; order Hyphomicrobiales; family Phyllobacteriaceae; genus Kumtagia; species Kumtagia sp. Next base: position 203,950 of record NZ_JCACER010000107.1, read on the forward strand.
CGACCAGGATGATGGTCAGGCCGTGGTCGCGGTTGAGCGAGACGATCGCCTTCTCGATGTCCTCGACGATATTGGGCTGGATGCCTTCCGTCGGCTCGTCGAGCACGAGGACGGACGGATCGGTCGCCAGCGCGCGGGCGATGGCGAGTTGCTGCTGCTGGCCGCCCGACAGATTGGTGCCGCGCCGCCCGAGATGGTCCTTCAGGAACGGGAACAGCGACCAGACGAGCTGCGGCACCGTCATCTGCCCGTCGGTGCGCGCGTTGCAGCCGAGCAGGATGTTGTCGAGCACGCTGAGGCCGGGAACGATCTCGCGTCCCTGCGGCACATAGCCGACGCCGCGTCGCGCCCGCTCGTGCGTCGGCGTCGCGCTGATGTCGGCGCCGTCGAACTCGATGGTGCCGGTGGTGCGCACGTCGATGCCGAGCAGGCTGCGCAGCAGCGTCGTCTTGCCGACGCCGTTGCGGCCGAGCAGGCAGAAGGTCTCGCCCTTGCGGATGTCGAGATCGAGATCGTGGATGATGTGGCTGGTTCCGTAGAACGCGTTGAGCTTCCTGAATTTAAGCATGGCTGAGACCCGCCGATCCGAGGTAGGCCTCGATCACCGCCGGATTGTACTCGATCTCGGCGGCAGTGCCCTCGGCCAACACCGCGCCCTGGTGCATGACGGTGATGGTGCGGCAGATGCGGCGCACGAAGGCCATGTCGTGCTCGATGACCAGCACCGTATGGCTGCCGGCGAGGTCGAGCAGCAGTTCGGCCGTCTTGTCGGTCTCGGCGGCCGTCATGCCGGCGGCCGGCTCGTCGAGCAGGACGATCTTCGGATCCTGGCTGAGCACCATGGCGAGTTCCAGCCACTGCAACTGCCCATGCGACAGCTCGGAGGCCCTGCGGTTGATGGCACCGAGCAGGCCGGTGCGCTCCGCCACCGCCGCTTCCTTGTCGCTGGGGCGCGACGGCAGCCAGTCGAACAGGTTTTCGAACACGCGCACGCGCCGGTTGCTGGCGACCTGCAGGTTCTCCAGCACCGTCATCTCCTTGAACACGGTCGGCGTCTGGAATTTCCGGCCGAGGCCGCTGCGTGCGATCGCCGCCTCGCCGATGCCGGTGATGTTGCGTTCGCGCAGCCAGATTTCGCCTTCCGACGGCAGGATCTTGCCGCACAACAGGTCGAGCAGCGTCGACTTGCCGGCGCCGTTCGCCCCGATGATGACGCGCAGCTCGCCGTCGGCGATGGCGAGATCGACGTCGCGAACCGCCGGGAAGCCGTCGAAGCGTACGGTCAGGTTCTTCGCCTGCAGGATGGGCATCGCCGCCATCGGCACGGCTGCCGGGCGGCTGACGTTCGCGACGGCGTTCAAGGGTATACCTCCCGTCCGACGGCGCGGGCCTTGCCGGAGCGCCCGATCAGGTCCTTGACGATGCCGGCGATGCCGTTCGGCATGACCAGCACGACGAACACGAACAGACCGCCGAGAACGATCGGCCAGACCGGCTGGAAGGCGGGGCTCTCGCTGGCGACCGAGCCGACGAAATTGACGAGCAGCGCGCCTATGCAGGCACCCAGCAGCGACGCCCGCCCGCCGGTCGCGGCCCAGATCACCATCGAGATGCTGAACGACGTCGCCATCAGCGATGGCGAGGCGAACTCGGCGGTGAGCGTGAACAGCATGCCGGCCAGCCCGGCGACGCCGGCCGAGAAGCAGAAGATGAAGAGCTTGTAGTTCTCGACGTCGTAGCCGAGGTAACGCGCCCGTGCCTCGTCCTCGCGGACGGCCTTCAGCACCTGGCCGATGCGCGCCGACAGCATGGCGCGAGACACCAGCACCACCGCCAGCAGCGTGCCGGCGACGAGGTAGTAGATGCTCGGCCCGTAGGGGTCGAACTCGAAGCCGCCGATCTCGAGCCAGGCGAGGTTGGCCAGCCCGTTGAAGCCGCCGGTGAGCGGCTGGTTGTTGATGATCAGCAGCTGGCCGATCAGCGCGAAGGCGAGCGTGATGATGCTGACGTAGACGCCGGTGGTGCGCCGCTTGAACATGACGTAGCCGAGGCCGGCGGCAAGTACGCACGGCACCACGATGGCCGCGATCATGCCGAACGCTACCGAGCGAAACGGAATCCACAGGAACGAGCCCGGCGTCACGCAGCACAGGTCGCGCACCGCGTCCGGCTGCATGTTGAGCAGCATCAGCTCCGGCACCGGGTTGTTCTCCGGCACGGCGAGCGTCAGCGACATCGCCAGCATGTAGGCGCCGATGCCGAAGAAGAGACCCTGGCCGAGGCTGAGGATGCCGGCATAGCCCCACGACAGGCTGATGCCGACTGCGCAGATCGAATAGACGAGGTAGGTGGCGACGCGGTTGGTCCAGAAGCTGTTGAGAAAGAAGGGAAGGGCGAAGATCACGGCGAAGAACAGCAGGTAGGCGGCGATCGTGGCGGTGCGGTGTTTCATGCGCTCGTCCATGGTCAGCGGCTCCTGCTCACGAACAGGCCCTGCGGCTTGAAGAGGAGGATGAGGATGACCACGGCGAACAGCACGGTGCGGCCGTAGACGTCGTTCAGCCACATGGCGACGAAGCTCTGCACCTCGCCGAGGATGCCGGCGGAGAGGAAGGTGCCGGCGAGATGGCCGACGCCGCCGGCCACCACCACCAGGAAGGCGTCGACGACATAGGGCGTGCCCATGTCCGGCGAGACGGTCTTGAAGCCGGAGACGAGCACGCCGGCGATGCCGGCGAGGCCCGAGCCGTAGGCGAAGGCGAGCATGTTGACGCGCTTGTCGTTGACGCCGCAGGCCGCCGCCGTGTTGCGCGCCACCGAGACGGCGCGAAGCTGGCTGCCGAAGCGCGTCCTATAGATCAGCCACCAGGTGACGGCGCCGAGCAGCAGGGCGACGACGAAGATGAACGCCCGGTAGACGGGGATGTTGGCGCCGAGGAAATGCAGGGTCTGCTGGAGTTCCCCCGGCACCGGCACGTTCTGCAGGTCGGAGCCGAGGCCGTCGATATGGATGCCGAACAGCCCGAGCCCGAAATGGATGCGGATGAGCTGCTGCAGGATCAGCGCGATGCCCCAGGTGGCCAGCAGCGTGTCGAGCAGCCGCCCGTAGAGCCGGCGCACCACGGTGCGCTCGATCACCAGGCCGAAGCCGGCAGTGACCAGGAACGCCAGCGGCAGGCAGAGATAAAGGTTGAAGCCGAGATGCTTGGTCGCCAGCACGGTGACGTAGGCGCCGATCATCACCATCTCGCCATGGGCGAGATTGATGACCTTCATCGTCCCGTAGATGATCGCCAGGCCCAGCGCGACCATGAACAGGATCGAGGCGATGCTCAGTCCGATGACGAATGTTTCCATGCCGCTTCCACCTGACCCGAAATTCGGGCCGGCGCGGTCGACCGCGCCGGCCCGGTGTCCTGCCGAAAGGCGTTACAGCACGGCGCCGCCGGCGGTGCAGATGCGCTTTTCAGCGGTCTCGCCGACGCTCGAATAGGGCAGCGGCAGCAGCGGCTCCGGATACTGGTCGACGATGTCGAGCAGGCCGTCGGCACGGGTCTTGCCGATGCGCGGGGTCAGGTAGCTGTGCAGGTTCTCGGGGTCGATCGTCACCTTGCCCTGCGGCGCGTCGAACGACAGGCCGCCGGCATTCGCCACCACCGCCTCGGGCGACACGTCGCCGGCCTTTTCGGCGGCCATCGCCCACATGTTGACGCCGATATAGACGGCTTCCATGGCGGCGTGGGTGACGGCATCGGCGCCGGCATAGGCCTTGAACGCCTCGACGAACACCTTGTTCTGCGGCGTGTCGACGGTCTGGAAATAGGGCAGCGAGACGTAGCTGCCCTGGGCGTATTCAGGACCCATCGCCTTGATCTCGACCTCGGTGGTGGTCGAGGAGCAGAGCGGCAGCTTCTCGAAGTCGTAGCCCTGGTTGCGCAGCTCGCGATAGAAGGCCACGATCGAATCCCCGACGACGTTGGAGAAGATCACGTCGGCGCCGCTGGAGCCGATCTTCGACACCATCGAGGCCCATTCGGTATGGCCGAGCGGCAGGTATTCGTCGCCGACCACCTCCATGCCGATGCCCTGGCAGATCGTCTTCGAGGTCTTGGCCATGCCGCGCGGGAAGGCGTAGTCGGAGCCGACGATGAACAGCTTGCTCTTGCCAAGGTTCTTCAGCCAGGGCAGCGAGTTCTCGAGCTGCTGGTTGGGCACCGCCGAGCCGGCGTAGAGCACGTTCTTCGAGCACTCCTCGCCCTCGTACCAGGTCGGCCAAACCAGCAGGCCCTTGCGCCGCTCGACCACCGGCAGCACCGCCTTGCGGCTGGCCGTGGTGTAGCAGCCGAAGATCACCGGCACCTGGTCCTCGATGGCGAGCTTGCGGGCCTTCTCGCTGTAGATGCGCGGCTCCGACGCCGGGTCCTCGATGATGGGCTTCAACTGCTTGCCCAGCACGCCGCCTTTCGCGTTGATCTCGGCGATCGCCATCTGCGCGCACTGGTTCATCGACTTCTCGACGATGGCGGTGGTCCCCGTCAGGGAATACATGATTCCCACCGGTATCTCGTCCGCCGCCCAGGCCCTGCCGTCGAGGCGCAGGATCGCCGGCGCAGCCAGGCCCATTGCCGCCAGTCCGCTCGCCTTGATGAATGTCCGTCTGTTCTGCATCGTAGTACCCCTCGTTTTGCGCCGTCTTTGACGCTTCGTTCTTGTGGATTGTCCGGTCGCGGTTTGCTGGCGAGGCGACCGGCTCAGGAAACCTTCCGGCTCTTCGCGCGTCCGTGCTCCTAAAAAAACCGCCGAATTCGGCTGCTTTCCCGCGAAAATCGCCTGCTTTTTCTCCGAAAAACCTCCTGGAATTTTTCCAAAACGCCCCGGAATTCTCCCAAAAACCCCGGATATTTCGGCGTTCGGCCATCCGCACACTCGTCCGAAGGCGCATTTGCGCAGCACCTGCGCAGGCAAGCACAAGGTCATGCGCGACCGGCCAGCGGACGCGGTTCGGCAGATCGGTTCAGCATGACGGCCGCCAACGACACTGTCGGACAGGCCGAAAAACAAAAAGCCCGCCAACTCCTGTCCGGAGCTTGCGGGCTACCCAGCCTCACGGTGCCGACGACGCTGTCGGGCACCACAATCGACGTTCAAACTTCACTGAACGTCAATTATTTTTCACTGTAGGCACGGTGTCCCTGAACGTCAAGAGTTCATGTGCATTTATGATGGCGCTCGCCAGATCGTCCATCGGGACACGCTTGGCCATCGCCTGCCGGCGGATGCTCTCATAGGCGGCCTGCTCGCTCAGCCCCTGCGTCTCCATCAGGATGCTCTTCGCCTTGAGGATGCGGTTGTTGCCGGCGAGCTTGCGCTCGAGCTTGCGGATGCGCTTGGCCGCGCCCTGCCGTTCCAGCCACAGCGCGCGGGCGATCGTCAAATTGGTCAGCAGCCCGAACGGGCGGATCGGCCGCTCGATCACCGCCAGCGCGCCGCATTCCAGCACGACCTGCAGCGTGCCGGGATCCTCGAACGACACGACCGCCAGCAGCGCCGGGTCCGACGGCTCGATCGGGCGGAACAGCTTGAGGATTTTTTCGCGGTTCTCCTGCTCGATGGCGACGAGCACCACGGCGGCGGCCGGGCTGATGGCGTCCGGCAGCGGCCAGGTGGTCTCGCAAGTGCAGCCGATGCGCCGGAGATGTTCGACCAGCGCCACGCCTTCCGGGTCCGGCGGGTGGATGACCTGGACCCGCAGCCCCTTCAGATCGCGAAGAATGTTCACCGCCACCGGAGCAATCCGTCACGCCATGCTTCTGGATTGCACGGCGCCCATCCAGTCGTCGTAGGACGCCGTGACGAAATACGGGTCCGGCTTCACCCTGGCCTCGGACTGCCAGAGTATGTCGAACTTGCCTTCCGCGTTGATGCGGCCGATGCGCGACCAAAGCTCGGTATGGTGGTTGTCCGGGTCGATGCGGACCCGTCCCTGCGGCGCGTCGAATTCCAGCCCGGCAAGGTGGCGCGCGACGGCCTCTGGCTCGTTGCCGCCGGCCATCTCCAGCGCCTTCGCATAGAGATGCACCTGGAAATAGGCGGCCTCGGCGCTCGCCGTGACCGGCGCGGCCTCGCCGAAGCGGCGCTTGAAGGCGGAAACGAAGCGCCGCGCCTCCGGCGTGTCGAGCGTCTCGAAGAACGAGGCGGCGGTGAGGTGCCCGGCGGCGATCTCCGGATGCATCTCCGCCACCTCGGCCTCGGTGGTGGACAGGCTGGCGATCGGCATCGTCAGGGGATCGAAGCCGGCTTCCCGGTAGGCCTCGTAGAGCAGCGCCGCCCCGGTGCCGACGACGTTGGAGACGACGACGTCCGGCTTCAGCTTGCGGATCTGCCGGACGACCTTCTCGAAATCCCTGCGGGTGGCTTCGACCGGAACGTAGATCTCGTCGGCCACGCTGCCGCGCGCCCGCGTCACCAGGTCGGTGACCACCCGGTTGTATTCGTAGGGGAATACGTAGTTCGACCCGACCAGCAGGAAGCGTTTGCCGAAGGTCTCGATCAGATAGCGCGCCAGCTGCACGGCGTTCTGGTTGGAGGACGAGCCGGTGTAGAAGCAGCGGGTCGAGTATTCGAAACCTTCGTAGAAGGTCGGGTAGAACAGCAGCCCGCGATAGGCCTCGATTTCCGGCAGCACGGCCTTGCGCGCCGTCGACATGTAGCAGCCGAAGATGAATTTTATGCCGTCCTCGGTGAGCAGGCGCACCGCCAGCTCGCGATATTTCTTCGGCGAGCATTGCGGATCGTAGAAGACCGGCTGGATGGCCCGGCCGAGCACGCCGCCGGCGGCGTTGATCTCCTCGGTCGCCAGCAGCGTCGCGTTCGCCTCGGCGATCTCAGCGGCGGCGGTCACGCCGCTGCGCGAGAACAGAACGCCAATTCGCCAGTCACCATTCGTCACGGTCTGCTCACCTGCCCAAAACGCGAGTCAACGATAGGCGCCCGTCAGCAGCGTTGCCGGAAGAATCTGAGCGGGCGGGGAGAAAGGGAAACGGCACTGTTTCCTGAGGCGAGCGTATAGCGGCGGCATCGAAAACGCAACGCGCTGTCGAGACCCTAAACCATCGAATAGGGCAGCGACGTCCGCACATTGTGGTCGATGCTCAGCCGCCGCTTGAGCGGCGGGACGGCGCGCTGCGGGCAGTTCTGGCGCTCGCAGATGCGGCAGGAGATGCCGATCGGGTCGAAGGCGGCGCGGCTGTCCCTGTCCAGTCCGTCCGCATAGACGAAATCGCCGGCATAGGAGATCTCGCAGCCCAGCGCGATCACATAGGACCGGTGGAGCGCGCGGTAGCCGCCGCCGCTCTTGGTTATTTCGGTGGCGACGCTGAGATAGCGCACGCCGTCCGGCGTCTCGGCGAGCTGCCGCACGATGCGGCCGGGCGCCTCGAAGGCCTGATGGGCGTTCCACAGCGGGCAGGCGGCGCCGAAGCGGGCGAACTGCAGCTTCGCCGCGCTATGCCGCTTGGTGATGTTGCCGGCGCGGTCGATGGTGGCGAAGAAGACCGGCACGCCCTTCAGGCCCGGGCGCTGCAAGGTCGACAGACGGTGCGCGATCTGCTCGAGGCTGGCGCCGAAGCGGGCGGCGAGCAGTTCGAGATCGTGACGCAGCTCCCTGGCCGCGCTCATGAAGGACTGGTAGGGCAGCACCAGCGCGCCGGCGAAATAGTTCTTGAGGCCGATCTTGCAGACCTCCGCCGCCTCGGCCGAGCGGAAGCCGGCCTTTCCCACGATCCCGGCGATCGGCGGCTCCATCTCCAGCGCCGCGATCTGGAACGCCGTCTGGAAGGTGCGCGTCGCTGCAGGCGAATAGGGGTTCAGGAACAGGGTCCGCGACGCCGGGTCGTAGCGGCGCAAAAAATCCTCGCCCGGACCGGAGCGGACAACGCGCACGCCATGCCGCGTCTCCAGATGGTCGGCAAGCGCGGCGCCGGCCTCGCGATCGGGCAGGCCGAGGTCCATAGCGAGCTTTTCGGCGGCAACGTCGAGGTCGTGCACATAGTTGTCGACGAAGTGGAAGAAGTCGCGCACCTCCTCATACGGCGTCGGCTCGGCCGCCGAAACGCCGCGGCCGAGCGTGTCGTCGAGGCTGACCAGCTGCTCGCTGGCGCGGCGATAGGCCTGGTGGCTTGAGATCAGCGCGCGCGCCAGGGACGGCGCGTTCTGCGTGATCAGCTTCAGCTCCTGCAAGGTCGGCCTGTGGCTGTCGAACAGCGGGTCGGTGAGCGCCTCCGACAAGGCCGACAGCATGCGGTCGCTGTCGGTCTGCGCAATGTCGGACAGGTCGATCTGGAACTTTTCCGCAAGCTCCAGCAGCACCGCGGCCGAGACTGGCCGCTGATTGTTCTCGATCTGATTGAGATAGCTCGTCGAAATGCCGAGACGCTCGGCGAACTGCACCTGGGTGAGGCCGGCGGCCTGGCGCAGCTCGCGGATCTTGCGGCCGATATAGAGTTTCGGAGGCGCCATGTCGCAAATTCGCAAAGTGGAGTTTGCAACTTTATACAGCACACTTTTGCACCTGTTCAAGCGTTCTGACGCGAGCGATTTGGCGATAGGGGCAACCGTAACCGGGAGTTACGGAGGGCCGCCAGTGAGCTTGTATGACGCATTCGCCATCGGGGGTGCGGTGGTGCCGCTCGCAGTGGTCGTTCCGGCCGGGCAGGCGCCCGGGCCGAGGGCCGGCCGCTGATGCGCGCCGTCATCGAGCAGCTCGATCAGCGGCGGGCCGAGGCCCGCCTCGGCGGCGGGCAGAAGCGCATCGACGCCCAGCATGCCAAGGGCAAGCTCACCGCCCGCGAACGTATCGACGTGCTGCTCGACGAGGACTCGTTCGAGGAATACGACATGTACGTCACGCACCGGGCGACCGAGTTCGGCATGGCCGGGCAGAAGATCGCCGGCGACGGCGTGGTGACCGGCTGGGGCACCATCAACGGCCGCCTCGTCTACGTGTTCTCGCAGGATTTCACCGTGCTCGGCGGCTCGCTGTCGGAGACGCACGCGAAGAAGATCTGCAAGATCATGGACATGGCCGTGCGCAACGGCGCGCCGGTGATCGGCCTCAACGATTCCGGCGGAGCGCGCATCCAGGAGGGCGTGGATTCGCTGGCCGGCTACGCCGAGGTGTTCAGGCGCAACGTCGACGCCTCTGGCGTCGTCCCGCAGATCTCGGTGATCATGGGGCCCTGCGCCGGCGGCGCCGTCTATTCGCCCGCCATGACCGACTTCATCTTCATGGTGCGCGGCACCTCCTACATGTTCGTCACCGGTCCCGACGTGGTGAAGACCGTCACCAACGAGATCGTGACGGCGGAGGAACTCGGCGGCGCGCGCACGCACACGCAGAAATCCTCCGTCGCCGACGGCGCCTTCGAAAACGACGTCGAGGCACTGGAGGCGATCCGCAAGCTGTTCGACTTCCTGCCGCTCAACAACCGCGAGAAGCCGCCGGTGCGGCCGTTCTTCGACGATCCGTCGCGGCTGGAGATGCGGCTGGACACGCTGGTCCCCGACAGCGCCAACAAGCCCTACGACATGAAGGAGCTGATCCTGGCGATCGCCGACGAGGGCGACTTCTTCGAGATCCAGGAAGCCTATGCCAAAAACATCGTCACCGGCTTCCTGCGCATCGAGGGCCAGACCGTCGGCGTCGTCGCCAACCAGCCGATGGTGCTGGCCGGCTGCCTCGACATCGATTCCTCGCGCAAGGCGGCGCGCTTCGTGCGCTTCTGCGACGCCTTCTCGATCCCGATCCTGACGCTGGTCGACGTGCCCGGCTTCCTGCCCGGCACCGCCCAGGAATATGGCGGCGTCATCAGGCACGGCGCAAAACTGCTGTTCGCCTACAGCCAGGCGACCGTGCCGATGGTGACGCTGATTACCCGAAAGGCCTATGGCGGCGCCTATGACGTGATGGCGTCGAAACACATCGGCGCCGACGTCAACTATGCCTGGCCCAGCGCCGAGATCGCGGTGATGGGCGCCAAGGGCGCGACCGAGATCCTCTACCGCTCGGAACTCGGCGATGCGGAGAAGATCGCGCGGCGCACGCAGGACTACGAGGAGCGTTTCGCCAATCCGTTCGTGGCGGCCGAGCGCGGCTTCATCGACGAGGTGATCATGCCGCATTCCTCGCGCCGGCGCATCGCCCGGGCCTTCGCAGCGCTGCGCGGCAAGACGGCCGAGCAGCGCTGGAAGAAGCACGACACCATGCCGCTGTGAGGGCCTGACATGTTCAAGAAGATCCTCATCGCCAATCGCGGCGAGATCGCCTGCCGGGTCATCAGGACGGCACGAAAGCTCGGCATCGCCACCGTCGCCGTCTATTCCGACGCCGACCGCGAGGCGCTGCACGTGAAGATGGCTGATGAAGCCGTGCATATCGGCCCGTCCCCGTCCTCAAAATCCTACATCGTCATCGACAGGATTCTGGACGCCGTCCGCAAGAGCGGCGCCGATGCGGTGCATCCGGGCTACGGCTTCCTGTCGGAGAATCCGCATTTCGCCGACGCGCTGAAGGAGGCTGGGGTGACCTTCATCGGTCCGCCGGTCGGCGCCATCGAGGCGATGGGCGACAAGATCACCTCCAAGCGGATAGCCGCCGGCGCCGGCGTCAGCACGGTGCCCGGCCATATGGGGCTGATCGACGACGCGGAGGCGGCGGTGCGCATCGCGCGCGACATCGGCTATCCCGTTATGATCAAGGCGTCGGCCGGCGGCGGCGGCAAGGGCATGCGCATCGCCTGGAACGACGCCGAAGCGCGCGAGGGCTTTCAGTCGTCGCGCAACGAGGCGAAGTCTTCCTTCGGCGACGACCGCATCTTCATCGAAAAATTCGTCACCGATCCGCGCCACATCGAGATCCAGGTGCTCGGCGACCGGCACGGCAACCTGATCTATCTCGGCGAGCGCGAATGCTCGATCCAGCGTCGCAACCAGAAGGTCATCGAGGAGGCGCCGTCGCCCTTCCTGGATGCGGCGACCCGCAGAGCGATGGGCGAGCAGGCGGTGGCGCTCGCCAGGGCCGTCGGCTATTTTTCGGCCGGCACGGTCGAGTTCATCGTCGACGGCGCCCGCAACTTCTATTTCCTCGAGATGAACACCCGCCTGCAGGTCGAGCATCCGGTGACGGAGCTGGTCACCGGCCTCGACCTGGTCGAGCAGATGATCCGGGTTGCGGCCGGCGAAAGGCTGGCCATCCGCCAGGAGGACGTGGCGCTGTCGGGCTGGGCGATCGAGAGCCGCCTTTATGCCGAAGACCCTTACCGCAGCTTCCTGCCCTCGATCGGCCGGCTGACGCGCTATCGCCCGCCTGCCGAAGGACGGCGCGACGACGGCACGGTCGTGCGCAACGACACCGGCGTGTTCGAGGGCGGCGAGATCTCGATGTATTACGACCCGATGATCGCAAAGCTGTGCACCTGGGCCCCCGACCGGCCGGCGGCGATCGAGGCGATGGGCGCCGCGCTCGACGACTTCGAGGTGGAGGGCATCGGCCACAATCTTCCTTTCCTGTCGGCGGTGATGCAGCAGGAGCGTTTCCGTGAGGGGCGGCTCACCACCGCCTACATCGCCGAGGAGTTTCCCGACGGGTTCGGCGGCGTGACGCCGGAGGACGAGGAGGCGCGCAAGCTGGCGGCGGTGGCGGCGTTCGTCCACGTGCGCGCCGAGCGGCGCGCCGTGCAGATATCCGGCGCGCTGGCCAACCACCGCCGCGCCGTGGCCGGGGACTGGTCTGTGACGATTGCCGGCCGCGCCTTCGATGTCGCCGTGCATGACGACGATGCAGGCATGCTTGTGCCGGTCGGCGACGGCGCCCCGCTTGCGGTGGCGAGCGACTGGCTGCCCGGCCGCAGCCACGCCCGCTTCGTCGTCGGCGGCGAGCCGATGGGCGTCAAGGTCGCAGCCGCCGGCAGCGGCTGGCGGCTGCGCTGGCGCGGCATCGACGCGGTCGCCCGCGTGCGCTCGCCGCGCGTGGCAGCACTCGCCGTGCTGATGCCCGAAAAGGCGCCGCCGGACACGTCCAAAATGCTGCTCTGCCCGATGCCGGGCGTCGTCACCTCGATCATGGTCGCCGAAGGCGACGCGGTGGAGGCCGGCCAGGCGCTCGCCACGGTCGAGGCCATGAAGATGGAGAACGTGCTGCGCGCCGAGCGCCGCGGCACGGTCAAGCGCATCGCCGCCGCGGCCGGCACGAGCCTCGCCGTCGACGAGCTGATCATGGAGTTCGCGTGATGGCCGCAGCGATTGGCGTTCCCTCCCCCTTGAGGGGAGGGTGGCCGGACGAAGTCCGGCCGGGTGGGGTCCTCTCCTCCCGCTCGGCGTCACTGAACGAATTGGGTCGAGCACTGCCGAAGCGACCCCACCCGGCTCGCTGCGCGAGCCACCCTCCCCTCAAGGGGGAGGGATCGGCGCCCGGCCGGAGGCGCTCCGCATGACCGATCTCGAAAAGTGGCGCGCCCTCGCCGAGAAGGAGATCAGGGCAGACCCGCAAAAGCTCGTCTGGCAGACGCCGGAGGGCATCGCCGTCAAGCCGCTCTACACCGCCGAGGATCTTGCCGGCATCGACCATCTCGGCAGCATGCCGGGCGAAAAACCCTTCGTGCGCGGGCCGCGTGCCACCATGTATGCCGGCCGGCCGTGGACGATCCGGCAATATGCGGGGTTCTCGACGGCGGAGGCCTCCAACGCCTTCTACCGCAAGGCGCTTGCCGCCGGCCAGCAGGGCGTGTCGGTCGCCTTCGACCTCGCCACCCACCGCGGCTACGACAGCGATCATCCGCGCGTCGAGGGCGACGTCGGCAAGGCCGGCGTGGCGATCGATTCGGTCGAGGACATGAAGATCCTGTTCGACGGCATCCCGCTCGACCAGGTGTCGGTGTCGATGACCATGAATGGCGCGGTGATCCCGATCCTGGCGAATTTCATCGTCGCCGGCGAGGAGCAGGGCGTCTCGCGCGAAAAGCTTTCCGGGACCATCCAGAACGACGTGCTCAAGGAGTTCATGGTCCGCAACACCTACATCTACCCGCCGGAACCGTCGATGCGCATCGTCGCCGACATCATCGCCTATACGGCGAAGGAGATGCCGAAGTTCAACTCCATCTCGATCTCCGGCTATCACATGCAGGAGGCCGGGGCGACGCTGGTGCAGGAGCTGGCCTTCACGCTGGCCGACGGGCGCGAATATGTGCGGGCGGCGCTGAAAAAGGGCCTCGATGTCGACGATTTCGCCGGGCGGCTGTCGTTTTTCTTCGCCATCGGCATGAACTTCTTCATGGAGGCGGCGAAACTGCGCGCGGCGCGGCTGTTGTGGACGCGCATCATGGAGGAGTTTTCGCCGAAGAAGGCGTCGTCGCTGATGCTGCGCACGCACTGCCAGACTTCTGGCGTGTCCTTGCAGGAGCAGGATCCTTACAACAACATCGTGCGCACCGCCTTCGAGGCGATGAGCGCCGCACTCGGCGGCACGCAGAGCCTGCACACCAATTCCTTCGACGAGGCGATCGCGCTGCCGACGGAATTTTCGGCGCGCATCGCCCGCAACACGCAGCTCATCCTGCAGCACGAGACCGGGGTGACCCGGGTGGTCGACCCGCTGGCGGGTTCCTACTACGTCGAGAGCCTGACCGGCGAGCTCGCCGAAAAGGCGTGGGCGCTGATCGAGGAGATCGAGGCGATGGGCGGCATGACCAAGGCCGTCAACGACGGCCTGCCGAAGCGCCTGATCGAGGAGGCGGCGACCCGCCGCCAGGCGGCCGTCGACCGCGGCGACGAGGTGATCGTCGGCGTCAACAGGTACCGGCTGGAGCAGGAAGACCACATCGACATCCTCGACATCGACAACAGGGCGGTGCGCGAGGCGCAGGTAGCCCGCATCGAGCAGACGAAGCGCCGGCGCGACTCCGCGCGGGTCGACGCCGCACTTGCCGTGCTCGGCGATGTAGCGGCCGGCGGCGCGGGCAACCTGCTGGAGGCCGCGGTCGAGGCCGCCCGGGCGCGCGCCACGCTCGGCGAGATATCGGATGCCATGCGAACAGTCTTCGGCGATCATTCGGCCGTGCCGAAGGTGGTGCGCAACGTTTACGGCCAGTCCTATGCAGGCGAGCCGGAATACGAGACGCTGGTGTCGCGGCTGCGGCATGTCGCGTCCGTGCTCGGCGAGACGCCGCGGCTGCTCGTCGCCAAGCTCGGCCAGGACGGCCACGACCGTGGCGCCAAGGTCATCGCGTCTGCCTTCGGCGACATCGGCTTCGAGGTGATCGCCGGCCCGCTTTTCCAGACGCCGCAGGAGGCGGCCGACCTGGCGATCGGCGCGAAGGTGCATGTGGTCGGCATGTCGTCGCTGGCGGCTGGCCACAAGACGCTGGCGCCGCAGCTTGTCGAGGCGCTGAAGGCGCGCGGCGCGAAGGACGTCGTCGTGGTGGTCGGCGGCGTTGTCCCGCGCCAGGACTACCATTATCTGCTCGATCACGGCGTTGCCGCGGTGTTCGGACCGGGCACCAATGTGCTCGACGCGGCGCGCGGCGTGCTCGACCTTCTGGAGGGCAGGCGCCGCAACATGTGACGCGCGTCCGGAGCCGTTCCGGCGGCCAAGGGGAAGCAAGCGCGGGTCACTTCTGGGCCATGGATAATCCAAGGCCGAAACCTTCACATTCGCAAGCGCTTGTCTTATTTCGGGCGATGTCAGGCGTTCGGACGGCTCTCCGCGGCCGTCCGGAATACAACCCAAGAGTAGCTCCCCATGTCCGTTTCCTCCTTCGATTGGCATTCACCCGACGCTCCGGCGGAGCTTGCCGGACTGGCAAGGACCGAGCAGGAGCGGGCAGGGCGGGTCACCAACATGAAGGGTGTGCTGCTGCATTCGGCGCCGGCGTTCCGCCTGTTCGGCGCGGTGCTGCCGCTCAAGGAGAGCCTGCGCTCGCGCCTCGGCGCGCGCGCCGTCGACGTGTTCTCGCTGGCGATCTCGGAGGATTCGCACTGCCTGCTGTGCTCGCTCTATTTCCGCCGCGCGCTCAAGGCGCACGGCGTAGATCCCGACGGCTACGTGCCGACCGACGACGAGGCGGCGCTGATCGAGATCGCCCATCGCATCGCAGGCGAGCCGGTCGCGCACAAGGCCACGCCGCCGGCCGCGCTGAAGTTGCTGGAAGCCAGATACGGTGCGGAAACCGTCGTGGAGGTCGTCGCCTACGGCTCGGCGATGCTTGCGACCAACCGGCTGAACACCACGCTCGGCATTCCGATCGACGACGACCTGCTGCCGGCGGCCGATATTGCCGGAGCCAAGGCGAACGCTGCCTGATGGTGGCGAAGCGCCGCGCTGGTTTGGCTTCGGTTCGGCAGACGAGGGGAGCCTTTCAACTCAAGCTCTGACGAGTGAAGCGCCCCCCTCTCCGTCTCGCCCTTCGGGCTCGACACCTCTCCCCCACATTCGTGGGGGCGAGGAACCGCTACCGCGATGCCGGCGCCTCTCCAGCCTGGGTTCCTCGCCCCACGAATGTGGGGAGAGGTGTCGAGCCCGAAGGGCGAGACGGAGAGGGGGCTCGCGAGAAACTTCAAAGGTCGGAGTTCAGGGCTTTCGAGCTAGCTTTCCGGCAGGTTCCACACACCCGGCAGCGATAGCGCCGCCCGGTCGAAGCGGAAGGCGGAGATGTCGGCGGGGGTTTGCCCGTCGATCAAAAGCTCCGACAGGGTGCGGCCGATGACGGACGCGAACTTGAAGGCGTGCGTGGCGCCGACGACGCAGACGCAGTTCGGATGGCCGGGGATGCGGTCGAGCACGAAGTCAGCGTCCGGCGTGTGGGTGAGCAGGCAGGTCTTGGTGTAGAGCACCGGGCCGGCCGCCGTCGGTATGTGGTCTTCGAGGAAGCGCAGCACGTCCCGCTCGTTGCCGGCGTCCGGATCGAAGCCGCGGCTGTCCGGATCGGTAGGGGAAAAGCGGTCCTTCGCGATCTTGACCCCCGCGGCGCCATAGACCGGAAAACCGTAATAATTGTCGTGGATCATCCATATCCATACCGGGAAACGGTCGGGCGAAAATTCCTCCAGATGCGGGCTGTCGACATAGGTCACCTGCTCGTGCGTGACCTTCAGCGGCAGTTCCAGGCCGAAATGGGCGAGCAGCCGGTTCGTCCACGGGCCGCCGGCGACGACGATCTTCTCCGCCGAAAAGGTTCGTCCGCCCGCCGATATCTCGTAGCCGCCGTTGACCGGGCGGATATGCTTCACCGGCATGTTGTCCAGAAGGGTGGCGCCGTTGCGCAGCGCAAGGCGGCGATGCGCCTCGTTCGCCTTGATGGCGCCGACGAGCCCGCCGTCGGGCTGGTAGACGGCATGTATGTCCCCGTCGAAGCGGAATTGCGGAAAGCGTCGCCGCAGCTCCGCCGCGTCGAGGATGTCATAGGGCACGCCGCATGCCGCCATGCTCTCGTTGTAGGCGGCTTCGTCGAGCGTCGTCTTCGGCGGCCAGAAATTCAGCTCCCCGGTCTTCAGCACGAGCTGCTCGCCGCTGTCCTCCTCGACGGTTCCCCACGCCTCGTAGGCGTGCTCGGCGAACCGCACATAGGGGACGGTATGGTAGGTCTTGCGGATGATGCGCGAATGGTCCTGCGACTCGCCGCGCCCATGGCCGAGTTCGAACTGCTCGATGCCCAGCACGTCGGTGCCGGCGCGGCGCGACAGCCAGTAGCAGGCGGCGCTGCCAAGCCCGCCAAGCCCGAGGACCACATGGGTATAGCTGTCTTTCATGGCCTAGCTCCCGGATCCCGTCATAGCCGGCGTCGTCGATGCGTCGAAGTTCCAAATATCACAACAATGATCCGAAATACGATACAATTTGCCTTTCATTCTGCGCTCGCGCGGGTAAAGTCTGCTGCAACGAGGCGTGCCCGAGCTGGATACCGGCTGCCCTGTGGGCCGGGCCCCGCGGCGGCCGCGACCCTTCCGCCGGCCGCGCATTGCAGTTTGAAGGAGCGTTTCCGGCCATGAGCCAGAAGTCCATGCGTTACCGCCTCGGCGTAGACATCGGCGGCACGTTCACCGATGTGCTGCTGATGGAGGAGGATAGCGGCAGGCTCGTTGCCCTGAAGGTGCCGTCGAACCGCCAGAACCCGGAAGACGCGATCATCGCCGGTCTCGACCAGCTTGATGCCCGCCACGGCATTGCTGCGTCCGAGATCGCCTACTTCTCGCACGGCACGACGCTCGGCGTGAACACGCTCCTGGAGCGCGACGGCGCCGAGGTCGGGCTGCTGACCACCAGAGGCTTTCGCGACATCCTCGAGCTGCGGCGGCTGCGGCTTCCCAAGGCCAACGACCTGTTCTTTCCGCGTCCGCGCGCGCTGGCGCCGCGCCGCCGCGTCGCCGAAGTGGACGAACGTCTCGCGCAGGACGGCGAGGTGGTCGTGCCGATCCGGCGCGACGACGTGCTCGCCGCCGCTCGTCACCTCGTCGCGCAGGGCGCCTCGAACATCGCCATCTGCTTCCTGCATTCCTACCGCTTTCCGGCACACGAGCAGCAGGCGAAAACCTGGATCCTGGAGGAGTTCCCCGACCTCTACGTCATCGCGTCGTCCGACCTCTGGCCGCAGCAGCGCGAATACGAGCGCTGCCTGGTCAGCGTCATCAACGGGTATATCGGCGCCCGCATGCGCACCTATTTCGACACGCTGGAGGACAAGACCAAGCGCGCCGGCCTGGCGACCCGCATCTTCTCGACCAAGTCGAACGGCGGGGTGATGAGCGTCGAGGCCGCCGGCGAGCGGCCGGTCGAGACGCTGCTGTCCGGTCCGGCCTCGGGCGTCATCGGCGCCGCCTTCATCGGCAGGATGATCGGCGACGAGCGCCTGATCACGCTGGACATGGGCGGCACCAGCGTCGACATTGCCGTCGTCGACGGCGAGATACCCTATTCCACCGAGAACACCATCGGCGACTTCCCGGTGCTGCTGCCGGCGGTCGACGTGTCGGCGATCGGCGCCGGCGGCGGCTCCGTCGCCTGGCTCGACGCGGAGGGCGTGCTGAAGGTCGGGCCGCGCAGCGCCGGCGCGCGGCCGGGGCCTGCCTGCTACGGGCGCGGCGGCACCGAGCCGACCGTCACCGATGCCTATGCGGTGCTCGGCATCATGGCGCCGGGCGGCCTGCTCGGCGGCGAGATGAAGCTCGACATCGACAAGGCGCGCGCCGCGCTGGCGACGCTGGGCGAGCGTCTCGGCAAGACTCCGGAGGAGACCGCCGACGCCATCCTGCAGGTGGCGACCGCCAACATCTATGCCGAGCTGGTGCCGCAGCTCGCCCGGCGCGGCGTCGACGCCGGCGACTTCTCGCTGCTCGCCTACGGCGCAGCCGGGCCGACGCATGTCTTCATGCTCGCCCGCGAGCTCAACATGCGGCGTGTGCTGGTGCCGCCGACGCCGGGCCTGCTCTGCGCGCTAGGCTGCCTGGTCGCCGATCTGCGCGCCGACTTCGTGCGCAGCCTGTGGCAGGAGGCGCGGGAACTCTCCGACGAGACGCTGGCCGGCTGCTACGCGACGCTGGAGGGCGAGGCCCGCGACTGGCTGGACAAGCAGCAGGTCGATGTCACCGAGACCTACCTGATCCGCTCGGCCGACATCTGCTATGTCGGCCAGTCCTTCGAGCTGAACGTCGTCTTCCCGGACGAGCCGTTGTCGGTGGAAGCGCTGCAGCGCTGGTTCCACGACCGCTACGAGCTGGTCTACGGCTTCGCCGACCGCAGCAACCCGATCCGTATCCTCGAGGCGCGGGTGCAGATCGTCGGCGTCACCCGAAAGCCCGGTTTCGACGACCTGCGCCCCTTTGCGACGGCCGGCGACAAGCCGGCCTCGTCGCGCCCGATCTACGAGCAGGGCAGGGCCGTCACCGGCGCCGTCCTGCAGCGCTCGGCGCTTCGCCCGGGCGACCGCTTCCGCGGGCCTGCCGTGGTCGAGCAGTACGACACGACGGTCTACGTGCCCGAAGGTTTCGAGGTGACGGTGGACGACTGGTTCAATCTCGTCGGGGAGCGGCTGAAATGATCGAGGACAAGATCGGTCTGGAGATCCTGAGCAACCGCTTCCAGGCGATCGTCGACGAGATGGCGCAGGCGCTGTTCCGCACCGCGCACACCGTCTTCATCAAGGAAACGCAGGACTATGGCGCGGTGCTGGTGAGCCCCGGCGGCGAGGTGTTCGCCGCGTCGCGCCGCTACGGCGTGCTGATGATGGTCGGCATGCCGATGGACGACGCCGTCAAGGCGATGGGCGACGACGTGCGCGAGGGCGACATCTTCATGACCAACGACCCGGAGGCGACCGGGGGGATGTGCACCCATCTCAACGATATCTTCCTGTGGAAGCCGATTTTCCACGGCGGCAGGCTGATCTGCTACGCCTGGACCTTCGTCCACATGTCGGATGTCGGCGGCCGCGTGCCGGGCAGCATCGCGCCGTCGAGCCACGAGATCTACCAGGAAGGCGTCCGCGTTCCGCCGCAGAAACTGTTCCACCAGGGCAGGCTCGACGAAACCTTCCTGAAGATGTTCCTGGTCAACACCCGGACCGCCGACCAGAACTGGGGCGACATGAAGGCCTGCATCGCCGGGCTGTCGACGGCGGAGCGGCGGGTCAAGGAATTGCTGGGACGCTTCGGACCCGAGAAGATCAGCCAGGGCATCGTCGACGTGATGGACTACGCCGAGACGCAGGCCCGGCGGGTCATTTCGACCGTGCCCGACGGCGTCTACCGCTTCAGCGACTTCATCGAGGCCGACATGGTCGGGCAGGGGCTGCTGCGCGTCAACCTGAAGCTGACCATCGGCGGCGGCGAGATGCATATGGACTTCACCGGGACGGCGCCGCAGGTGCGCGCCGCGCTCAACCTGCCGAGCTTCAGCAAGGACGGCCACTGGATGCTGATCACCGGCGTGGTCAACTGGCTGTGCACGCGCGAGCCCGGCATCGCCTACAATGCCGGGCTGGTGCGGCCGATGAAGGTCCACATCCCCAGGGGCACAATCATCAATCCTGAGGCCGGCGCCGCCTATGGCGGGCGCTATTCGACCTCGCACAAGGTCTGCGACGTCATCATCGGCGCGCTGTCGCAGGCGGTGCCCGACCAGCTTCCGGCAACCGACTCGGGCCAGGGCTCGATCCTGCTGGTATCGGTGCCGGACATGGCGACCGGCGAGACCAGGGTCAGCGTCATCCAGCCGCTGGTCGGCGGCTCCGGCGGCCGGCCGGTCGACGACGGCGTCGACGGCACCATGGTCATCCTCAACTTCCTCAAGAACGTGCCGACCGAGCTGCTCGAGCACGAGATGCCGAACCTCCTGATCCGCCGCTATTCGCTGCGCGACGATTCGGGCGGCGCCGGCCGCTACCGCGGCGGCACCGGCTCGATCGTCGAGTTCGAGACCAACGTGCCGTTCACCACCATCACCGCGCGCAACATGGAGCGTTATTTGTTCCCGCCGGCCGGCCGCAAGGGCGGCACGCCGGGCACGACCGGCTACACCCTCCTCAACCCGGACGGCGACGACCCGCGCGACATCGGCAAGATCGACATTCTGGAGATGGATGCCGGTGATGTGCTGCGCCTCGGCACGCAGGGCGGCGGCGGTTATGGCGATCCGCTCGAGCGGCCGGCGGCGACGGTGTGGGAGGATGTGCTCGACGAATATGTGTCGCTTGATACCGCCCGTGAAAAATACGGCGTAGTCGGCACGCTGAAGGACGGGCTCGATCGCGCGGCGACGGAGGCGCTGCGCGGGAAGATGCGCGCCGCCCGCGACGGCGCGCCGCTCAAGGAGTTCGACTTCGGCCCGGCGCGCGACGCCTATCACGCGCGCTGGCCGGCCGCGCTGCATGACGCCGTCAGCGAGATCACCCAGGACATGCCGCGCGTGCAGCGGCAGACCTCCTACCGCGCGCTCTACGCCGAGATCGACCGCAGGCTCGATGCCGGCGAGACCGTGAGCGCGGCCGACGTGCCCGGCCTGCTGGCGGCGCTGCGCTCGCCCGGCCGGCGCGGGGCTTCGGCGCGGCGCTGAGGCCGCGGGCCGGACGGCTCCGTTTTTCCGTCCCTTGCTGGAGAACGACGATGAGCGAATGGCTTGTGACTACCGACTGGCTCTCGGAACATCTGGGCGAGCCGGGGCTCGTCGTGCTCGACTGCTCCTGGTACCTGCCGGAGGCCGGCAAGCATGCCGTCGACGATTTCCGTCGCGGCCACATCCTTGGCGCCCGCTTCATCGACCTCGGCGCGGTGTCGGATCCCGGCTCCCCCTACGTCAACATGCTGCCCTCGGCGGAACTCTGGGCGAGGGAGGTCAGCGCCCTCGGCATCGGCAACGACACCACCGTGGTCGTCTACGATTCCGGCTACGTGTCGGCGCGGCTGTGGTGGATGTTCCGCGTCTTCGGCCACAGCAGGGTGCGCATCCTCGACGGCGGCTTCCGCAAATGGCTGGCTGAAGGCAGGCCGGTCGAGGCAGGCGGCGCGCCCGACGTCGCTCCGGTGGTGTTCGAGGCGAAGCTCAAGCCGGGCCATGTCGCCGGCACCGACGATGTGCGGGCCGCGCTCGATGGCGGCACGACCGTGGTCGACGCGCGCACCGCCGCCCGCTTCGACGGGACGGAAGGCTCCGGCTATCCCGGCGTCGCCAGCGGCCACATGCCCAACGCGATCAATACGCCTTGGCAGAAATTCTTCGATCCGGCGAACAATTTTGCCTTCGTCGATGCGCAAACCGCCGCGAAAGTCTTCGCCGATGCCGGCGCCGATGTCGGCGGCCCGGTGATCGCCACCTGCGGCTCCGGCGTGACCGCCGCTATCCTCGGCTTCATGATCGAGCGTGCCGGCAACAAGGACTGGAAGCTCTACGACGGCTCGTGGCATGAATGGGGGCAGCGCGACGATACCCCGAAGCTGACCGCCGGCGCGGCGAAAAAGGCCTGACGCGGGCCGGCATGGGCGACCTCGACGCCTCGCGCTACGCCCTGCAACTGCGCCAGGTCGCGCCGGACGCCGTCCTGCCGAAGTCGGTCGACGTCGTCATCATCGGCGGCGGCATCGTCGGCGTGTCGGCGGCGTGGCATCTGGCGCGGCGCGGGCTGTCGGTAGCGCTCTGCGAGAAGGGCGCCATCGCCGGCGAGCAGTCGGGGCGCAACTGGGGCTGGTGCCGCAACACGCTGCGCCATCCCGCCGAAATCCCGCTGATGCGGCAGAGCATGCGCGACTGGCGCGACCCGGCCGTGTTCGGGGCGCTCGACACCGGCTTCCGCACCACCGGCATCCTCTATCTCGGCGGCCGCAGCCGCAACGACGAGGCGGGCTACGAGGCATGGCTCGCTTCGGTCCGGCCGCATGCGCTGGACAGCAGGATGGTCACCGCCGCGGAAGCCGCGCAACTGGTGCCGGGCGGCGCGCAGCCGGGGCGGGGCGGTCTCTACACCGCGTCCGACGGCGGCGCCGAGCCGGACACGGCGGCGGCCGCGATCGCTAGGACGGCAAAGGCCGCGGGCGCGAGCATCCATTCCGGATGCGCGGTCAGGAGCATCGAAACGCAGGGCGGACGGCTTTCCAGGGTCGTGACCGAAAGAGGGCCGATCGCCTGCGGCGCCGTGCTTCTGGCCGCCGGCATCTGGTCGCGCCTGTTCGCCGGCAATCTCGGCATCGACCTGCCGCAGCTCAAGGTGATGGGCTCGGTGATGCGCACGCATCCCCTGCCGGGCGGGCCGGAAGTCTCGGTCGCCGGCCGGCGCTTCGGCTGGCGCAAGCGGCGCGACGGCGGCTACATCGTCTCGCAGGCCGACGCGACGATCTTCGACATCGTTCCCGACAGTTTCCGCCTGCTCTCCGACTTCCGCCCGGCCTTCGCAGCCGGCCTGCGCAGCCTGCGGCTGCGCATCGGCCGCCGCTTCGTCGAGGAGGCGCGCCTTGCCCGGCATTGGCAGCCGGACGAGATCACGCCGTTCGAGCAGGTTCGCATCGCCGATCCCGAGCCGGCCGGCTGGGTGCTGAGGGAGGCGGCGCAAAAAATCGCCGAGGCCTATCCGGTGTTCGCCGGCATGCGCATTGCCGGCCGGTGGGGCGGCCTGATCGACGTCATGCCGGACGCGCTGCCGGTGATCGGTCCGGTCACCGCCGTCTCCGGCCTGTTCATGGCGACCGGCTTTTCCGGCCACGGTTTCGGCATCGGGCCGGGGGCGGGACGGCTCGCGGCGGAGATGATCTGCGGCGAGCCGCCCTGCGTCGACCCAGCGGCGTTTCGCCTCGACCGGTTTTCGCGCACCGCGAGCATGTCCCGACAGCCGAAGGAGGACGAAAAATGATCCTGGCTTCGATCATGCCACCGGTCGCCGACCCTGGAGACGGCGGCTGAGCGCTTCGTGTCGATGGGTTTCACCGTCACCGGCCGCGACGCCCTTGCCGTCGCCGGCGATGGCTGACGGCCGTTCCGGTTCAGAGCGCGTTCAGCGCCTGGTCGAGATCGTCGAGGATGTCGTCGACGTTTTCCAGCCCAACGGAAAGCCGCAGCAGGCCGTCGCCGATGCCGTGCCTGGCGCGCTCCTCGGGGCCGTAGGTCGCGTGGGTCATCGAGGCAGGATGTTGGATGAGCGTTTCCGTGTCGCCGAGGCTGACCGCCCGGGTGACGAGGGACAGCTTGTTCATGAACGCCATGCCCATGTCCATGCCGCCGTCGAGCTCGAAGGCGATCAGCCCGCCCGGCGCCGACATCTGGCGCCTGGCGAGGTCGAACTGCGGGAAGGATTCCAGCCCCGGATAGGAAATGCTGGCGACCTTGCCATGGTCTTCCAGCAGCCGGGCGACCGCCATGGCCGAGGCCGAATGCCGTTCCAGACGAAGCTCCAGGGTCTTCAGCCCGCGCAGCAGCAGGAAGCAGTTGAAGGGCGACAGCGTCGCGCCCGTCATCCAGCGCAGGCCGGTGGTCCGCACCTGCTTGATCATGTCGGCCGTGCCGACCACGATGCCGCCGAGCAGGTCTCCATGGCCGCCCAGATATTTCGTGGCCGAATGCACGACGACGTCGGCGCCGAATTCCAGCGGCCGCTGCAGCGCCGGCGTCGCGAAGGTGTTGTCGACGATCACGACCGCGCCGGCGCGGCCGGCGATGCGCGCGATCTCTGCGATGTCGATGACGCGCAGGTTCGGGTTGGCGGGCGTCTCGAAGAAGACCGCCCTGGTCTTCTCGCCGACGTGTTCCGCCACCGTCTCGGGTCGGGTGAAGTCGGCGAGATGGACGATCACGCCGAAGCGGGTGAGCGCCTGGGTGAAATAGGCGAAGGTGTTGCCGTAGATCGTGTGGTCGACGATCACCTCGTCGCCCGGATTGAGGATGGTGAGCATGACGCTCGATATGGCGGCCATGCCGGAGCCCGCCGTCATCGCCGCTTCGCCACCCTCCAGGCTCGCCATGCGCTCTTCGAGGATGGTCTGGGTGGGGTTGCGGGTGCGCCCGTAGATGTAGCCGGCGCGCTCGCCGCGGAACATTTCCGACCCTGCCTCGGCCGTCTCAAAGGCGAAGGTCGAGGTCATGTAGATGGGTGGCGTCAGCGCCCCGTCATGCTCCGCGGGATCGTAGCCGAGATGGATCGCCCGGGTGGAGAAGCCCTGCGGCCGGTTGCGTCTCGCAGTCATGGCGATGTCCTTCCTTCGGCCGACGGCGGCAGCGTTGCAAGTCCCGTGGCGCGTCGCCATCCGCGGATGGGTCGCCCGCCGCATGCCGGGTTCAAGTGCTCACGGAAGACGCCGAAGACAAGGGCGCCACGGGAGAAAGAGCTAGCACCTGGTCGCCAAAAATGTCAACATACACGACAGTATATCATTATTCGGAACAAATCCCATCCGTTGAAGTGATGCCCAGCGCGGGCTTCACGGCGGCGCGATGTGGCACCGTCACGCCGGACCAGCCGCGAGCGAGAGCAAGAAACCAGCATGAAGCATGACGTCGTCATCGTAGGGGCCGGACATAACGGCCTCGTCTGCGGCGCCTACCTGGCCAAGGCCGGGCTGAAGGTCTGCGTGGTCGAAAAGCGCGGGCTGCTCGGCGGCGCCTGCGTGACGGAGGAGGTCTGGCCGGGCTACAAGGTCAGCACCGCCGCGCATATGCTGGGATTGCTGCAGCCGCGGGTGATCCTCGACCTCGAATTGCAGAAGTTCGGCTACGAGGTTTTGGCGACGCCGCCGATCGTCCAGCCGATCGAGGGCGCCGGCCCCATAGTGCTCTGGCGCGAGACCGACCGCCTGGCCAAGCAGTTCGCACGGTTCTCCGGCAAGGACGCATCGGCCTATCCGGACTATCTCGACCATCTGGCGCGGCTCGGGCCGATCTTCCGGCAACTCATGTGGGAGATCCCGTTCGATCCGAGTGTGCTCGGGCCGCGCAATCTGCGCGACATGGCCATGTTCGCGTGGCGCAACCGCGGCATGGTCGGCCGCTTCCACGACGTGGCCGACCTGTTGACCATGAGTGCCTACGACTATCTGAGCCGCTGGTTCGAGTCCGACGCGGTCAAGGCGATCCTCGGCTACTACCCCGCCGGCGGCTCGGGCCAGAGCGTCGGCTTCCATACCGAAGGCACCGCCTATTTCCTGCTGCGCGGCTATCTGCGCGACAACACCACGCCCGCCGGCGGCACCGGCCTGGTGCGCGGCGGCATGGGCGCCGTCACCGAGGCGATCGCCCGCTCCGGCGCGCGCTTCGGCATGGAGACGCGGGTGGATGTGGAGGTGGCCCGCATCCTCGTCGCCGACGGCAGGGCCGAGGGCGTGGTGCTGGCGAACGGCGACGAGATCCGCGCCCGGCTGGTCATCTCCAACGCGTCGGCCAGGCACACTTTCCTGAACCTCGTCGACGAGAAGGCGCTGCCCACGGAATTCCTGCGCGGCATCCGCGGCTTCGGCGGTCAGGCGACGGCCTTCAAGGTGCATCTCGCCGTGGAGGAGTTGCCGAAATGGGAAGGCATCGAGGCCTCCGGATACGGCCAGGGCGATCCGTCCCAGGTGACGATCGCGCCGAGCGTCGCCTATCTCGAACAGGCCTTTGCCGATCTTCAGGCGGGGCAGCCGTCGCGGCGGCCCTATCTCACCGTCCAGGCACCGTCCGTCGTCGATCCATCGCTCGCCCCGAAAGGTCATCACCTGCTCAGCATCTATGGCGGCCACATCCCCTCAGGTCCGGGCGCCGACCACGGCGAGGCGACGAAGCAGGCGGTCGTGGGGCGCGTGCTGGAGACGATCGCGGCGTTCGCGCCGACTTGGCCGGGCACCTACCTGCACAAGCACGTCATGCTCGCCGCCGACTACGAGGAGCAGTTCGGCCTGCCTGGTGGCAATCCGCACCATGCCGACCTGAGGCTCAGCCAGCTCTTCTTCCGGCGCCCCGTGCCACGCTTCGCCGATCACTCCACCCCGGTGCGCGACCTGTTCCTGTGCAGCGCCTCCAACCATCCGGGCGGCGGCGTCACTGGCGTGCCCGGCTACAATGCGGCGCGGGTCGTCCTTGGAAGGCTCGGGCGAAGGGGCAGGTGAAGGGGCCGGCGAGACGCGGCGAACTGGTCTGCCGCGTCGATTCGCTGCGTGCGGAAACTGAAGGTTCGTTTCAAATATTGGAATTTTTCGCGGGCCGCGCTACAGCCTTTCGACAGGAAGCGGATGAGCGGCCGTGCCGGTTGAAGAACCGGGCACGGTTTGCCGAAGCCGAGGTCGGGAGAACGGGATGGAAACCACGGTCGTCAAAGGCCTCAAGGTGCTCGAGGCGCTGGCGCGCAGCCCGGGGAGCCGCACGCTGACCGATCTTGCCGCCGAATGCGGAATGAGCAAGAGCAACGTCCACCGGCTGCTGCGCACCCTCGAGGAATGCGGCTACGTGGCGCGCGACGCGGATGCTCGCACCTACAAGGCGACGCTGCGGCTGTGGGAGCTCGGCGTGCGCGTCTATTCCCGGCTCGATCTCAGGGCCTATGCCGCCCGTCACCTGCGCGAGCTGGCCGAAGTCACCGAGGAGACCACGCATCTCTCGGTGTTCGACGGGGAGGGGGTTCTTTACCTCGACAAGGCCGACGGCATCCATGCCGTGCGCACCTATGTCAATGTCGGCGACCGTGCCCCCGCCTATTGCTCCTCGACCGGCAAGGCCATGCTCGCCTACCTGCCGGAGGAGACGATCCGCCGCGTCAGCGGCAATCTCAAGCGCTTCACCGAGAACACCGTGCGCACCCCGGCTGAGCTTCGCGCCGACCTCGAGCTGATCCGCCAGCGCGGCTACTCCGAGACGTGCGGCGAGTACCGTGCCGGCGTGCTCGGCTTCTCCACGGCGATCCGCAGCCCGTCGGGCGAGGTCATCGGCGCCATCGGCGTCGCCGGCCCGGAGGAGCGCATGCGCCAGCGCGACATCGACGCCACCATCCGCGCCGTCCTCACCGCAGGTCGGCGGATCGAGGCCGATCTCGGCTTCGGCGTGGTGGAGCCGACGGCCGTCGCTGCGACGGCCGCGCCGAGGAAGACGGCCGCCCGGGCACGCAAGGCGGCCACCGTCGAATAGCCCGGATGCCGGCTTTGCCTCGCTCTGACACCAAGAGCCCGCTTCCAGCGCCCTCGTTCCCGCATCACACCTTGGAAAGCCTGCGCTCCGGGTCGAAGAACGGCATCGGCACGACCGTCGCGGCGAGCTTGCGATCACCCGCCACTACCCGCAGGGCGGTGCCGTGGCTGGTGGCCGGCGTCTCCAGGAAGGCGATGGCGATGGGATGGCCGAGTTGCGGCGACAGCGTCGCCGAGGTGACGAAGCCGACGTCGCGGCCGTCCAGCGTCACGCGGTCGCCGTCGATCGGGACCTCCGGGCCGGCGAGGCTGAGGCCCGCGAGCTGCGTCGCCGGCCCTTCCTGCTTGACTCTGACCAGCAGGTCCCTGGCGCGGTAGCCGCCCTTGCTCTCGTTGATCATCCAGCCGAGCCCCACCTGGGTCGGATTGTGCTGCCAGTCGAAGTCGTGGCCGAAATTGAGGATCGACGCCTCCATGCGCCGCAGGTTGAGCGCGCGGCTCCCGGCCAGCTTGACACCGGCGGAGCGGCAATGGTCCCACAGCTCGGCGAACATTTTTGCGCCGTGCCCGACCGGCACGTAGATGTCGTAGCCGAGCTCCGCCGTGTAGCCGGTGCGCGAGATGACGACCGGTGCGCCGCAGACCTCGGTCTCCACCGACCAGTAGAACGGCACGCGCGACAGGTCGGCAGCGCAGACCTTCTGCAGGATGTCGCGCGATTGCGGGCCCTGGATGCTGGCGACATGGATGGTGTCGAGGTGGCTTGTCACCGTCACGCGCTTGCCCTGCGCGTGGGCGTAGATCCACAGCTCGGAGTTCCCCGGTCCGCCGATCCACCAGAATTTTTCGGCGGAGAAGCGCACCAGCACGGCGTCCTCGACGATGCCGCCGAAGTCGTAGCACATGATGGCATAGTAGCACTGCCCGTCCTTCATACGCGTCAGGTCGCGCGGAACCAGGCTGTCGAGCAGCGGCAGAGCGTCCGGGCCGGCGATCTCGATGATCTCCTCGCCGGTGACGTCCCACAGGCCGGCGACCTTGCGGCAGGCCCAGTATTCCTCGACCGCGTCGGTGAACTGGTCGGGCTTGAGATAGGTGTTGTGCAGCTTGAAGTCGGTCGCGATGGCGCCGATCGTCGGATAGAAGGCCGTGCGCTTCAGGCCGGCGCGCGAGCGCATGCCGGTGCGTGCATAGGGCGGCACGCCGGTCAGGCTGGCGAATTCGGTGCGGGCGTAGGGCACGCTTCTCTTGGCTTCCATCAGGGTCTCCGTTCGGGCTCGGACGCCGCTGCTGCCGGGCTTGCGCCGATCCGCGGCACGGCGTCGAGCAATTGTATGGTGTAGGGGCTGGAGGGCGCGCTCAGCGTCGTCTCGGTGTCGCCGATCTCGCAGAAGGCGCCCTGGCTGAGCACGCCGATCTGCTGCGCGAACCAGCGCACGACAGCCAGGTCGTGCGAGATGAACAGGTAGGTCAGGCCGCGCTCGCGCTGCAGCGTCTCGAGCAGTTGCAGGATGCTCGCCTGCACCGACACGTCGAGCGCCGAAAGAATCTCGTCGCAGATGATCAGCTCGGGATCGGCGGCGAGCGCCCGGGCAATCGCCACGCGCTGCCGTTCGCCTCCCGAGAGCTGGTGCGGGCGGCGGTCCGCATAGGCCGGGTCGAGGCGCACCGCCTGCAGCAGCTCGGCGACCCTCGCCTCGCGCCCGGCGGCGTCCAGCCGGCCGAACATGGCGAGCGGCCGCGACAGGATGCTGCGCACCGTCTTGCGCGGGTTGAGCGAACTGTCCGGGTTCTGGAAGATGATCTGGATCTTCTGGCGCAGCTGCAAGGGCCGCTGCCGCGCCAGCGCCGCCAGCGGCGTGCCGGCGAAGCGGATGGTGCCGAGGCGCGGCCGCGCCAGGCCGGCCACGGCGCGAGCGATGCTCGATTTGCCGCTGCCGCTCTCGCCGATTAGCGCGAACGTCTGGCCGCGCTGGACGCTGAAGCTGACGCCCTTCACCGTGTCGGCGCCGGCGGGCAACTTGCCGAAGCCGAGCAGGCCGCGGCGGGCATAGCTGACCGTCAGGTTTTCCACCTCGAGCAGGTTCGGCGCTTCGTCCTCACCGGCCGGGGTCGTGCCAGGGTGGCCGGCGGGCGGCCGGTCGATGCGCGGGATCGCGGCGATCAGCTTGCGCGTGTAGTCGTGCTGCGGCCGCTCGAACAGGCTTGCCGTGTCGGCCACCTCGACCAGCCTGCCCTTCTGCATGACAGCGACCCGCTCGCACAGTTGCGCGAGCGAGGCGAGGTCGTGGCTGACATAGAGCATCGACACGCCGGTCTCGCGCTTGAGCTCGGCGAGCAGTTGCAGGATGCGCTTCTGCGTCGTCACGTCGAGGCCGGTCGTCGGCTCGTCGAGGACGACGAGGTCGGGGCGGCAGGCGAGCGCCATGGCGATGGCGACGCGCTGCTGCTGGCCGCCCGACAGCTCGTGCGGGTAGCGCCGCGCCGCCTTGGCCGGCTGTTGGATGCCGACGGAATCCAGTAGCTCGACGACGCGTGCGCCGACGCCTTGCGGGACCGGCACGGAATGGAACGTCAGCATCTCGCCGATCTGGTGACCGACCTTCATCGACGGCGTCAGGCTGGCCATCGGGTTCTGCGGCACGAAGCCGATCGAGCGGCCGCGGATCGCGGTCAGCTCGCGCTCCGGCATCGCGAAGATGTCGCGGCCGCGAAACAGCACCTGCCCGCCGCCGACGCGGCTCGCGCCGCGTTGCTCGCCCATCAGGCTGTAGGCGACGGTGGTCTTGCCGCTGCCCGACTCGCCGGCGAGCCCGAGTGCCTCGCCGTTGGCGATCTCGAAGGAGACGCCGTCGACGGCGCGCGACCAGCCGCGGTCGCCGTGATAGTCGACCGACAGGCTTTTCACTTGCGCGACGAATGGCTGCGAGGCGGTCACTTCGCCTCCGCGCTGCTTTGGCCGGGACGGTCGATCAGCCGGGAGAGATCGTCGGCGAACAGGTTGATGCCGATCACCAGCACCGCCATGGCGGTGGCGGGCGCAAGCACCGGCCACAGCGAGTTGGTGGCGTTGGCCCGCGCCTCGTTGATCATCAGGCCCCATTCTGGCGTCGGCGGCGGCGCGCCGAAGCCGAGGAAGCCGAGCGAGCCGATGAAGATGATGGCGAAGGCGCAGCGGATGGCGAACTCGACCAGCATGACGCCGGTGATGTTGGGCAGGATCTCGCGCAGGCAGATGCTGAGCGTGGATTCGCCGCGCGCTAGCGCCGCCGCGACATAGTCGTTGGTGACGACGGTGAGCGTCGCCGCCCGCGCCACGCGCGCCACGCGAGGTGCGAACAGGAACGCGACGGTGAGCACGACCAGCCACAGACTGTTGCCGACCGCGCTGATGATGAGCAGTGCCAGCACCAGGGTCGGAATGCTGATCAGGATGTCGATGATGCGCATGCCGATCTCGTCGACCCAGTTGCGCAGGTAGCCGAACACGATGCCGATCAGGCCGCCGACCGCCACCGCGAGCAAGGTCGCGGCGAAGGTCATGGTCAGAACGGAGCGGGTGCCGAGCACGACGCGGCTGAACACGTCTCGGCCGAGATTGTCCGTGCCGAAGGGATGCTGCAGCGAGGCGCCCTCGAACGGGCTGCCCGTCAGGATCGCGGTCGCGCCATAGGGCGCCCAGGCAGCCCCGGTCAGCGCCACCACGACATAGACGAGGATGATGGCGGCGCCGACCCAGCCGCTTGCCGACAGGCCGGGACGGGCCAGCCTCAAGCTCGCCCGCGGCGCCCCGGCATCCTGTTGCTGCACGCTCATCCTAGCGGAGCTTCGGATTGAGCAGGATGACGAGCACATCGGCGATCAGGTTGGTCGCGATGTAGGCGCCGGTCATCACCATGCTGATGGCGAGGATGACGGGCACGTCCTTGTGGCTGATCGAATCCACCATCAGCCGGCCGATGCCGGGGAATTCGAACACCGCCTCGACGACCACCACGCCGCCGATCATCCAGGCGACGTTGAGGGCGGTGATGTTGATCGCCGGCCCGAGCGCGTTGGGCAGGGCGTGGAACAGGAGCACGCGCCAGGTGGGCAGCCCCTTCAGCCGCGCCATCAGCACGTAGCTGGAGTCCAGCACCTCGATCAGGCTCTCGCGCATCATGCGCACCGCATAGGCAGACATGGCCGCCACGATGGTGATGGTCGGCAGGGCGATCAGCCGCAGCAGGTCGCCGAAGCCGTTCGCTTGGCCGATCAGGGCGAGCGGCGGCAGCCAGGCCAGCTTGATCGCGAAGATCGAGATCAGCAGGATGCCGATGACGAATTCCGGCAGGCACATGAAGATGAGCACGACGACCGAGATCGCATGGTCGGCCATCCTGCCGCGGTTGATGGCGGTGATCACGCCGAGCGCGATCGAGATCGGGATGTAGAGGATGAGCGCGAAGCCCGACAGCAGCGCGGTGTTGGCGATGCGCGAGGCGATGTAGTCCAGCACCGGCCGGTCGGCGACCAGCGAGGTGCCGAAATCGCCCGACAGCAGGTTCGACAGCCATGTCAGGTATCGCTCGGGCGCGGACAGGTGCAGGTTCAGCGTCTCGCGCAGCAGCGCGAGCGACTCGGGCGTGGCGTTGCGGCCGAGGATGCGCTCGGCGGCATCGCCCGGCAGCAGCTCGACGCACCAGAAGATGATCGCCGACACGGCGAGAAGGCTGATCAAAGCCATCCCGATCCGTGTCAGCACCAGTCTCGACATGGGCGACGGTCAGCCGATCTCGACTTCGGAAAAATCCTTGGTCGACTGCTGCGGATGCAGCTTCCAGCCGGAGATGTTGGCGCGGGTCGCCGACAGCGCGTCCGGGAAGATCGAGATGATGGCGCCGCCGTCGTCGCGCAGCAGGCGCTGGGCGTTCTGGTAGAGCTCGGTGCGCTTGGCGACGTCCGTCGAGGCACGCGCCTCGTTGATGAAGGCGTCGAACTCGGGGCGCTTCCAGTGCGTCTCGTTCCAGTCCGACGTCGACAGATAGGGCGCGGCGAGCGCGTCGTCGGCGCCGCGGCCCGACCAGGACGAGCAGACGAAGGGCTGCTTCAGCCACACCGCGCTCCAGTAGTCGTTGGCGGGGGCCTTGTTGAGCGTGACGCGGATGCCGGCTTCCGAAGCCATGGCCTGGTAGAGCGTCGCCATCTCGATGAAGCCGGGCGTCGTCTCGGAGGTGAAGAGCTCGACGTCGATGCCGTCGGGATGGCCGGCCTCGGCCAGCAGCGCCTTTGCCTTCTCGATGTCGCGCGCCCGCGTCTCTGCCTGCAGCGCGTACTCGATCCACGGCGCCACCGGATTGTCGTCGCCGATGTTGCCGTAGCCGCGCAGCACCAGCTGCAGCATCTGCTCGCGGTCGACGACGTATTTCATCGCCTGGCGCACGCGGACGTCGTCGAAGGGCGGCGTGTCGGCCCAGCAGCTCAGCGTCAGCACGAAGGGCGAGCGCGTGGTCACCACCTTGATGTCGGGGTTCTTCTGCAGGCCGGCGACGCCGGCGCGGCCGAGATCCCAGACGAGGTCGATCTGCCCGGATTCGATCGCCGCGATACGCGCCGATTCCTCCGGAATGGCGCGCAGCTCGACAGCGTCCACCTTGGGCAGGCCCGGACGCCAGTAATTCTCGTTCTTGACGAACGTGCTGACGTCCTCGCCCGGCACGAACTGCTTGACCTTGAACGGCCCGGTGCCGATGCCCGCCGTCCGCAACTCCGACTCGGGCTGGCCTTCGCGCAGGATGTAGGTGAAGCGATTGGCGATCAGCGCCGGGAACTCGACGGTGGCCGTCTTCAGCTTGAAGCGGACCGTGTGGTCGTCGAGCGCCGCGATGGCGTCGGGATCGATCGCCGCCATCGAGGAGGCGCCGGGCGACGCCGTCTTCGGATCGAGCAGCCGCTTGTAGGTGTGGACGACGTGCTTGGCCGTGAACGCCTCGCCGTCGTGGAATTTCACGCCTTCCTGCAGCTTGAACGTCCACTCGTCGCCGGTGGCGTTGGATTCCCACGACTTCGCAAGCTGCGGCGCGGCCGCGAACGCGTCGTCGAGCACGGTCAGGCGCTCGAACACAAGGTTGATGCGGGCGGCATCCGGATCGGCCGTGCTCTGCGCCGGATCCATGGTGCCGGTGGCGCCGTCGGCCTCTCCCGCCGCGATCCGCAGCGTCTTGGCCTGCGCCCAGCTCTTCGGCACATGCAGGGCCACCGAAAGCGGGCCGGCCGCCAGAGCCGCCCCCGTGCCAGCCAGAACCTTGCGGCGCGACAGCCGAAGAATGTCTTTCCCGTACATGCAACCCCCTTGAACTCGGCGGCTCCGTGCCGCGCGCCTCACGTGATCTCTGAGTGCTCCAATCGAGGCGTGATCACC
The DNA here is from genome assembly GCF_059502445.1 of Kumtagia sp. Lineage (NCBI taxonomy): Bacteria > Pseudomonadati > Pseudomonadota > Alphaproteobacteria > Hyphomicrobiales > Phyllobacteriaceae > Kumtagia > Kumtagia sp. The sequence continues at coordinate 237,962 of NZ_JCACER010000107.1, forward strand.
TGCGCCGACGATGGCGGCTGCGTCTGTTCCCTGGCTGGGGACGCTAGCCCAGAATCTCAGTATTTGGAATACGGTTTTTTATTTTGATACAATTGCAAGCCCTGGACTGTTAAGCCAAACCGTCCTCAACGGCATGCCATGCCACAATGGAATTGCTCTTGTTGGCGGCAAACATGGCAAAACCGACCAAATGCGGTTTCGACGGAAGGATTACAGTCGCGACGGCGGGCCGCCCGGCTAAGACGCCGGACATGCGGAGAGGTGAGGGAGACGAGAGCATGACGGTCGAACCATTCGCGGATCTGCTTGGCGCCTCCCCCTCCGGCAACGGCCGGCTGGCCGTCCCCTTCGACGGCAACTCCCTCGACGTCGAGATCGAGCCCGATCCGCTGACCGGCGCGTATCAGTGGTTTCATTTCCGCGTCCGCGCCGACGGTGCTGTGCCCATCCGCATCGTCAATGCGGGCGCGTCGAGCTATCCGCGTGGCTGGGAGGACTGCATCGTCTGGGTCCAGCCCGCCGGCGGACGGTGGAGGCCGCTTCGTGCCGCTCATGCGGACGGCATCGTCACCTTTTCGCATGCCGTTCCAGGTTCGGTCGTGTCCTATGCCCTGTTTCCGCCCTATCGGCAGGCGCGGCTTGCCAGGCTTGCGCAGCGGGTCGCCGCCAGTCCCGCCGGCCAGGTCGTGCCGGGGGTCACGAAGGCGGGGCGGGCGGCGAGGTTCGCTCTCGGTAGCGACGCATCGGCACGGCAGATATGGATCGTTTGCGGCCAGCACGGCAGCGAGCACCCGGCGCTCTGGTTCGCCGAAGGATTCGTCGATGCGCTGTTGAAAGGCGGGCCGGCAACGCCCGGGAAACGATTTCACGTCGTCCCCGTCGCCAATCCGGGCGGCATGCGCCGCGGATTTCTCCGCACCAACCCGCTGGGCCAGGACCCCAACCGCCATTGGGGCGAAGGTCACGCCGCGTGCCCGGAGGTCGCGACTTTGCTCGACGCGATGGAGGGCAGGGGCGTCGACGTGCTGCTCGACGTCCATACCGATTTCGAGATGGGCACTGTCTATCTCGACGTGCTCGACGAATGGATGGAAACGCCCGAGCGGCTCTCCCGCCTGCGCGAAGACTTCGAGCATGGCTTGGCCGAGTTCTCCTCCGACGTGGCTTTCGGCCGGCGCTATCCCTGGAGCGAGCCGCCGTCGCCCGACCTGCTTGCGGGCATGTGCGCGCCGGCGGTGGAGCGCCGCTTCGGCGCCGCCGCCATCACGCTGGAACTGCCGATCGGCCGCTACCGGGGGGCGCGGGACGCACCGGACATATGGAGCCCACGACATTCGCTCGCCCTCGGACGGGCGACCGCGGCCGCTCTCGTCGAGCGGACGTGAAGGCGGCCGCGACTTGCGGCCGACGCTCCCCGCCGTCCTTCCCGGGGGAAGTGTAGCATTCCTTGGAAGACTGTTGCGGTATTCGGAATAATCTGCATTGCTCGCATGAGCCGTCCGGGCGGTTCCCGGGAGACGAATCCGGCGCGTTGTGGCGCCGCCATAGAGGAGCGGATCATGGCTCGGTTCCAGGACAAGGTCGCCATCGTTTCGGGCGGCGCCGACGGCATGGGTGCTGCCTGCGTGCGCCAGCTCGCGGCGGAAGGCGCGGCCGTCTACGCGCTGGACGTCAAGGCGGACGTCGCGCGGGCGCTGGCCGAGGAACTGTCCGCCTCCGGTGCAAAAGTGTCCGCACTCGAGGCCGACGTGCTGGACGAGGAAAGGCTCCGCGCCGCCCTCCAGGCCGCGATGGCGGCGGCCGGCCGCGTCGACGTGCTGATCAACATCGCCGGCGGCAGCGCGCCAGGCCTCGTCGCCGACATCGATCTGTCCGTATGGGACCGCCTCTACCGGCTGAACGTGCGCAGCACGCTGGTCGCCTGCCAGGAGGTACTGCCGGCGATGCGCCGGCAGGGCAGGGGCAGCATCGTCACCATGGCCTCCATCTCGGGCCTGCGCGGCGATCCCGGCTGGGCCGCCTACAACTCGGCAAAGGCCGGCATCATCTCGCTGACGCAGTCGCTGGCATGGGAGGAGGGACTGAACGGCATCCGCGTCAACGCCATCTGCCCCGGCCCCGTCGCCTCCGAGCGCATGCTGGCGACGCTGCCGCCGGAAGCTTTTACGCAATACGACCAGGCCTGCGCGCTCGGCCGTATGGGCCGGGCGGAGGAGCTTGCCGAGGCTATCCTGTTCCTGGCCTCCGACCAGGCCTCCTTCGTCACCGGCGCGGCACTGGTTGCTGACGGCGGGCTGACGGCCCGCACCGGCCAGCCGACGGATTTCGACCGGGTGCGTAGCGAAGAGTTCGCGCGCCGGCGCGGCGGAAAATAGGCTGGTGCAGGCGGGACGATCGGCGGTGCACGGGCTGGAATTCGATTATGTCGTGGTCGGCGGCGGCGGTGCGGGCGCGGTGCTCGCCAGGACGCTGGCCGACAGGACGAGCGCCAGCGTGGCGCTGCTGGAGATCGGTCCGAGCGACGCGGACAAGGACGAGGTGCTGGATTTCCGGCGCTACCGCGAGGTTCCCACCGGCCCGCTCGGAACGCGCATCCCGATCGTGCCGCCGACGCGGGGAAACGGGGGCTTCGGCTATCCGGTGAGCCGGGTGCTGGGCGGCTCGACCTCGCAGAACACCTGCATCTGGTTCCGGCCGCCTGCCAGCGATTTCGACGACTGGGCCGCCGCCGGCGCGCTGGGATGGGGACCCGACGCGATCCTTCCGCATTTCGAGGCGCTCGAGGCGAGCATCAAGGTCGAGATCCAGGCGGCCGACCTCGATTCGCACCGCGTGCTGTTCGACGCGGCGCGCCAGTCCGGCTTTGAACGCATCGACTTCAGCACCCCCTTCGATATCGGCATGGGCGACTACCGGATGAGCAAGTCCGGAGCGTACCGGCAGTCGACGTCGGTCGTCTTCCTGCGGCCGCCGTCCTCCCTTCCGGCCAATCTCTTCGTGCTGACGGAGACCGTGGTGGAGCGGCTGCTGTTCGGGCCCGGCAACGAAGTGACCGGCGTCGAGACCAGCCGCGGACCGATCCGCGCCCGCCGCGAGGTCGTGCTGTCAGCCGGCGCGCTGGAGACGCCGAAGCTGCTGATGCTGTCGGGCATCGGCTCGGCCGATCATCTGCGCGAGTTCGGACTTGAGGTGCGCAGGCACCTTCCCGGCGTCGGGCGCCATCTGCTCGACCACCCCGCCGCCTGCGTGAATATCGCGGCGACGCGGCCCTTGGCGCGCGACGAGGTCTGGAACTATGCCGGCGTCCTGTTCGAGCGCGTCGAGCCGGATGCGCCCTGGCCCGATATCGAGATCCAGCTCGGACCGGAGCTGTTCGAGCAGCAGACGGCACCGGCCGGCTATCCATCCGCCCCTTTCGGTTTCGCCGCCTATTTCACGGTCAACCGGGCGAGAAGCGAGGGCAGCGTGCGCCTCTCGTCGCCCGGCCCTTACGATCATCCCGCCGTCGATCCGGCCTATTTCAGCGATCCCGAGGGTTACGACATGCGCATCATGGTGGGCGGCGTCAAAGCCGCGCGCCGGCTGTTCGCGGCGCCGGCGATGCAGGGCTGGGCCGGCGCCGAGCTTGCTCCCGGCGCGGACTGCCGGGACGACGAGGAAATCGCCGATTTCGTGCGCGAAACGGTGACGACCGGCTATCACCCCGCCGGTACCTGCCGGATGGGCGATCCGGCCGACCCGCGGAATGTGGTCGATCCCGAGCTGCGCGTCATCGGCGTGCCGGGCCTGCGCGTCGCCGACGCCTCGATCATGCCGACCATAGTCAGCGTCAACATCGCCCCGACCTGCATGATGATCGGCCGCCGCGCCGCCGAGCTGATCGCCCGCTGGCCGGCTTGAGCCGGCGATCGCGCATACAAACTTACCCCCACCCCTAACCCCTCCCCACAAGGGCAGGGCTGTCCGGGGAAAGTTATTGGTGAAT